>CAZKNH010000003.1:0-80456 GCA_964553875.1 uncultured Gammaproteobacteria bacterium | reverse complement strand
TTGCGATTCGCGAAGGCGGCCGCACCGTCGGCGCCGGCGTCGTATCGAAGATCCTCGAGTAAGCCCCGATGGCCGCGAATCAGAACATCCGTATCCGTCTCAAGGCTTTCGATCACCGCCTGATCGACAAGTCCGCACGTGAGATCGTCGACACGGCCAAGCGGACCGGCGCAACGGTCCGCGGGCCGGTCCCGCTGCCGACGAAGGTCGAGCGCTACACCGTGCTGATCTCCCCGCACGTCGACAAGGACGCGCGGGATCAGTACGAGCTGCTGACCCACAAGCGGCTGATGGACATCATCGATCCGACGGACAAGACCGTCGACGCGCTGATGAAGCTCGAGCTTCCGGCCGGCGTCGACGTGCAGATCAAGCTGAACTGAGGTCACGGAACGCCGCGGCGGAAAAAGGGGTCAGACCCCTTTTCTCACCGGCGCCCCGAGAACGGCGGACGAAGCACGCGAAAAAAGGGCTCTGACCCCTTTTTCCGGCAAGACTCGGTGCTATAATTGCCGGCTACTTGTCGGTCACAGGGGGAAAGCCCGGAGGCCTCCGGGTCGTCCCGTCTGACGCGAGCCGGGCGCTTCGAGTGCTCCGGCCGCCGCCCGGACCGGGCGGCAAGCAATCACCACGTCTCCCATCCTTGTCTGGGCGGGCGTGCTTGTTTTCGGGTGCCAGCGCGCGAACGACGCGCTGGCTGAAGCGCCGGCCGACGCAGTCGGTGCGGATACAGAGGAACGCAAAATGCCTATCGGTCTAGTGGGCCGCAAGTGCGGTATGACCCGCATTTTCACGGAGTCCGGCGAATCGATCCCGGTTACCGTGATCGAAGCCCTTCCGAACAGAGTCACGATGCTGAAGACGCCGGAGCGCGACGGGTACCGTGCCGTGCAGGTCACCGTCGGCCGGGCGCGCCCGAGCAGGCTCGCGAAGCCCCAGGCGGGGCACTTCGCGGCGGTGAAGGTCGAGCCGGGCGAGGGACTCTGGGAGTTTCGCCTCGACGACGGCGAGGGCGAGGAGCTTGCCGCGGGCGCCGAGATCAAGGTCGATCTTTTCGCCGCCGGTCAGCTCGTCGACGTCACGGGCACGTCGAAGGGCAAGGGCTTCGCGGGCACGATCAAGCGGCACAACTTCAATTCGCAGGACGCGTCGCACGGCAACTCGATTTCACACCGGGTGCCGGGCTCGATCGGTCAGAACCAGTCGCCCGGCCGCGTGTTCAAGGGTAAGAGGATGGCCGGCCATATGGGCGCGAAGCGCACGACGCAGTCGAACCTCGAGGTCGTGCGTGTCGACGTGGAGCGCAATCTGCTCCTCGTGAAGGGTGCCGTACCGGGCTCCGTCTCGGGGCGCGTCCTGATCCGGCCGGCGGTCAAGGCTGGCAAGCCGCGAGACGGGAAATGAAGGTCACACTGCACGGTAACGGCGAATCGATCGAGCTCGCCGACGCGTCGTTCGCGGCGCCGTTCAACGAGCCGCTCGTTCATCAGGTGGTCGTCGCGTATCTCGCGAGCGCCCGCGCGGGGACCAAGGCGCAGAAGACGCGCGCCGAGGTTCGCGGCGGCGGCTCGAAGCCGTGGCGTCAAAAGGGCACGGGCCGCGCTCGGCACGGCTCGACGAGGAGCCCGATCTGGGTCGGCGGCGGCCGCGCGTTCGCGGCGCGCCCGCGGAATTTCGATCAGAAGGTCAACCGAAAGATGTACCGGGGCGCGCTGCGCTCCGTGCTGTCCGAGTTGCTCCGTCAGGAGCGCCTCCTGCTGGTCGACGCGTTCACGGTCGACGCGCCGAAGACGAAGGAGGCCGTACGGAAGCTCGGCGAGCTCGGCGTCGACCGCGGCCTCATCGTCGTCGAGGGTTTCGACGCGAACCTGTGGCTTGCGGTCCGCAATCTCCCCGATGTCGACGTGCTCGAGGCGAGCAAGGTCGATCCGGTCAGTCTCGTCGGCGCCGAGCGGGTCGTCATGACGGCGGCCGCCGCGAAGTTTCTCGAGGGACGGTTGGCATGAGCGCGCTGCATTCGAAGGAGCGGCTGACCCAGGTCATCGTCGGTCCGCATGTCTCTGAGAAGACCACGGCGGCGGGCGACCGCGACCATCAGGTCGTCTTCAAGGTCCGTACGGACGCGACGAAGGCCGAGGTCAAGCGGGCGGTCGAGTTCCTGTTCGACGTGAAGGTCGATCGGGTGACGGTGACGCGCGTCCGCGGCAAGTCCAAGCGCTTCGGCATGCGCCGGGGGCGGCGGTCCGACTGGAAGAAGGCGTACGTGCGCCTCGCCCCGGGCCACGATCTCGACTTCATCGGCGCGGAATAGGGGCGCGGGAGGGAACGAAGTGGCGCTACGCAAGCTCAAACCCACGTCCGCCGGGCAGCGCTTCACGGTGCGCGTCGTCAACGACGAGCTGCACAAGGGGCCTCCGCACGAGGCGCTCGTCGTGCCGCTGCCGAAGACGGGCGGCCGCAACAATCAGGGCCGGATCACGACGCGGCATCGCGGCGGCGGTCACCGCCGGCATTACCGGATCGTCGATTTCCGGCGCGACAAGGACGGTATCCCCGGCCGGGTCGAGCGGCTCGAGTACGATCCGAACCGCAGCGCGCACCTGGCGCTCGTCGTGTATCAGGACGGCGAGCGGCGGTACATCCTCGCGCCGCAGCGGGTTGCCGTCGGCGACCCGATCCAGTCGGGCTCCGATGCGCCGATCAAGCCGGGCAACGCGCTGCCGCTCAAGAACATTCCGGTCGGCACGCAGGTGCACTGCGTGGAGTTGAAGCCCGGCAAGGGCGCCCAGCTTGCGCGCAGCGCCGGCGCCTCCGCGCAGGTCGTCGCCCGCGAGGGGGCCTACGTGACCGTCCGGCTCCGCTCGGGCGAGATGCGTAAGGTGCACGTGAACTGTCGCGCGACGATCGGCGAGGTCGGGAACAACGAGCACAACCTGCGCAAGCTCGGCAAGGCGGGCGCGAAGCGCTGGCGCGGCATCCGGCCGACCGTGCGCGGTGTCGCGATGAACCCGGTCGACCATCCGCACGGCGGCGGCGAGGGCCGGACGTCGGGCGGCCGCCATCCGGTTTCGCCGTGGGGCGTGCCGACGAAGGGTTACAAGACGCGGAAGAACAAGCGGACGCAGGCGATGATCGTTCGCGGCCGCAAGCAGAAGTGAAGTAGGAAGGTTCCAGGGTCCGGCGTCCGGTAGCGGCGCCGAGCAGTCGGAAGAGCACATGCCACGTTCGATCAAAAAGGGTCCGTTCGTCGACCTGCACTTGTTGAAGAAAGTCGAGAAGGCGGTGGCCACCAACGACCGCCGGCCGATCAAGACCTGGTCGCGCCGCTCGATGATCATCCCGGACATGGTCGGGTTGACGATCGCCGTGCACAACGGACGCCAGCACGTGCCGGTGCTGATCTCCGAGAACATGGTCGGTCACAAGCTCGGCGAGTTCGCGATCACGCGCACGTTCAAGGGGCACTCCGGGGACCGGAAGTCCAAGTAGGGGTTGGATGGAATGTTTCGGAGCCGCCTTCACATGCTGATTTCGGACACCGCCCCGGCGGCGCGCTCGCGCGCGGCCCTGCGCGGGAGCGTCCGCGAAATCAGCAAGTGAAGCCGTCTCCGGAACATCGAGCGAGGATTTGGAGTAAGGATCGATGCAGGTTGCGGCGACACTGCGATACGCGCGCATTTCTCCGCAGAAATGCCGCCTCGTCGCGGATCAGATCAGGGGCAAGCCCGTCGGGCAGGCCATCGACATCCTGCGGTTCAGCCGCAAGAAGGCCGCTCGGTTCGTGCACAAGGTGCTCGAGTCGGCGATCGCGAACGCCGAGCACAATCACGGCGCGGACATCGACGAGCTCAAGGTCGCCGTCGTCGAGGTCAACGGCGCGCCGTTCTTCACGCGCTACCGGGCGCGCGCGAAGGGCCGGGGCAACAGAATCTTGAAGCGCAACAGCCACATCACGATTCGAGTGGCGGACGAGTAAGTCATGGGCCAAAAGGTAAATCCGATCGGAATTCGCCTCGGCATCACGCGTGAGTGGCTGTCGAAGTGGTATGCGGATCCGCAGACGTTTCCGAAGTACGTCGAGCAGGATCACAAGGTCCGCGTTTTTCTGAAGGAAAAGCTGAAAGACGCGTCGGTGAGCCGCATCTACATCGAGCGGCCGGCGAAGAAGGCGAACATCACGATACACACGGCGCGGCCGGGCATCGTGATCGGCAAGAAGGGCGAGGACATCGAGAAGCTTCGCGCTGACGTGGCGAAGCTGCTCGGCATGCCGCTCGCCGACGTGAGGCTCAATATCTCCGAGATCAGGAAGCCCGAGCTCGACGCGCAGCTCGTCGCCGAAGGCATCGCGCAGCAGCTCGAGCGCCGCGTGCAGTTCCGGCGCGCGATGCGCCGGGCCGTGACGAACACGATGCGGCTCGGGGCCGAGGGCATCAAGGTCCAGGTATCCGGTCGGCTGAACGGCGCCGAAATCGCGCGCTCGGAGTGGTACCGCGAGGGCCGCGTGCCGCTGCACACGTTCCGCGCGGACATCGATTACGGGTTCGCCGAGGCGCGTACGACGTACGGCGTGATCGGCGTGAAGGTTTGGATCTTCCGCGGCGAGGTCTTCGACTTCGGCGAGCCGAAGCAGGAAGCCGCCGAAGCGCCGCGCGCGCAGGCGCAGGCCTGACGGCGCGGGATTGAGGGGCTGCCATGCTGCAACCTAAGCGAACGAAATTCAGAAAGCAGTTCAAGGGCCGGAATACGGGCCTCGCGACCCGCGGC
The DNA here is from genome assembly GCA_964553875.1 of uncultured Gammaproteobacteria bacterium. Lineage (GTDB taxonomy): Bacteria > Pseudomonadota > Gammaproteobacteria > Steroidobacterales > Rariloculaceae > ZC4RG20. The sequence continues at coordinate 75,689 of CAZKNH010000003.1, read as the reverse complement.
AACGCCGTGAGCTTCGGCGACTATGGCCTCAAGGCCGTTACCCGCGGGCAGCTCACGGCGCGCCAGATCGAGGCCGCGCGGCGCGCGATGACCCGCTACGTGAAGCGCGGCGGCAAGATCTGGATCCGGGTCTTCCCGGACAAGCCGATCACGAAGAAGCCGCTCGAGGTGCGCCAGGGCAAGGGCAAGGGCAACGTCGAGTACTGGGTCGCACAGATCCAGCCGGGCCGGATGCTGTACGAGATCACGGGCGTCAGCCCCGACATTGCCCGCGAGGCGTTTCGGCTCGCCGCGGCGAAGCTGCCGGTGAAGACGGTCATCGTGGAGCGCCAGGTGTCGTGATGAAGGCCAAGGAACTGCGCAGCATGACGGATGAGAGCCTCGTCGAGGAGCTCCTGAAGCTCCGGCGAGAGCAGTTCAATCTGCGGATCCAGGCTCAAACCGGGCAGGGTGCGAAGCCGGATCAGCACGGCAAGGTGCGCAAGGACATCGCAAGGATCAAGACGGTGCTCGCGGAGCGGGCACGCCAGAAGGGTGAGACGGCATGAGCGCGGCGGAGAATACCGGCGGCGAAGCGGCGGGCACGGGCCAGAAGACGGCCCGGAAGGTCGTCGGCCGCGTGGTCAGCGACAAGATGAACAAGAGCGTCACGGTCGCGGTCGAGCGCCTGATCAAGCACCCGATATACGGCAAGTACATTCGCCGCACGACGAAGATCATGGCGCACGACGAGGACAACGCGTGCCGGACGGGCGACGTGGTCGCGATCAGCGAGTGCCGGCCGCTGTCGAAGCGCAAGTCCTGGCGCGTCGTCGAGATCGTGAGCCGCGCCCGGACGGCCGAGGCGCCGCAGAGCGACGCGGCGCAGGCGGACGAGGCGGCTAATTAGAGGATCGAGCGATGATTCAGACGCAGACGGTATTGGCCGCGGCCGACAACTCCGGCGCCCGGCAGCTGATGTGCATCAAGGTGCTCGGCGGCTCGAAACGCCGTTACGCTCGGATCGGCGACGTGATCAAGGTCACGATCAAGGACGCGATTCCGCGCGGCCGCGTGAAGAAGGGCGAGATCTACAACGCGGTCGTCGTGCGCACGAAGCAGGGTCTTCGCCGCCCGGACGGCTCGGCAATCCGGTTCGACGGCAATGCGGCCGTGCTCTTGAACAACCGCCTCGAGCCGATCGGCACGCGCATTTTCGGACCGGTCACGCGGGAGCTCCGCACGAGCCGGTTCATGAAGATCATCTCGCTGGCACCGGAAGTGCTGTAGGGCAGGACGATGAAGCGCATCAGGAAGGGCGACGAGGTCATCGTCATCGCGGGACGCGACAAGGGTCGGCGAGGCGTCGTCACGCGCGTGCTCGGCGACGATCGCGTCGTCGTCGAGAACGTGAACGTCGTGAAACGGCATCAGCGGCCGAATCCGGCGCGCGGCGTGCCGGGCGGGATCATCGAGAAGGAAGCGCCGATCCACGTCTCGAACGTGATGCTCTGGAACCCCGCGACCCAGAAGGGCGACCGTGTCGGCTTTCGTGTGCTCGCGGACGGGCGCAAGGTGCGCTACTTCAAGTCCAATAACGAGGTCGTGGACGCCTGAATGGGCACACGGATATGAGCAGACTACAGGAATACTACAAGACGACGGTCGTTCCGCAGCTGATGGAGCGGCTCGGCGTCAAGAACCCGATGGCCGTGCCGCGGTTCGTCAAGGTCACCGTGAACATGGGTGTCGGCGAGGCGCTTGCCGATCGCAAGGTGCTCGAGAACGCGATGAACGACCTCGCCCGGATCACGGGCCAGAAGGCCGTGCCGACGAAGGCCCGCGTCTCGGTCGCGAGCTTCAAGGTTCGCGAGGGTTTCCCGATCGGCTGCAAGGTCACGCTGCGTCGCGAACGGATGTACGAGTTCCTCGATCGGCTGATCAACATCGCGATCCCGCGCATCCGCGACTTCCGCGGATTCTCGGCGCGCGCGTTCGACGGCCAGGGCAACTACAACATCGGCATCCGCGAGCAGATCATCTTCCCCGAGATCAACTACGACCAGATCGACGCGGTGCGGGGCATGGATATCGCGATCACGACGACTGCGCGGACGGACGAGGAGGGCCGCGCGCTGCTCGAGGCGTTCAACTTCCCGCTGCGGTCGTAAGGGACTGGAGTCCGATCCTATGGCCAAGAAATCGACCATCATCAAGAACGAGCGGCGCATGAAGACCGTGCAGAAGTACGCGGCGAAGCGCGCGGAGCTGAAGAGGATCATCCGCGACCCGCGTTCGACGGACGAGCAGAAGCTCGCCGCTCAGATGCGCCTGCAGCAGCTGCCGCGGGACGCGAGCCCCGTGCGCGTGCGCAATCGCTGCGCGATCAGCGGGCGGCCGCACGGGTTCTATCGCCGCTTCGGGCTCGGCCGGAACAAGCTCCGCGAGGCGACGATGCGCGGCGAGATCCCGGGCCTGTCGAAGGCGAGCTGGTGAGAACCGGAGTACGCCGATGAGCATGACTGATCCGATCGCCGACTTTTTGACGCGCATCCGCAACGGACAGGCTGCGCGCAAGGAATCGGTGTCGATGCCTTCGTCGCGCCAGAAGGTTGCGATCGCCAAGGTCCTCGAGGCCGAGGGCTACATTGCGGGCTTCGAGGTCGACGAGTCGGAGCCGGCGAAGCCGACCCTGACCGTCCGGCTGAAGTACTACCAGGACCGTCCGGTCATCGAGCGGATCGAGCGGGTGAGCCGCCCGGGGCTGCGCATCTACAAGGGGGCCGCGGAGCTGCCGAAGGTGCAGGGCGGGCTCGGTATCGCGATCGTGTCGACGTCGCGAGGCGTCATGACGGATCGCCAGGCGCGCGCCGAAGGGCACGGCGGCGAGGTGCTGTGCATCGTTTCGTGATGCGCGCAAACCGGCGGGACGTGCGAAAAGTCGCCCCGCCCCGAAACGAACGATAGAGTGCGATGTCTAGAGTAGCGAAACGTCCGGTCACCCTCCCGAAGGGAGTCACCGTCGAGGTGGCGAACGGCTCGGTGACCGTGAAGGGCCCGAAAGGCTCCCTGTCGATGGCCCTGCGGCCCGAGATCGAGGTGTCGCAGGCCGACGGCGCGGTCCAGGTCAGTGTCCGCTCGCAGAACCGGGTCGCGAACGCGATGGCCGGGACGACCCGAGCGCTGATCCAGAACATGGTCACGGGGGTCACGAACGGCTTCGAGCGGAAGCTCGAGCTCGTCGGCGTCGGCTATCGCGCGCAGGCGCAGGGCAAGAAGCTGAACCTGACGCTCGGCTTCTCGCATCCGATCGAGTACGCGGTGCCCGACGGCATCACGATCGAGACGCCGAGCCAGACGGAGATCGTCGTCAAGGGTATCGACCGGCAGCGCGTCGGTCAGGTCGCCGCGGAGCTCCGGCGCTTCAGGCCGCCCGAGCCGTACAAGGGCAAGGGCGTGCGCTACTCGGGCGAGCGCGTGGTGTTGAAGGAAGCTAAGAAGAAGTAGGCGGCCATGGCAGGGTTGGACAAGAAGACTCGGCGGCAGAGGCGTGCCGCGCGCGGCCGCGCGAGGATCGCGCTGTCGGGCAAGAACCGGCTGTGCGTCCACCGCACGCCGCGGCATATCTATGCGCAGATCGTCGAGCCTGCGGGCGGCAAGGTGCTCGTCAGCGCGTCGACGCTCGTGAAGGAGCTCAAGACGACGCTCGCGAAGACCGGCAACAAGGACGCGGCCGCGGCCGTCGGCCGGCTGCTCGCGGAGCGGGCGAAAGAGAAGGGCATCACCGAGGTCGCGTTCGATCGGTCGGGCTTCAAGTATCACGGACGCGTCAAGGCGCTCGCGGACGCCGCGCGCGAGGCAGGTTTGCAGTTTTGAGGCTCGGGCGGCCTCCGGACGGGATCGATGGCAAACGTTGAGGAATTTCAAGAGAAGCTCGTCGCGGTGAACCGCGTCGCGAAGGTCGTCAAGGGCGGCCGGCAGTTCGGGTTCACGGCGCTCACCGTCGTCGGCGACGGCAACGGCCGGGTCGGCTACGGGTACGGCAAGGCGCGCGAGCTGCCGCTCGCGATCCAGAAGGCGATGCAGGCCGCGCGCAAGAACCTGAAGACCGTGCACCTGAAGAAGGACACGCTGCAGTACGAGCTGCACGGCCAGCACGGCGCGACGCGCGTGTTCATGCAGCCCGCGCGCGACGGCACGGGCATCATCGCGGGCGGCGCGATGCGCGCCGTGTTCGAGTGCGCCGGCGTGCGCAACGTGCTCGCGAAGAGCTACGGCTCGCGGAACCCGATCAACGTCGTGCGGGCGACGATGAACGCGTTGACGTCGATGCGGTCGCCGCACGCGATCGCCGCGAAGCGCGGGAAGACGCTCGAAGAGATTCTCGGTTGAGGTGCACCGTGGCGGAGCGAAAGAACCTGAAGGTGACGCTGCTCAAGAGCCGGATCGGCCGCAAGCCCGGGCACGCGGAGTGCCTCGCGGGGCTCGGCCTCCGCCGCCGGCATCAGAGCGTCGTCGTCGCGGATACCCCGGAGAACCGCGGGATGATCGACAAGATCGCGTATCTCGTGCGGGTAGAGGAGGCTTGACGTGCGGTTGAACGATCTGAAGCCGGCTCCCGGCAGCAAGAAGGCGCGAACCCGCGTCGGCCGCGGTGCGAGCGCGGGTCAGGGCAAGACGGCCGGGCGCGGCACGAAGGGTCAGCACGCGCGCGCCGGCGGCTTCCACAAGGTCGGCTTCGAAGGCGGCCAGATGCCGCTGCAGCGCCGGCTGCCGAAGATCGGGTTCCGCTCCCGCAAGGCGGCGACCCGGGATGAGGTCCGTGTGCACGAGCTCGCGCGAATCGACGGCGACGTCACGCTCGACGCGCTCAAGGCGGCGGGGATCGTGCCGCAGCGCGTGGAGCGCGTGAAGATCATCGCCTCCGGCACGCTCGAGCGGCCGGTCAAGGTCGTCGGCGTGCCCGTGACGCGCGGCGCAAGGGCAATCATCGAGGCGGCGGGAGGCAGCGTCGAGTAGCGCTTCCCACGCCCTAACGACGGAACGAACGAGATGGCCAAGCCAGGCGCAGCAGTTTCTGCAGGCCTTTTGGGCGACGCGACCCGCTTTGCGGATCTGCGGCAGCGCCTGCTGTTCCTGATCGGCGCGCTCGTCGTCTACCGCATCGGCACGTTCATTCCGGTGCCGGGCGTCGACCCCGTCGCGATGCAGCAGCTCTTCCAGGAGCAGTCCGGCACGATCCTGCAGATGTTCAACATGTTCTCGGGCGGCGCTCTCGAGCGCCTGTCGATCTTCGCGCTCGGGATCATGCCGTACATCTCCGCGTCGATCATCCTGCAGATGGCGACGCACGTCGTGCCGACGCTGCAGCAGCTGCGCAAGGAGGGCGAAGCCGGACGGCGCAAGATCACGCAGTACACGCGCTACGGGACCGTGCTGCTGTCGACGTTCCAGTCGATCGCGGCGGCCACGGCGCTGCAGAACCAGCAGGTGGTCCTGAATCCGGGGACCGGGTTCGTGATGACTGCGGCGATCACGCTCGTGACCGGCACGATGTTCCTGATGTGGCTCGGCGAGCAGATCACGGAGCGCGGGGTCGGCAACGGCATCTCGATGCTCATCCTCGCGAGCATCGTCTCGGGGCTCCCGTCGGCGATCACGAGCACGCTCGAGCTCGTCAGCACGGGCGCGATGAATCAGGCGCTGCCGTTCGTTCTCGGGATCCTGATGCTCGGCGTGACGGCATTCGTCGTGTTCATGGAGCGCGCGCAGCGGCGGATCACCGTGAACTACGCGAAGCGCCAGCAGGGGCGGCGGATGTACGCGGGGCAGACGAGCCATCTGCCGTTCAAGATCAACATGTCGGGCGTGATCCCGCCGATCTTCGCGTCGAGCCTGATCCTGTTCCCGGCGACGATCGCGACCTGGTTCGGCACGAGTCAGCCGTGGCTGCAGCGGCTCGCGGCCAGCATGTCGCCCGGACAGCCGATCTACATTCTGCTGTACGGCACGCTGATCATCTTTTTCTGCTTCTTCTACACCGCGCTCGTGTTCAACGCGCGCGAGACGGCGGACAATCTGAAGCGCTCGGGAGCGTTCATCCCGGGCATTCGGCCGGGGCAGCAAACGGCCGAGTACATCGACAAGGTACTGACACGGCTGACTTTCTGGGGTGCGATCTACATCACGGCGGTGTGTCTCCTGCCGGAGTTCCTGATCCTCGAGTTTGGCGTGCAGTTCTACTTCGGCGGCACCTCGCTCCTGATCATCGTGGTCGTCACGATGGACTTCATGGCGCAGCTTCAGGCGCACATGATGACGCACCAGTACGAGGGGCTGTTGAAGAAAGCGAACCTGAGGGGCTACGGGCCGAAGGCGGGATGAGCCTCAGTGCGGCCGGAAAGTGGGCCGGGAGTTTGGAGCGATGAAAGTAAGAGCTTCGGTGCGGCGGATCTGCCGAAACTGCAAGATCATTCGACGCAAGGGCGTCGTGCGGGTGATCTGCTCGGATCCTCGCCACAAGCAGCGTCAGGGTTGAGGGTCGAACGATGGCACGTATCGCGGGAATCAATATCCCGATCAACAAGCACATCTCGATCGCGCTCACGCACATCCACGGCATCGGCCGCAGCCGCGCGCTGCTCGCGTGCCAGGCGGCGGGAATCGATCCGTCGACGAAGGTCAAGGATTTGACGGAGCCGGAGATCGCGAAGCTGCGCGACATGATCGCGAAGTTCCCGGTCGAGGGCGATCTGCGCCGCGAGACGGCGATGAACATCAAGCGGCTGATGGACCTCGGCTGCTACCGCGGCATCCGTCATCGGCGTGGGCTGCCCGTGCGCGGTCAGCGCACGCGAACGAATGCCCGCACTCGCAAGGGACCGCGCCGGCCGATCAAGAAGTAGTTTTCAGGAGCAAGTATGGCGAAACAGCCGACCTCGACCTCGCGCGTCAGAAAGAAGGTCAAGCGTCAGATTCTCGATGCCGTCGCGCACATCCATGCGTCGTTCAACAACACGATCGTGACGATCACGGATCGTCAGGGGAACGCGCTCACCTGGGCGACGGCCGGCGGGTGCGGCTTCAAGGGCTCGCGTAAGAGCACGCCGTTCGCGGCGCAGGTGGCCGCCGAACGGGCAGGCAACGCCGCCAAGGACTTCGGCGTGAAGAACCTCGAGGTGCGCGTGAAGGGGCCGGGACCGGGCAGGGAATCCGCGGTTCGCGCACTGAACGCGGTCGGTTTCAGAATCACTCAGATCGAGGACGTCACGCCGATTCCGCACAACGGCTGCCGGCCGCCGAAGCGACGTCGAGTATAGCGATATGGCGAGATACAGAGGACCTACGTGCAAGCTGGCCCGTCGTGAGGGCACGGACCTGTTTCTGAAGAGCGGTGTCAAACCGCTCGAGAGCAAGTGCAAGCTCGAGGTGCCGCCGGGCGGCCAGGGGCAGCGTCGCGGGCGGCTGTCGGACTACGGTCTGCAGCTGCGCGAGAAGCAGAAGCTGCGCAGGATGTACGGCGTGCTCGAGCGGCAGTTCCGCAACTACTACAAGAAGGCCTCTAAGGTCAAAGGCTCGACGGGCGAGAACCTGCTCAGAATGCTCGAGGCGCGGCTCGACAACGTCGTCTACCGCATGGGCTTCGCGTCGACACGCGCGGAGGCGCGTCAGCTCGTCGCGCATCGCGGCATCGCCGTGAACGACAAGGTCGTCAACATTCCGTCGTACCAGGTCAAGGCCGGCGACAAGATTTCGGTGCGTGACCGCGCGAAGTCGCAGACGCGCATCAAGGCTGCGCTCGAGATCGCAAGCCAGGTCGGCTTCCCGGAGTGGGTCGAGGTCGACGGCGAAAAGATGCAGGGAGTACTGAAGGCTCTTCCGGAACGAGACGAGATCCTTCCGGACATCAACGAGAACCTGGTGGTCGAGCTGTACTCCAAGTAAGCGAGGAATTACGAATGCAGGAATCAGCCACGGAGTTCTTGAAGCCTCGCGCGGTCAAGGTGCAGCCGCTCGGGCCGAATCGGGCCCGTGTGACGGTCGAGCCTTTCGAGCGCGGCTTCGGCCACACGCTCGGCAACGCGTTGAGGCGCGTGCTCCTCTCGTCGATGCCGGGCTGCGCGATCGTCGAGGCCGAGATCGACGGCGTGCTGCACGAGTACACGAGCATCGAAGGCGTCCAGGAGGACGTCGTCGACATCCTGCTGAACCTGAAGCAGGTCGCGATCAAGATGCATGCGCGTGACGAGGCGGAGCTCACGCTCGCGAAGAAGGGCCCGGGCCCCGTCACCGCCGGCGACATCCAGGCCGACCACGACATCGAGATCGTGAATCCGGATCTCGTGATCGCGAACCTGACGCAGTCGGGCGAGCTTCGCGCTTATCTCAAGGTTGTGCGCGGCCGGGGTTACAGGCCGGCGTCGCAGGTCGCATCGTTCGAGGAGCAGTCGCGCCCGATCGGGCGCCTGCAGCTCGATGCGTCCTTCAGCCCGGTTCGCCGCGTCACGTACACCGTCGAGCGCGCCCGCGTCGAGCAGCGCACGGACCTCGACAAGCTGATCATCGACATCGAGACGAACGGCACGATCGACGCCGAGGAGGCGATTCGCCGCGCCGGCACGATTCTCAAGAATCAGCTCGACGTCTTCGTCGATCTGCAGGGCGAGGAGGAGACCGGCTACGGCAGGATGGAGGCCCAGATCGATCCGATCCTGCTCCGTCCGGTCGACGAGCTCGAGCTCACGGTGCGCTCGGCGAACTGCCTGAAGGCCGAGAACATCAACTACATCGGCGACCTGGTCCAGAGGACCGAGGTCGAGCTGCTGCGGACGCCGAACCTCGGCAAGAAGTCGCTGACCGAGATCAAGGAGGTGCTCGAGGCCCACGGGCTCACGCTCGGCATGCGCATCGAGAACTGGCCGCCTCCGCAGCTCAGGAACGAGGAGCAGTCCTCGTCGCTGACGTATTGAGGGTTTGAGCCATGCGTCATCGTAAGTCGGGCCGCAAGCTCGGCCGGAACTCGGCGCATCGCAAGGCGATGTACCGCAACATGGCGGCGTCCCTGCTGACGCACGAGACGATCAGGACGACGCTGCCGAAGGCGAAGGAGTTGCGGCGCGTCGTCGAGCCGCTCATCACGCTCGCGAAGGAGGACGGCGTGAGCCGTCGCCGTCTCGCGTTCAGTCGGCTGCGTGACGAGGCCGCGGTCGGGAAGCTCTTCAACGAGCTTGGCCCGCGCTTCAAGGACCGCCCGGGCGGCTATCTCAGGATCCTCAAGATGGGCTTCAGGCCCGGTGACTCGGCGCCGATGGCGATCGTGCAGCTGCTCGATCAGCCGGCGCGGAGCGGGGAGTCGGCGTAAGCCCTCCGCCTCGGGGAGGGGCCGAGCCCTTCCCTGAGAAAACGCGGCCACACCGTTTGACTCGGCTCCGATAGCGTAGGCGACGCGGCATTCGAGCCGCGTCGCCTTTTCTGCTCGAGGACGGTCCGTCACGCCTCGACGAAGAGGCGCGCGTGCGCTTCACGCAGCACGTTCTTCTGGACCTTGCCCATGACGTTCCGCGGCAACTCGTCGGCGAACACGATCCGCTTCGGGACCTTGTAGTCGGCGAGCCGCGCCTTGCACGCTGCGATGATCTCGGCTTCCGACGAGACCGATCCGCGCTCGCGGACGACGACCGCGACGACGCCTTCGCCGAAGTCGGGATGCGGCACGCCGATCACGGCGGATTCGACGACGCCGGGCAGTTCGTCGATCACGGTCTCGACGTCACGCGGATAAACGTTGAGGCCGCCGGTGATCACGAGATCCTTGCCGCGGCCGACGATCGAGAGATAGCCGTCGTCGTCGATCACGCCGAGATCGCCGGTCTTGAAAAAGCCGTCGGCGGTGAAGTCGCCCGCGGCGTCGCGCCTCCAGTAGCCCTTGAAGACGTTCGGGCCGCGGACCTCGATGTGCCCGACCTCGCCGACCGCGAGCGCCGTGCCGTGATCGTCGACGATCCGCACGTCGACGCCGGGCAGCGGCAAGCCGACTGTCCCGGGCTTGCGATTTCCGTGGAGCGGATTCGACGCGATCACGTTCGTCTCGGTCATGCCGTAGCGCTCGAGGATGCGCTGTCCCGTGCGCCGCTCGAACTCGGCGAACGTCTCGGGGAGGAGCGGCGCCGAGCCCGACACGAAGAGCCGGACGCCGCGGACGAGGTCGGCCGAGAACTCGGACGCGGCGAGGAGGCGCGTGTAGTAGGTCGGCACGCCCATCATCACGGTGCAGCCGGGGAGATGACCCAGCACGTCGTCGACCGTGAAGCGCGGCAGCCACGTCATGCTCGCGCCGCTCGAGAGCACGCATCCGAGCGAGATGAAGAGCCCGTGCACGTGGTGGATCGGCAGCGCGTGCAGCAGGCGATCACGGGCCGTGAATCCCCATGCCGACGTCAGCGCCTCGGCGTTGCTCTGAAGATTCCCGTGCGAGAGCAAGATGCCCTTCGGCGATCCGGTCGTGCCCGACGTGTAAAGGAGCGCGGCGGGATCGTCGCTCGAGCGGCGGACCGTCGCGAAGCGCTCGCTCGCGCCCGCGGCGCGGTCGATCAGAGAGCCGCAGCCGTCGGCGCCGAGCGTCAGCACGACGCGCGCTCCGGCCGCCGCCGCGAGCGCAGCGACGGCGCGCTCGTTGCACGGGTCGCAGACGACGGCGCTCGGCTCGGCATGCCTGAGCAGCGTCTCGAGCTCGTTCGACTTGTACGCAGGATTGATCGGGTGGAAGACGAAACCCGCGCGGAGGCACGCGAGATAGAGGCAGAGGCTTTGCGGCGATTTCTCGGCCTGAACCGAGACGCGGTCGCCGACGTCGACACCGGCATCCCGAAGGCACGCCGCGATCCGCGCCGACATTCGATCGATGTCGCCGTACGTGAACGAAGTGCCGTCGCTCGTCGCGAGCAGCTCGTCGTCGGCGCGCTCGACGAGACGGTGGTGGAGATACGCGAAGAAATTCTGATCGACCGGAGTCATCGTGTTGCCGAATCCCGTTCCTGTCGCCCCGACGTGCTCACAACGCGCTTCGAATCCGGACCGCGAGCGCCTCGAGCTCGTCGATCGGCGTATGCGGGAAGTCGCTCGAGTGAAAACGCTGCCACGGCACGCTCGTCTCGTAGCGCGGCACGAGCAGCAACGCGCCGCGCTCGAACTGCGTGCGGTTCAGGAATGACGACAGGAGCGGGCCGCGCGTCACGAATACGCAGCGGGCGGCGCCCGAGAGGTACTCGCAGAAAGGGCAGGTTTCGTGAGACGGCGTCTTGATCATTGAGCTGCCCCGATCCGTGCCGGCCTCACGCCGGATTCACGCGTCACGCGTCCGTGTGACGTCTGCGGCCGATTCCGTGTCGAGCCCGATCCGGCCGAGGTCCGTCGGCTTCTCGAGAAAGCCCGCCGCGCCCGCGGCTCGCAGCTCCTCGAGCGTGCCGAATCCCCACAGCGCCCCGAGCGGGCGAACGCGGTTCCGGAGCGCGCCGATCACGTCGTGTTTTCGATCGCCGATCATCACGGTGTCCGCTGGCTCGAGGCGCTCGGTGGCGAGGATGTGCGCGATCAGCTCCCCCTTGTCCGTGCGTGTCCCGTCGAGCTCGCTGCCATAAAGGCCGGTAAAGAACTTTGCGAGCCCGAAATGCTCGACGATCCGCACGGCGTACACGCGCGGCTTCGACGTCGCGAGGAAGAGGCGCGCGTTGCGAGCGGTCAGCGCCTCGAGGGCTTCCGGAATGCCTGCGTAGAGCTCGTTCTCGAAGAGCCCGATCGTTCCGAACCGTGCGCGGTAGGCCGCGACGGCCGCTTCGATCTCCGCGCGATCGTTCGTCGCGAGAATTTCGCGGAACGCATCGGCGAGCGGAGGCCCGATGTAGCGTGTGAGGTCGACGTCCGCCGACACCGTTCGCTCGAGAACGTCGAGCGCATGCCGGATGCACGCGACGATCCCCTGCTCGGGGTTCGTCAACGTCCCGTCGAGATCGAGCAATACGTTCATTGTCTTCGCGTTCGAGTGCTCACGCGCGGCGCGCTCTGCGGCGCTTGCGGAGCCGCCGCAGCGTGATTTTCTGCCACGGGATACGCACGGCCCTCGCCGCGCGCTCGAGCAGCAGCGGCCGATAGCGTGCCGCGTCCTCGGGGGAAACGTTCTCCGCGTCCTCGAACCGGCGCCGATACTTGAGCTTCAGCCACGAGTTGTAGTCCATCTGGCACAGCACGTCGAACACGCGCCGGCGCCAGCGCGGCGAGTCCGGGCCGACGCACCACGCGATGCCGAAGTCGATCACATACGGCCGCTCACCGGGGCCGACGAGCACGTTGTCCTTGCGCTTCAGGTCGCCATGCGCGACGCCGGCCGCGTGCATCGCGTCGAGCGTTTCGAGGAGCCGCGCGAAGAAGCGTTCGCGGTCCTCGAGCTGCTTGTCGTGCCGGCGCAGCGACGGTCCGTCGATGTGCTCGAGCACGAGGTGACCGCCAACCAGCCCGTACGATCGCGGCACGCCCGGCACGCCGCGCAGCCGCTCGTACACGGCGGCCTCGCGCCGCAAAGCGCCGAGCGCAATACGGCGAACGAGCGGCGACTCGTGCGCCTTCTTCACGACGACGCGGCCGATCGGGGCTTCGAGCAGGTAGACGCTCGCCTGATAGCCGCGGCCGAGGAGACGGCCCGTGCCGCGCGCGAGCGCCTGCTCGACGAACGCTTCGAGCTCCGCGCCTTGCGCTGTGTCCGGCGCGGCGAGTGGGGCCCCTGTCGGGCGGCTGCCGCTTTCGGGCCCCGTCACAGCACGGGGCGTGCGGCGAGATACATGCAAATCAGGATGTACACGGCGATGGCCGCTTCGCCGTTCTTGCCGAAGCTTTTCTGCAGCGACCACTCGCCCCCGGACATCCGGCTCACGTTCTTGAACGTCGGCACGAGCGCGGGCGTCACGCGCGCCCACTCCTCCCACTCCGCGCCGAAGATCCGCTTGAGCTTCCGGTCCTCGTACTCGATCGCCGTCGGATAGTAGAACCAGAAGAACGCGAGCGCGACGAGCGGCGCCCACCATTGCCAGCTCGCGATCGCGAACCCGGCGAGCACGAGGATATTGCCGGTGTAGAGCGGATGGCGGACGAGCGCGTACGGCCCGTGCCGCGCGAGCTCGTGGTTCTTCACGATGAAGCCGCTCGCGTAGAGTCGGACCGCGGTGCCGACGACCGCCAGGCTCAAGCCGACCGCGGCCGACCACGTCGTCGGCTCGGCCGCGAGCGCGAACACGAGGATCAGGACGATGCCGAGCGCCTGGCGTGCGATCTCGTGGTAGCGCAGCTCCCGGATCGTGTGGCTGATGCCCGTGAGCGGCGGCAGATCCCTCGTTCGATGCGACATTCCGTGATCCCTTCTCGTATTCGCGCGGAAACAATTGTGTCAGACACCATTTTTCCGATGACCGTGCCCGAGGGTATTCGACGCCGTCGCGGGAAAAATGGTGTCTGACCCGATTTTTCTTCTCACGGCTCGGCGGCCGCGAACGCCTCGCGCGTCAGATTCCTGATTCCGTCGGGCTCGACGAGCACGTCGTCCTCGATGCGGATCCCGCCGTAGGGCAGGAGCCGCTCGACCGCGTCCCAGTCGACGCGCGCCCGGTTCGGCGCCGCCATTGTGCGCAAAAGCGCCGGAATAAAGTAGACGCCGGGCTCGATCGTGACGACGAAGCCGGGCTCGACGGTGCGCGTGAGCCTCAAGTACGGATGCTCGCCGGGCGGCGGACGCTCCTCGCCGTCCGGCGAGACCTGCCGGCCGCCGGCATCGTGCACCTGGAGGCCGACGAGGTGGCCGAGGCCGTGGGGCAGGAACGTCCGCGTGACGCCGTGCTCGAGCGCCTCGGCGGCGCTGCAGCGCACGATGCCGTGGTCGACGAGCACGCCCGCGAGGAGCTCGTGCGCCCGCTCGTTGAGCGCGACGAAGTCGACTCCGGCTCGGAGCTCCCGGCACAGCGTCTGCTGCATCGCGTCGATCGAGTCGCGGAGCGCGGCGAACTCTGCGGCATGCCGGACCGTCGTCCGAGTGATATCGGAGCCGTAGCCCAGGAACGACGCGCCTGCGTCGATCAGCAACGTTGCGCCGCGCTCGGGCGGCGTGCGATCGAGGCGCTGGTAGTGCAGCACGGCCGCGTGCCGATCGACCGCCACGATCGCGTTGTACGGCAGCTCGCTCTCGCGCTGCCCGGCGGCGTCGCAGTAGCGCTGGTGCAGGTCGAACTCGGACGTGTCCGCGGCGAACGCCTCTGCCGCCGCGCGATGCCCCCTGACCGCGAGCGCGGACGCGCGCTCGAGGCACGTCACCTCGTACGGCGTCTTGTACGCGCGATGGAAATCGAGCGCGCGGAGCACGGCCGGATCGTCGACCGACGCGAAGCGATCCGCGGCCGCGCCCGGCTCGCCGATCGCGCCGGTGCGCCGCGGCAGGTCGCGAAGGATTTGGAGGACCTGGGCGGCGTCGCGCGCGATCCGCACGTCGACGAAGTCGGTCCAGAAGCCTTCCGGGTCCTTCGGCGGCGCGTACCAGTAGTCGTCGGGCTGAAGGTAGATCAGCCGCGGACGCTGCCCGGGCGCGAGCGCGAGGACCGAGCCCGCGGCGTCGACGAGCGGCACGAACGCCTTGAAGTACGGCTCGATCCGGAACGGGTACGGCACGTCGTCGCGCGCGGGGAAGCGCTCGGGGCCCGCGAACACGCAGAGCGCGTCGAGCCCGGCGGCGCCGAGTGCCTGCTCGACGCGCCGCGACCACGTGTCGAGGTGGTCCCTATACGGCAATCGCAGGTCGTCGTCCGTCGCGATGGGCATCGGGCCGCGCTCCTCGAGGGGGAATACACATGATAGCGCCCGCTGCCGCGGCGGTGGCGCGGCTTGCCTTCGCCGCGCGTGCTCGTCACTATGCCGGTCCCGCGGCCGCGGGCACGGGCCGCCGTCGTTCTGCGGTGCGTCGGCGGGTCTCACGGCGCCCGGCGGCAGCGACCCCGGCCGGCCCTTTACGCAGTCGGCGTTTGCAACCCGTTCGGCCGGCGGAGACGAAGAGGATCTCGAGGATGGAAACGGTACTGACGGGCATCACGACGACCGGCGCCCCGCATATCGGTAATTACGTCGGCGCGATTCGGCCGGCGATCGCGGCGAGCGAGAACCCGAACACGCGCTCGTTCCTGTTCCTTGCCGATTACCACTCGCTCGTCAAAGGCAGGGATCCCGAGCGGGTCGCACCGTCGACGCTCGAGATTGCGGCGGCCTGGCTCGCGTGCGGCCTGAACCCGGACAAGGTCGTGTTCTACCGGCAGTCCGACATTCCGGAGATCCTCGAGCTCAACTGGATCCTGACGTGCCTGACGGCGAAGGGCCTGATGAACCGCGCCCACGCGTACAAGGCGGCCGTGGCCGAGAACGAGGCGAGCGGGGACCGTGATCCCGACAAGGGCGTCACGATGGGGCTCTTCTGCTATCCGATCCTGATGGCCGCGGACATCCTGATGTTCAAGACGAACAAGGTGCCGGTCGGCAGCGATCAGATTCAGCACGTCGAGATGGCGCGGGACATCGCGGGCCGCTTCAACCATCACTACGGGGAGACGTTCGTGCTCCCCGAGGCCGTCGTCGCGGAGCATACGGCGATCCTGCCGGGCCTCGACGGCCGCAAGATGTCGAAGAGCTATGGCAACACGATCCCGCTCTTCGCGCCGCGCGAGCAGCTACGGAAGCTCATCATGCGGATCAAGACCAACTCGCAGGCGCCGGGCGAGCCGAAGAACCCGGACGAGAGCTCCCTCTTCGCGATCTACCGCGCGTTCGCGACGCCTGCGGAGACGGCCGCGATCCGGCAGCGCTACGCCGAAGGGATCGGCTGGGGCGAGATGAAGCAGATCCTGTTCGAGTACATCGACGGGCACCTCGCCGACGCCCGCGCCGAGTACGAGCGGCTGATCGCATCGCCCGAGCACGTCGAGCGGATCCTGCGCGAGGGTGCGGAGAAGGCGCGTGAGGTCAGCCGGCCGTTCCTGGACGAGATCCGCCATCGGGTCGGGATCCGTCCGTTGAGCGGGGTTCGCATCGCGCCGTGACGGCGCTCCGGTCGGAGCGCGGCTCGGCCGCCGCTCCGACCGGGCGAGCTCAGCCGGCCGTCGTCCCGGTGTCGACGGACTGCACGACGAGCACCTCGGCGAGCTCGTCATTCTCCTTGCGGATCAGGATCGACGGGAACGCGAGTCCGCCCTGATCCTTCCAGTCGAAGAAGCTTTCGATCACGTCGGTCGCCTCGCCGTCTTCGCTCGCAACGGTCGTCC
The DNA here is from genome assembly GCA_964553875.1 of uncultured Gammaproteobacteria bacterium. Taxonomy (GTDB): domain Bacteria; phylum Pseudomonadota; class Gammaproteobacteria; order Steroidobacterales; family Rariloculaceae; genus ZC4RG20. The sequence goes on along the minus strand of CAZKNH010000003.1, from coordinate 59,373 downwards.
TGACGCGGACGAGCTTGTCCTCCGGGTCGACGTAGCCGCGCACCTCGTGGCCGTCGACGGTGAAGCTGACGACGCGATATTCGGTGCCGGCCACCGTCTCCGTGCCGACCGATGCGTTACGCGCGAGGGCGCCTCTGACGAACCCGTGCGGCGTGAGCCAGTAGCGGTGACGCTCCGACCAGTCGGCGCTCGCGTCGACCGTCGTCGTGCTCGCGGGTGTGCGCGCCGCGTTCGGCGCCGACGATTCGGCGCGGACCTCCTCGATCTCGAGCGACTCGGCGGCGAGGTCGATCTCCTCCACGTGGCTCACGATCCGGTAGTAGCTGCGGCGCCTGTCGGCCGGCGGCGGCACGTACATCGGCGAAGAGGGATCGGCGGTTGCGCGGCCCGCCGCGGCGAGGGCCTCCCGGTCCGGTACGATCGGCTGCGGGTTCCCCTTCTCGTAACCCGAGCCCGCCGCGACGACCCTCACCGTCGTGACGTCGGCGATCTTGAGCGCGTCCGCCGTAGGCCCGAGCACCGCCGCGGCGCCCTGTGCGTTCGCCGCGAACGGCAGCGCCAGCCAAAGCATCGACAGCGCGAGTCCCTGCCACGCGTTCTTTGCCATGACTTCCCCTCCGAGTGCTTTTTTCGTTACGCCTCCGCTTTCGCCCGGCTCGATGCCCGCGGCCGCTGCCGGGTCTCGTCCTTCGTGCCGGTGCGCCGCTCGGCTCTCTCCGGCTCGAGCACGGTCCTGAGCCAGCGCCCGGTGTGCGAGCGCTCCACTCGTGCGACCGCTTCGGGCGGGCCCGTCGCGATGACCTCGCCGCCGCCCGAGCCCCCTTCGGGCCCCAGATCGATGATCCAGTCCGCGGTCTTGATCACGTCCAGGTTGTGCTCGATGACGACTATCGTATTGCCCTGGTCGCGCAACTGGTAGAGCACGTCGAGCAGCTGCGCGATGTCCTGAAAGTGGAGCCCCGTCGTCGGCTCGTCGAGCACGTAGAGCGTCGAGCCCGTGCTGCGCTTCGAGAGCTCCTTCGCGAGCTTCACGCGCTGCGCCTCGCCGCCCGAGAGCGTCGTCGCGTTCTGGCCGAGCTTCACGTACGAGAGCCCGACGGCCATCAGGGTCTCGAGCTTCGTCGCGATCTGCGGCACGTTCCTGAAGAACGCGAGCGCCTCCTCGACGGTCATCTCGAGGACGTCGTGGATGTTCTTGCCCTTGTAGCGGATGTCGAGCGTCTCGCGGTTGTAACGGCGGCCGTGGCACGTGTCGCACGGCACGAACACGTCCGGCAGGAAGTGCATCTCGACCTTGATCACGCCGTCGCCCTGGCAGGCCTCGCAGCGTCCGCCCCGGACGTTGAAGCTGAAGCGGCCCGGCGAGTAGCCGCGCGAGCGCGCTTCCTGCGTCGCCGCGAAGAGCTCCCGGATCGGCGTGAAGAGCCCGGTGTAGGTCGCCGGGTTCGAGCGCGGCGTCCTGCCGATCGGGGCCTGGGAAATGTCGATCACGCGGTCGATGTGCTCGAGCCCTTCGACGGCGACGACGGGCGCGGGATCTTGGCTCGACTTGTTTATGCGCTCCGCGGCCGTCTTGTACAGCGTGTCGTTGACGAGCGTGCTCTTGCCCGAGCCCGAGACGCCGGTGACGCACGTCAGGAGCCCGATCGGGAACTCGACGTCGATGCTCTTCAGGTTGTTGCCGGACGCGCCGCGCACGCGGATCACGATGTTCGGATCGAACGGCCGGCGCTCGGCCGGCACCGGGATCCGGCGGCGGCCGGACAGGTACTGGCCCGTCAGCGATGCAGGGTTCGCGCAGATCTCGGCGGGCGTGCCTTGAGCCACGACCTGGCCGCCGTGCGCGCCCGCGCCGGGCCCGAGGTCGACGACGTGGTCGGCGGCGAGGATCGTCTCGCGGTCGTGCTCGACCACGATCACGGTGTTGCCGAGGTCGCGCAGGTGGATCAGCGTGTTCAGGAGCCGCTCGTGGTCGCGCTGATGGAGCCCGATCGACGGCTCGTCGAGGATGTACATCACGCCGACGAGCCCCGAGCCGATCTGGCTCGCGAGCCGAATGCGCTGAGCCTCGCCGCCCGAGAGCGTATCGGCGCTTCGGTCGAGCGTCAGGTAGCCGAGCCCGACGTCGACGAGGAACCGGATCCGGTTCGTGATCTCGGCGACGATCTTCTGCGCGACCTCGCCGCGCCAGCCGCCGATCTCGAGGTTCGTGAAGAGCTCGAGCGCGTCCGCGACGGAGAGCGCGCTGATCTCGGGCAAAGTTTTGTCCGCGACGAACACGTTCCTTGCCGCGCGGTTCAGGCGAGTGCCGCCGCAGCTCGGGCACGTCTGCACGCTCTGGTACTTCGCGAGCTCCTCGCGGACCGCGCTCGACTCGGTCTCCTGGTAGCGCCGCTCCATGTTGGGGATCACGCCTTCGAAGCGATGGCGGGTGCGATACTCGCCGCCGCGCTCGTTCTTGAAGACGAAGACGATCTCCTCGTCGCCGCTACCTTCGAGCAGGACCTTGCGGACCGGCTCGGGTAACGTCTCGAACGGCTGCTCGACGTCGAAGCCGTAATGCGCCGCGAGCGACGTGATCATCTGGAAGTAGTACGGATTGCGCCGGTCCCAGCCGCGGATCGCGCCGCCGGCGAGCGACAGGCTCGGATGGCGCACGATGCGGTCGACGTCGAAGAAGCGCCGCGCACCGAGCCCGTCGCAGTCGGGGCACGCTCCGATCGGGTTGTTGAACGAGAAGAGCCGCGGCTCGAGCTCCGGGATGCTGTAGCCGCAGATCGGGCACGCGAACTTGTTCGAGAAGACGAGCGGCTCGCGCTCTTCGGCGAGGAACGCGACCTGCGCGACGCCGTCGCCGAGCGCGAGCGCGGTCTCGAACGACTCGGCGAGCCTGAGCGCGAGGTCGTCCCGCACGCGGATCCGATCGACGACGACCTCGATGTCGTGCTTCTTCTTCGGGTTCAGCTTCGGAGGATCGTCGAGCTCGACGAGAGAGCCGTCGATGCGCGCGCGGACGAAGCCTTGCGTGCGCAGCGACTCGATCGCGTCGACGTGCTCGCCCTTGCGGCCCTTCACGATCGGTGCGAGCAGCATCACGCGCGTGCCGGCAGGGAGCGCCGTGACCTGATCGACCATCTGTGAGACGGTCTGCGCCTCGAGCACGGTGCCGTGCTCGGGACAACGGGGAATCCCGGCACGCGCGAACAGCAGACGCAGATAGTCGTGGATCTCCGTGACCGTGCCGACCGTCGAGCGCGGGTTGTGCGACGTCGACTTCTGCTCGATCGAGATCGCGGGCGACAGTCCTTCGATGTGATCGACGTCGGGCTTGTCCATCATCGACAGGAACTGCCGCGCGTACGCGGACAGCGACTCGACGTAGCGCCGCTGGCCCTCTGCGTAGAGCGTGTCGAACGCGAGCGACGATTTGCCGGAGCCCGAGAGCCCGGTGAAGACGATCAGCCGGTTCCTCGGCAGATCGAGGTCGACGTTCTTGAGGTTGTGCGTCCGCGCTCCGCGGATCTGAATGGTCTGCATGTGTGGTTGGCGCCTTTTCGGCGAATCGAAAACTATACGACGCCGCAAAACGGCGGCGCAAAACGTCGGAGGGGGCGCGTGGTTCGACGGGGCGAACGGTCGGAAGTTGCATCGAGAAGAATCGTGTCAGACACCATTTCCCTCGCGTCGAGAACCCTCGGCCGAGCGCTCCGTCCGGAAGATGGTGTCTGACACGATTTGTTCTCCCGCGCGGGCCGCGGTGGCCGCGCCAAACCGAAAACCGTGTCTGACACGATTCTCGGCGGCACTTCTTGCGGCGGCCCGATTTCGGCCCGACCCCGCCGGAAACGACGCTGAGAACCGCTCGCCGAAAACATCGTACAATGCGGCCGTCCGGGCCCCGTGCCCCGCGAATCCACCGTCCACCCGTTGCCAGGCAGGAGCTTCGATGGCCAGAGGCGTCAACAAAGTCATTCTGATCGGCCACTTGGGCGCCGATCCCGAGACGCGCTACATGCCGAGCGGGAGCGCCGTCACGAACATTCGCCTCGCGACCTCCGAGTCCTGGAAGGACCGGGAGACCGGCGAGCAGCAGGAGCGCACCGAGTGGCACAACGTCGCGATGTTCGGCCGGCTGGCCGAGATCGCTGCCGAGTACCTGCGCAAGGGCTCGCAGGTGTACATCGAAGGGCGCCTGCGGACGCGCAAGTGGCAGGATCGTGACGGTAACGACCGCTGGACGACGGAGATCATCGCCAACGACATGCAGATGCTCGGCAGCCGTCCCGGCGCCGGGGCGCCGGCGAGGTCCCAGGAGCCGGCGGCCGCGCCCGCCGGCCCTCCGGTCGAGGATTTCGACGACGATATCCCGTTCTGACGGCACGAGCGGCGAAATTGGGGTCAGAAAATCGGGGTTAGAGCCCGTTTTTCGCCGGCACTAAATGCTAACCCCGGTGTAGCGCCCTTTCGGGCGCCGGCCGATGTGACCCGGATTCCGAAGGAAAAAACGGGCTCTGACCCCAATTTCTGGCCGAACACCTTTTTCTGCCGGCGGCACCGCGCTAGGCTCTAACGCTCTCGGACGCAACGCATTCAAGGACGACGCCCTTTGGCGCAACGCTTTTTCATTCAAACCTTCGGGTGCCAGATGAACGAGTACGACTCGGCCAAGATGGCCGACGTGCTCGCCGAGCATTTCGGCGCCGTCCCGGCCGAGCGTCCGGACGACGCGGATATCCTGCTCCTCAACACGTGCTCGATCCGCGAGAAGGCACAGGAGAAGGTGTTCTCGCTGCTCGGCCGATGGCGGCAGCTCAAGGCCGCCCGCCCGCACGCGATCATCGGCGTCGGCGGCTGCGTCGCGAGCCAGGAGGGCGAAGCGCTCCTCGCGCGCGCGCCGTTCGTGGACGTCGTCTTCGGCCCGCAGACGCTGCACCGGCTGCCCGAGATGATCACGCAGGTGCGCGCCGGCCGACCGCACGTCGTCGACGTGAGCTTCCCGGAGATCGAGAAGTTCGACCGGATTCCGGAGCCCAAGAGCTCGCCGTGCACCGCGTTCCTGTCGGTCATGGAGGGCTGCAGCAAGTACTGCACGTACTGCGTCGTGCCGTATACGCGCGGCGAGGAGATCAGCCGGCCGCTCGACGACGTGATCGCCGAGGCCTATCGGCTCGCCGAGCTCGGCGTCAAGGAGATCAACCTGCTCGGGCAGAACGTCAACGCGTATCGCGGCCCGACGCACGACGGCCGCACGGCCGATCTCGCGACGCTGATCCACTACATCGCGGCGATCGACGGGATCGAGCGGATCCGCTTCACGACGTCGCACCCGGTCGAGTTCACGGATGCGCTGATCGACGCGTACGCCGAGGTGGACAAGCTGGCAAGCTTTCTGCATCTTCCGGTGCAGAGCGGCTCTGATCGCGTGCTCGCGCTGATGAAGCGGGGACATACGGCCGCGGAGTACGTGGAGAAAATCGACAAGCTGAAGCGCGCCCGGCCCGGGATCTCGATCTCGTCGGACTTCATCGTGGGCTTCCCGGGCGAGACCGAGCAGGATTTCGAGGAGACGCTCGAGCTGATCCGCCGCGTCGGCTTCGATCAGTCGTTCAGCTTCATTTTCAGCGCGAGACCCGGCACGCCGGCCGCCGCGATGCCGGATCCGGTCCCGCGCGACGTCGCGCAAGCCCGCCTCGAACGGTTGCAGGCCCTGATCAACTCGCAGGCGGCCGCCATCAGCCGCTCGATGGTCGGCACCGTGCAGCGCGTGCTCGTCGAGCGCGCATCGAAGAAATCCGCCCGAGAAATCGCCGGGCGGACCGAGAACAACCGCTGGGTCAACTTTGCGGGCGACCCTGCGCTCGTCGGCACGTTCGTCGACGTGCGCATCACCGAGGCTTTGCCGAACTCCCTGAGGGGCCGCCTCGAACCCGGGACGGCGCTGAGATCCATTGCCTGACGCGCAGACAACCGAGCACCGCGTCGAGCTTCTGCTCGTCCCGGACGATCACCGCCGGTTGGCGAACCTCGCGGGGCAGCTCGACGAGCACCTCCGGCTGATCGAGCAGCGGCTCGGCGTGCGGATCAAGAACCGCGGTAACCGCTTCGAGATCACGGGCCCCGAGGTCGCCGTCGAGAAGGCGCGCTCGGTGCTCGAGGACCTGTTCGCCGCGACGGAGCGCGATCAGCTCGACCCCGAGCGCGTGCACCTCGCGATCGTCGAGCACGACCGGCCCGGCGGGCGCGCTCCGCGCGACGAGTCCGTGATCCATACGCGGCGGCGCGACGTGCGGGCGCGCGGCGCGCATCAGGCCGAGTACGCGAAGGCGATGCGCGAGCGGGACCTCACGTTCGGCATCGGACCGGCGGGGACCGGCAAGACCTACATGGCCGTAGCGGCCGGCGTCGAGGCGCTGCTCGCCGACGCGGTTCGCCGCATGGTGCTCGTGCGCCCGGCCGTCGAGGCCGGCGAGCGGCTCGGTTTTCTGCCCGGCGACATGTCGCAGAAGGTCGATCCGTACCTACGGCCGATGTACGACGCGCTCTACGAGATGCTCGGCTTCGACCGAGTCGCCCGCCTCGTCGAGCGGCAGGTCATCGAGATCGCACCGCTCGCGTTCATGCGCGGCCGCACGCTGAACGAGGCGTTCGTGATCCTCGACGAGGCGCAGAACACGACGCCCGAGCAGATGAAGATGTTCCTGACGCGGATCGGCTTCGGCTCGCGCGCCGTCGTGACCGGCGACATCACGCAGACGGACCTGCCTCCGGGGCGCGAGTCGGGCCTCGAGCAGGCGTCACGCGTGCTGCGCGACGTGCCCGGCATCGCGTTCATCTATTTCGACTCGACCGACGTCGTCCGGCATCCGCTCGTGCAAAAGATCGTCACGGCCTATGCGCGCGAGGAAGCGCGGATGCGCGAGGAGCAGGCCGCCCGCGCCCCGGAGGCGCGTAGCCGGGCCCGCCGCGAGCGATGAGCCGCGCGCGGCTTTCGGTCACGGTGCAGCGAGCCGTCGCGTGCCCGTGGCTGCCCGACACCGCGTCGATCCGCCGCTGGGCCGCGGCCGCGGCCGGGCCCGCCGGCGGCGAGCTCACCGTGCGGTTCGTCGACGAGGCCGAATCCGCGGCGCTCAACGAAACGTATCGCCGGAAGAGCGGCCCCACGAACGTGCTGGCCTTCCCCGTCGACGACGTCCCGCCGCTGCCCGATGAGCCGACGCCGCTCGGCGATCTCGTGATCTGTGTGCCCGTGGTCGAGCGCGAAGCGGCCGAGCAGGGCAAGACCGTCATCGCGCACCTCGCGCACCTCGTCGTGCACGGCACGCTGCACCTCTTGGGATACGACCATGAGGAGGAAGCCGCAGCACGTGTGATGGAGGATCGGGAACGGGAGATTCTCGCGGCCTTCGGTTTCGAGGACCCGTATCGGAGCGAGCGAGGTGCCTGAGGCCGCAGGGTTTTGCATGTTTTTCGAAGGAAGTCCGGCGTTTCGGCGCGGAAAATTTGCCGCCGCGTCCCTTGAACGCTCGGGGTCCTGACCCCAATATACGGATCAGTTCGATGTCCGACGACTTGCCCTCTACACACGACGCCCCGGGCCTGACCGGCTGGTGGTCGCGGCTGTTCCAGAACCGCAGCGACGACCTCAAAGGCCGAGAGGAGATCGCGGCGTTCCTGGCCGAGAGCCGTGAACGCGGTTTGCTGGCGGCGGACGAGTACGCGATGTTGCAGGGGGTGCTCGAGGTCTCCCAGACCCACGTGCGCGACATCATGGTGCCTCGTTCGCACATGGTCGTGCTCGAGAAGGACGCGCCGATCGACGTGCTGCTGAAGACGATCGTCGAATCGGGGCACTCGCGGTTCCCGGTCATCGGCGAGGATCGTGACGAGGTCGTGGGGATTCTGCTCGCGAAGGATCTGCTGAAGCATTTCGGCAAGGATCCGAGCTCGTTCGATCTCGAGAGCCTCTTGAGGCCTGCCGTGTTCATCCCGGAAAGCAAGCGCCTTAACACGCTGCTGACGGAGTTCCGGCAGAGCCACAACCACATGGCGATCGTCGTCGACGAGTATGGCGGCGTGTCCGGGCTCGCCACGATCGAGGACGTGCTCGAGCAGATCGTCGGCGACATCGACGATGAGCACGATCCCGAGGAAGCGGAGTCGATTCAGGATCAGGGCGAAGGACGCTTCCATGTGCTCGGCCTGACGCGGATCGAGGACTTCAACGAATACTTCTCGTCGAACCTGAGCGACGAGGAATACGACACGATCGGCGGGCTGATCATGCACGAGCTCGGGAGGCTGCCCCGCCGCGGCGAGCATCTCGACTTCGGCGGCTTCCGCTTCCGCGTCCTGAGGGGTGACCGGCGGCGCATTCAGACCGTCGAGGTCACACGGCTCAAGGACGGCGAAGCGGGCTGACGCGTCCGTCCGAGGACGGCGGCGCTTCGAGGCCGCCCTCCGGCTCAGGCACGAAACCGTCTCATGAACGAGCGTACGCGGTATCGAGCGCGGCCGATCGGCCCGCGCGCGGCGAAGGCCGGGCTCGCGGCGGCGGCCGGGGCCCTTTTGCCGCTCGCGTTCGCGCCGTTCGATCTCTTCTTCGTCGCGCCGCTCTGCTATGGGGCGCTCTTCGTCGTCTGGCGCGGTGAGCCGCCGGTGCGCGCGTTCGGGCTCGGCTTCCTGTTCGGGCTCGCGAGCTTCTTCGCCGGCGTGCACTGGGTGTACGTGAGCCTGCACGTCTACGGTGGGCTGCATCCCGTGATCGCGTGGACGATGACCGGGCTCTTCGTCGCGGTGCTCGCACTCTTTCCGGCGATCACGGGGTTTCTCGCCGCGTGGCTCGAGCGCACGTCGGGCGCGGCCGCGTGGCTCGTCGCGCTGCCCGCGCTTTTCGTCCTGACCGAATGGCTGCGGGGCTGGATCTTCACGGGCTTCGGCTGGTTGTCCGCGGGCTACAGCCAGACCGAATCGTGGCTTTTCGCGCTCGCACCGGTCGGCGGATTGCACGCGATGAGCTGGGCCGTGCTGCTCACGTCCGGCGCGCTCGCGGCGATCGTGCTCGGCGCACGGCGCGAGCGGATGATCGCCGTCGGCACGCTCGCGGTGTTATGGGGGAGCGCGTACGCGGTCGACGGCATGCGCTTCACGCGGCCGAAGGGCGACTCGGTATCCGTCGCGCTCGTTCAGGGAGCCGTGCCGCAGGACCTCAAGTGGCTTGCGGAGCATTTCAACGAGACGCTGCGGCTCTACCGGAACCTGACGGAGCAGAGCGCGGGCGCCGAGCTGATCGTCTGGCCCGAGGCGGCGATTCCGACGTTCTACAACGACATCGTCGGCTATCTCGCGGGGATCGAGAACATCGCCGCCGAGCGGGGCGGCTCGGTCGTCCTCGGCGTGCTGACGGGCTCGATCGAGAACTTCCAGAACGCCGTCGTCGCGCTGACCGATCCACGCCAGTTCTACGTGAAGCGGCACCTCGTGCCGTTCGGCGAGTATTTCCCGGTGCCGGATTTCGTCCGCGACTGGCTGCGGCTGATGAACCTTCCGTACATCGATGCGGAACCCGGCGCGGACGAGCAGCCGCCGCTCGACGTCGCCGGCGAGCGTCTCGCGATCACGATCTGCTACGAGGCCGTCTTCGGCGCGGAGCAGCTTCACTATCTGCCTGACGCGACGTTGCTCGTGAACGTCAGCAACGATGCATGGTTCGGCGATTCGATCGGTCCGCATCAGCATCTGCAGATCGCGCGGGTCCGCGCCGCCGAAGCGGGAAGGTACATGCTGCGCGCCGCGAATACCGGCATCACCGCGGTGATCGACCCGCGGGGACGCGTGGTTTCGCGGATCCCGCAATTCGAGCCGGGCGTGCTGACGGACGTCGTGGAAGGGTTCACCGGCGCGACACCCTATGCCGTCGTCGGCAACTATCCCGTGGTGCTCGGCGCGCTTCTCGTGCTACTGCTCTCGCATGCTCGATCGTTCTACACGCGGGTCGCACGCTCGGACGCGGCCTAGCCGAGCATTCCGCAGCCGCAGACGAATCGTGTTTACCGAGCCGGCGCGGACGACTGCGGCGCGGCCTCGACGTGCAACGGCAAACGGGTGACGGGCCGCCACTCGCCGTCCGCGTCGCCCTCGACGATCACCTCGTAGTCGCCGGGAACGAGCCGCGCGCCCGGCACGCCGACCGCGAGCGTCTCTTCGTAGCCCGGCTCGATCCCGCTCGTCTGCACGAGCGGTGCCGCGGCCGGCTGCGAAGGACGCACCGTCACGCGGTACGTTTCGTAGTCGGATGCTCCGGGATCGACCATCAGCATGATCCACTCGCCCTCGTCGGGACGGGCGATCACGTGCCCGTCGCCGCGCGTCGCGAAGAGCGGCTCGATGCGAAACGCGGGGATCTCCCCGCTCGCGCGGGCTCTGAGCTCGGCGTTCTGCACGTAAAGCACGGTGGAAAGGAGCAGCGACGCGGCAAGGAGCACGGACGCGGCGGCCGCGTAGGGCGCCGAGGCCAGAAACGCGAGCCGACGGCGGGGCCGTGACCTCGGCAGCTCGCCCGCGAGCGCGAGCTCCCCGAGCCCTTCGCGGAGCCGCTCGGCGAGCTCGATCTGATCCACGAGGTCCGGATCGCCGAGGTACGTCTCCTCGAACGCCGCCTCCTCGCTCGGAGTCAGCTTCCCCTGCAGATAGCGCTCGACGACGAGCCGCCGTTCGATGTCCTGTCGCGTCATGCTCATATACGACCTAGTGTCCTCGGGGCCAGGGAACTCTCAGCTCACGACGTCGAGTTTTCGACGCCTCGCCGCCTGCATCAGCAATGCCTTGAAGCGCTGCTTCGCACGAAACAGCACGCGGTTGAAATGCGACGCATCGATGCCGAGCGCGTCGCAGATCCGGTCACGATCCTGATCCATCAGGTAAAGACGAATGAGCACCTCGCGGTCGCGGTCGACCGGAAGCTCGTCGAGCAGGGCACGGACGCTCGCCGCGATCTGCTCGCGCGACAGCGTGTCTCCCGGCCCCGGGCGGGCGTCGGACGCCGCGTCGATCGACTCGAGGTCGGTCGACGTGGCGCGGCGTCTCGTCTTGCGCTGCGCCGCAGAGACCAGATTGATCGCGATGCCGCGGAGATAAGCGCCGAGCCGCTCCGGCTCGTCGATCGGAGAGGCGCGCAGCTTCTCGATGGCGATCACGTAGGCTTCCTGCCGCAGATCCTTCGCGAGCTCCGGATCCGACGTCCGACGCCGCAGCAGATACAGCAGCCCCCGGCCGTATCGCTCGACCATCTCGCGTTCCGCGGCGCGGTCGCCGCGGCCGATCCTGCGCACGAGATCGATCGACGTCTGCGCCTCGACGGCGTCGCGTTCGCTCGGCGCCTTCACGACTCCGCCTTCTCTGCCACGCCTCTTTCTCGATCTCGAAAGTGAGACGGTAGCACCGATGGCGACACTATATCGACTGACGGCGGTGCAAAGACCTCGTCGAGTCTCCGGGAAACGCCACAGAGGAAACGACGATGAACATCATCAGAAAGAAGCTCGGCAAGGGCGAACGCGATTACTTCTGGGTCGTCGAAGTGCTGATCTTCGTCACGATCACGCCCGCGCTCGTGCACAGCGTCTTGGCTCTGCGAGACCTGCCGGTCGTGTGAGCGGCGCACGTGGGACGTGAGGCGGCACCATTCGGAGCGGCCGCGCCGGAGCGAAGCATCAGTCGGCTCCGGGCGGCCTCGTTCCTGCGCGGCGTCGAATCGACGCGGGCGACGGAGGCGGCGAGCGTCGCGCTCTTCTTCGTGCACGCGCTCGTTCTGCTCGTCTGCTACTACGTGCTGAAGACGCTGCGCGAACCCCTGCTCTTGACCGAAGGCTCGCCGGAGATCAAGAGCATCGCGCAGGCCGTCGTTGCGCTGGTGCTGCTGGTGGCGGTCCCCCTGTACGGAGCCGTCGCAAAGCACGTGGGCCGCCGCAAGCTCGTGCGTGCGATCACTGCCTTCTTCGCCGCGAATCTGGTCCTGTTCTGCCTGCTGGGTCGAGCCGGTGCCGACGTTGCCGTCGCCTATTACGTATGGGTCGGCGTGTTCGGCGTCGTGATCGTCGCTCAGTTCTGGGCGCATGCCGCAGACGCCTTCGACGTCGAGAGCGGCGAGCGGGTATTTCCGGTCATCGCAGGCGGAGCGGTGCTCGGCGGCTTTGCAGGGCCGCTCCTCTTTCGCGTCCTCTATCCGGTCCTCGGCGTCTGGCCGCTGATGCTGGTCTGCGCGGGGCTGCTCGCCTTGACGCTGCCGCTGATGGAGTGGAGCCGGCGTGCGGTGCCCGAGACCTTCCGAGCGAGGGACGCCGAATCCGTCGCGTCCGTTCGCGCGGGCCTCTCGCTCGTGCTGAACGATCGCTATCTGCGCGGGCTCGCGGTCCTCGTCGTGCTGCTCAATTGCGTGAATACGACCGGCGAGTACCTGCTTTCGAAGCACGTCGTAGCGTATGCCGACCGGGCGGTCGCGCTCGACTCCGGGCTCGACCGCGGCGCCGTCATCGGCGCGTTCTACGCGAGCTTCTATTTCGCGGTGAATACCCTTGCGGTCGCGACGCAGCTCTTGCTCGTCGGGCGCATCTTCCGCTGGGTCGGCGTCGCGGGAGCCGTGCTCGTCGGGCCGCTCCTCGCGGTCGTCGGCTATGCGCTCGCTGCGTTCGTGCCGGTCTTCGCGATCCTGAAGATCGTGAAGACCGTCGAGAACGGCGTGAACTATTCGCTGACGAATACCGTGCGGCACTCGCTCTATCTGCCGCTCGCGCCGGGGGCGAAATACGAAGGCAAGACGGCGATCGACGCCTTCTTCTGGCGCTTCGGCGACGTGCTTCAAGCCGGCATCGTCTACACAGGCGTGCACGCGCTCGGTTTCGGGGCGCGCGAATTCGCGTGCGTGAACTTGGGCCTCGCGCTGCTGTGGCTCCTCGTCGCCGCGCGGCTCTCGCGCGGCTACCCGCGGCGTAAGCGGCCGTCCGCGATTCATTCCTGCGACGATCCCCGATCGGCCGCCGCGGCTTCGAACGCACCTGCGAGGTTCAGGCGCCCGTGCCCGTAGCGGTCGTCCCGACCCGTCGGATCGCTGCCGAGATAGTCGGCGCCCTCCTGGAGCCAGCGCTTGATCTCGGCGGGTGTCGCGTCCGGATACCTCGCAAGGAGCAGAGCCGCCGCGCCGGCGACGAGCGGCGCCGACATCGACGTTCCGAAGTAGCACGCGTAGCCGCCGTAGTTGGTCAGGGACAGGATGTCGGTCCCGGGCGCGGACAACGAGACCTCGGGTCCCCGGTTACTGCCCCAGATGGCGTAGGCTTGCAGGTCCTCGCACTGGTGGACCTGAAAGTCGTCCCACTGATCCGTTGCGCTGACGGCGATGACGCCGCCCGCGAGGATCGGATCGGAGCTGCCGGCGAGGTTGGCGGGATAGAAGACCGAGCGGTCTTCGCCGGTTGCGCACGCAGGGGTGTCGGCATCGAAGACCGCCTGGTGCTGACCGGCCGCGAGGACGACGACGGCGTTCGCTTCGACCGCTTCGCGGATGGCGTCGCTCAGGCCGTCGTCCGGATCGCCGTGCCATCCCCATGCGCCGATCAGAACACGCGCGCCGAGGTCGATGGCCGCGTAGATACCGTCGACGAAAAGTGTCGGCGCCCACTCCCAGCGGCAATCGCCGGTGGCACAGCCCGAGTAGCTGACTCGGACCGGCGCGACGCGCGCATGCCAATCGACTCCGGCGATTCCAACCGCGTTGTTCGATGCCGCGGCCGCGACTCCCGCAATCGAGGTGCCGTGATGGTCGTCGAGAAGGGGCTCGGTCGTTCCGGCTCCCGTGACGTCGGCCCCCGGAACGATCTTGCTCTTCAAGTCCGGGTGCTCGGAGGACACGCCGAGGTCGAGGACGGCGATGGTCACGTCAGCCGAGCCTTGGGAAACCTGCCATCCGGCAAGCGCGCGGATGTCTGCTCCCGGTGCGCCGCCGACCCGGCCCGCAGTAGTGTGTCGCAGCGACCATTGCCGGGCGAAAAGCACGTCATTCGGCGATCCGGTCCAGACCGCGTCCGGCGCCGGGGACGGACAACGCGGAAACGAGCTGGAAGCCGTTTCCGGCGGAGGCTCCGCTGTCGGCGTGCCCCGTGACCCCGTTGGCGGCGGCGGGATTTCGAGGAACCCGATGCGCGGGGGCAGAACCCTTACGAGCGAGGGCTGTGCATACCTCGTCCTCGGGTCGACCGCGAGCTCGTTGATATAGCGGAGCGCGGCATCCGGCTCCTCGCGCGGGAACGTGACGGTGAACCGGGACCGGCGCTCGTCGATCTCGAGCACGTCGGCGCCGAGCCGCTCGAGCAGCTCGCGGCCGGTCTCGAGCGGCACATCGGGCTCGAAGCGGACGGTGAACTCGTTGACGAGCACCAGCTCCACGTCGCCTGACCGATACACGGGGACGGCCGACTCCACGGCGGGGTGCTCCTCGAGGACGGCGACAGCCCTGCGAAAGACCTCGTCTTCGACGCCCTCGGCAGCGCCCAGGAAGGCAATCCCATAGCGCTGCTGCAGCAGGGGCAGCGGCACGAGCGTGACCGCGGGCTCCTTCTCGACGGCCGCCTGAAACTCGTCCAATCGTCCTTCGACGATACGCACGGCGCTCGATCGTTGCGCGGCGGGCAGCGAGATTCTTCTTCCGTCGGCGATGTAGAAAGCATCCTCCTGGGCATAAACCTCGAGCATGGAAGCAACGGCTGCGGCGAGGACGACTACGGACAGTGTGCGTGCCATGAGCCTTCTCCCGGCGGCGGCGAGCACGTCCCACGTGTCCGCCGCGCAAAGACCCTCGAACCGATCAATAAGACGTCAGGTGGGCGTGACCGCCATGCACGCCGAGGCTTCCTCGATGCCTTTCCGTGGAGAGCTCGAGCCGGACGATGCCGTCGTCGGTCGACTCCAGGATGTTCATCGTGATCGCATGAACGCTCTCCGTCGGATGCTCGTACGAATCGCGCACTCTCACGTTCATCAGGCGCCAGAGGCTTCGCGTGCTCGGGACTCGCCGCGCGATGTAGGGCCCGGATATCCAACGGGTGCGCGCGTTCTGCAGAGCGCCGTGCGGAATCACGATGTAGTCCCCGTTCGGCTCGAGCGGTCCTATGAAGCTGAACCGTTGCCCGACTTCGAGGTGCGCGCCGGCAGCCTCCACGCGCAGCACCGTATGAGCCGGGCGCGGCTGCGGGCCGAGCGGCAACGCTTCTTGCGCGATCGCCTCCTCGAGCTCCTCGATCGGTGCCTGCACGGGCTGCTGTGCGGGCACGTCGCAGATCGGAGCCGCAAGAACCGATGCGGCGAGCATCGCGCGATAGTGCCTGAATCTCATCGTGGCTCTCCTTGTTATCGGTATCGGCGTCGAGTGATCGCGACGCCGTAACGCGATTCGCGTCACGGCGCGGCTAGCGCCAGTCGCCCATCAGCACGAAAGCGCCCCAGAAATACGGATCCCGCCAGCGCCGCTCCGCCGCGATCTCGAGCTGCGCCGCGCGCAACGCCTCCGTGGGCCGGAGGCCTCGCTCGAGCATTCCGGCGTAGAAGCGGCTCATCAGCTCCGCGGTTGCCCGGTCGGGAACCTGCCATAGGCTCGCGACCGTGCTGCGCGCCCCGGCCTGCATGAACGCATGCGTGAGCCCCAGCAAACCCTCGCCGCGAATCTCGCGGCCGAGCGCGGTCTCGCATGCGCTCAGCACGACGACGTCGGCATCGAGGCGCAGCACGCGGATGTCGTCGAGACGGAGAAAGCCGTCGCGCGGCGCGCCGTGCTCGTCGATGCCGGACAGCGCGAGGCCCGAGAGCGACGGATAGCGCGAATCGACGAAGCCGTGCGTAGCGAAGTGCACGAATCGATAGAGGCCGAGATCGGCGTTCAATACCGCGTCGCGGCTCGCAGCGACGCCGGTGAGCACGAGGCGGTCGTCAGGAGGGACGAGGGCGGCGATCGCCGATGCTTCGCGTCCTGCGAACGGCAGCCGTGCGAGGGGCTCGGCGAGGAGCGCGGAGCGGGGCTCGAGCTCCGCGGGCGGGTTGCGCGGCGACGGCTCGCGGCTCGTGCGGATGCCTGCGAGCCTTGCATCGTCGGGCTCGAACACGGGGTCCGCGATCACGGCGACGCGGTTCGCGGCGATCTCAGGGCGCGTTGCGGCACGCGACGACAGCACGGCAGACACCGACGGCACGGCCGCGATCTCGTACTGCTCGATCAGCCGACGACCGTCGCTCGCGGTATCGCGCAGCACGCCGAACGGCACGTACTGCAATGCGCCGTCGGCCGAGAAGACGATGCGTCCCCCGTCGCCTAGATACGGACGGACCGGCGCGAGCACCGCTTCCGCGAGCGAGTCGAGGCGCTCTTCGAGCTGCTCCGTTCTGGATGCGCTCGCGTCGTAGCGCGCGAGCGCATCATGGGCGCGTCGCGCCGCCGACTCGAGCGCCTCTCGCGGCGCGAGCTCGACCGCGTGCACGGCCGACTTCGTGACGATCCACGCGTGGCTCCGCCGCTCGCCGAGCGCGTACTGCACGAGAAACGAATGTTCGTCGAGCCCGGCCTGGATCTCGTCGAGCGACAGCGGACTCGCGGGCGCGAGCGCCGAGCGCTCGTCTTTCGAGCGAAGCGCCGTCTCGAGCACCTTGAGCTCGTTGTCGACGACCGTCATCTCGGCGACGGCCTCCGCGACTTCGGTTTCCGTCTGCGCCGTCGGAGGCGCGGCGAGCAAGGAATCGCGGCGGTGGCGAAGCCCGGCGAGCCGTTCGATCAGGCGCGCGCGTTCGCGAGCCGAGCGATCGTCCGCCGTCGCCGTGTCGTCGTCCGCGGTCTCGTGCATCAGATCGAGCAGCACACGCGCACGCGATCGTTCGCTCGTCTCGAACGCGGCGAGGAGATGCGCATCCGTTTCCCCGCCGCGCGCCGCACGATGGAGGGTCATCAGCCTCTCGATCTGCGCCTCGTAGTAGCCGCGGCGGATCGCAGCGTAGTGCGCGCGCAGCTCCGGAGCCGCGATCCGAATGCGTTCCGCTTCGAGCGCCACGAGCGACGCGTTGCCGTAGCGAACGGCGTCGTCGAGCCGGCCGTCGGCCGCGGCGCTCTCCGCGATGCCGTGCAGAGCCTCGGACTCCTTCGTCGACACACCGAGCTCGCGATAGACCGCGAGCGCGCGTCGGAAGTCGGCGGCCGCCTCCAAGGTCCGGCCGAGCCCGAGCCGCGCCTGTCCGCTCTGCTGAAGCGCATCGGCGACGAGAAGCTTCGCGCCGGCGGCCTCTGCCGTCGCCCGCGCCTCCGCGGCGAGCGCACCTGCCGCGGCGTGGCGACCGAGCGCGACGAGGTCTTTCGCGAGCAGCACCTGCACGACGGCAGCGTCGGTCGGCGCCGTCGCGAGCGCGAGCGCCGCGCGATGATGATTGAGCGCCTCCTCGTGCTCGCCTTCGAGGAACGCGACGTTGCCCAAGAGGCCGCGGATGCTCTTCTCGTTGCGTCCATCGCCGCTCTCCCGGGCGAGCGGCAAGGCTCGCTCGAGGAACGCTGTCGCGAGCTCGAGGTGGCCCAGTGCGAAGTAGGTCGAGCCGATCCCGCGCAAAGCGTGCGCCTCGCCCTTGCCGTCGTCGTTCCGCCTGTGCAGGTCGAGCGCCGCGGAGAAGGTGCGCAGCGCGTCGTCGAAGTCGCCGCGCGCGTAGTGCGTCGCGGCGAGATTGTCGAGCGTGAGCGCCCGGTCCGGGTGATCGGCCGAAAGGAGATCGAGGCTGCGTTCGAAGATCGCGATCGCATCGGCGAGGCGGCCCTGCTCGGCAGCGATCACGGCTTGATTGCCGAGGGCCGTCAATTCTTTGTCCCACTCGCCGAGGCGCCGGAAGAGCCGAGCCGCCTCGTCCCACGACGCGCGCGCGGCGGCGTACTCTCCCATGTAGTAGTACGTAAGACCGACGTTGTTGATCGCGAGGCCCGCCTCGTACGATCGGCCGCGCCGCTCGAAAGTGCGGCGCACGCGGTCGAAGAGGTCGAGCGCTTCGTCGAACAGCGCCCGGGCCCGGGGTGCGAGACCGGCGCTCGACGTTCGCGGCACGGTAGTCGCCTCCTCGATCAGCGCGGCCGCGCGGAGATGCAACGCGCTCGCTTCGAGGAGAGGCTGGTCGAGGTCGGCATAGAGTTGCGCCGCTTCCTTCGCGAGCTCCGCCGCGCGCGTCCATGCGTAGCGATACCAGTATTCGATCGCCGCGATGCCGAAGAGGGCGTGCGCGACCTCGCGGTGTCTACCGCTCTCTCTCGCAAGCCCGGCCGCGGTCTCGTACGCAGAGATCGCATCCGCCCAGCCTTGCTCGCCGCCGCGTCGATAGGCGGCGGCGCCCGCGCTCATCGCGGCCCACACGCGCGTATCTTCGCCGGGTGTCGGAGCGGAGAGTCGGATCGCGTGCCGGCCGGAAGCCGCCGAGAACTCCTCGGAAAAGACCGAGACGCGATAGATCCCCGACTGCGCATCCTCGAGCAGCACGATCTCGCGTTCGTCGCGCAGCAACGGCGAGCCGTACGTGCGTGCGTCGCCACGCGGATCCTCGATGCTCAGTACGAAGTCGAGTCCCTGTTGATCGAGCTCGATCAGGTAGGTTCGGCCCGCCGTCGCCTCGAACGCGTAGTCGACGCGCTGCCTCGCGTCCTGCCGAGCGCTCGACACGCTGCCCGCGCGAAGCTCCGTTACGTCATCGACAGCATCGACCTGAGCCCAGCACGGCGCGGACAGGCATAGAGCGATCCATCCGGCGCCCTTCGGGCCGATGAATCGCACCGTCGCCGCCTCGCCTCCCATGCTCGACCTCGCGCGGATACGCACGGAAATGACGGTCAAGACCGGACGGTCGTCGGATGCGGCACGAGGATTGCCGCAGGCGCGGCCGCAAGCGCTTCGAGGGCGACCCTCCGTCGTATTCGGGCCGGCGGAGGTGTCGTGCTAGGAGCGTGCCCCATATATGCCTCGACATCGTGCCGCACGCAAGCTGCGGCGTTCACGGCGAAGCGTCGCTCGGACCGGCCGCGCGCGGCTTCCGCGGGACGCGGTTGTGCGGATGACGTTTCGGCGATCGGACGGCACGCGCCGACGATCTCTCGCCGTCGCTTCTCCGGAGACGCGATGACATCGAAGAAGTCGAGCACATAGTCGCGCACGTCGTCGCGCTGCGCGCGCTCGAGCCCGGGCACGTCGTCGATCAGCGCGAGCACCCCGGCACGCTGCTCGACGAATCGGGTGAACAGCCGCTCCCAGTCGAGCCGCGAATGACAGAAGCCGCGGAAGAGCCGCTCGCGGACACTGCGCAGAGGAAGGTTCGGCGGCGGCGATGCGTAGGGCGCGCCGACGAGCCCTGCGAAGTCGAAGTCGTACGGCACCGCGCTCACCACGCCTTGACCGTCGCGCATGCGAACGACGTTGTGCCCGGCGACGATCGACCAGTCCGTATTGCCGAGCAGGTACTGAAAGAGCTCGAGGGTCGCGAGCTCGAATGCGTCGGCGTCGGACAGCCGGAGCGTGCCGGCGTTCTGGAGCGTCGTGCCATGCCGGCCGGCGAGGTGATCGAAGTGCTCGACGACGAAACCGAAGCGCTCGACGGCCCGGCCCCGCTTACCGACGTCCCGATACGTGATGCGCGCGAGGCGCACGCGTAAGCTCTTGTGCGTGAAAAGCTCGTAGAGGCGGTACGCGAGATACTCCTTGAGCACGTATTGCTCGTAACGCGACGACGCCGTTCGGCAATGAGTCGTGAGCGGCAGCAGGGTCTGCCCCGAGAAGGGGCCGCTTTCCGGCGGCGCCGCGATCTCGATGAGAAGCGGCGGAACGTCGCAGTGGGCGTCACGCCAGCCGCCCCTTGCACGCACGAGGACGTCGAGCCGGTGTGCCGGCCCCGCCGCGGTGCGATAAGTTAGTGACGCGGGCGTCGATGCGCATGGCCTGCTCGGCCGCGGGCGGCACAATGCGCGGCGATCGAGCACGAGCTCGAATGCGAGCGGTGCACGATCCGCGAAAAGCTCGGGCACGGCGTCTCCTTCTCCGTCGGCGGCGCCGGCGTGCGCGAGGACGAGGACGAGCGCGGCGGCCGAGAGACGCCGACGTCTCGGTCGGCGCGTGAGCTCTGCGGGCGACTCGGGGCTCATGGCGTTCCCCTCCGAAATGGCGACACTCTCGAGAGCAAGAGTGTCGCGATGCGCCCGCCCGTCTCAGCGGCGAGCGTCGGGCGCGCTCCCGGCTCGCTCTCGGGCGCGGTCGAGCAGCACGTCGCGGCGGGCGACGAACGAGCGGATCTGCCGCGGGTCGAGCCAGTCGCCGAGCTCCGCCGCGAGGGTTCCCGTGTCGAGCGTCGCGAGCGCGGCGACGAGCGGAGCGGGCAGCTCGTCGGGCGCGTCGCTGCCGAGCCGGCGTCCGGTGCCGAAGGCGCGCTCGTGGCCGATCGATTTCACGAGCGGCTGCTCGACGCGAAACAGCACGGTGTCGGCCCGCCGTGCGGGGTTCGCGATCAGCGCATCGAACGCTCGCAGCATCGCGACCTGCGGATCGAGCGCGCACCACTCGCCGAGCGGGATGCCGCGCTCGATCCGGTCGGCCTCCGAGACAGCGTCGGGATAGCGAAGCTGAAGCGCGCGGCCGTCGCGGGCGACGGTCGGCGGCACGAGGCCGAGCCCGAGCAGGCGATCGAGCCGATGCGCCGCGAGCTCGCGCGACGCCGTTTTCGCGTCCCGGAAGTGACGCGCGTCGATCGTCTTGCCGTCGTGACGGACGACGACGTCGATGACCTCGTCCGTGCTCGTGCTCGGCACGATGTCCCCGTCGCGGAGCGTATCGAGGAGCTCCGCCTCGGTGAGGCCATAGGCTTCAATTACATCGGTTTCGAGCGGTCGCCGCTCGTCGGGATCGATGTATTGCACGTACGTCGTGTCGTTCTCGATGACGAGCGCGGCGGGGCGTCCCGAATAGGCTTCGACGAGCATTCCGGTGTCGAGGGTGATCAGGCGTCCGTCGTGCAGCGCCCGCGCGCGGCGGTCCGGCGTCGGTGTATGACCGACGACGATTCGCGCCGCGCCGAGGCGCTCGAGCGCGAGCTCGAGCACCGGCCGCTCGAGCAGCGGCGGGCAATAGATCGCGCCGCGATACCAGTGCGGGCCGTCGAGCCCGAGCTCGGGCGACGCGGCCTCCTCGAGGAAGGCTTCGAGCAGGTCTGCGATCGAACCGTCGTCGGGACTGCCCGTGCTCGCCGCTCCGCGCGCGGCCGCCGCTTCGACGAGCTCGAGGTCGCGACGCGCATCGTCGGCGGGCAGGAGCCCTGCGTCGGCGAGCCGCGCACGAAGCTCGAGATAGCGGCGGAGGCGCGCTTCGACTCGGCGGTTCAGGGTGTCCGCGGGCCGCTCTCCCGCGAGCTCGGCGATGATCGGCTCCGACAATCCGCCGTGCACGAAGGCCGTGTCGCCGACGACGACGAGCGACGGCAGCGACAGCAGCCACCGGCCGTACCGGCCGTCCGGCGCGAACGCACGCCGATGCGCAAAGTAGCCTCGCGGATAGAGCCGCTCGAACGCGGCGACGGTGTCCTGTTCGCCCGAGTCGATGCGCGCGCGGAAGCGCTCGAGCGCGGCCGCGCGGTCCGCATCGGACTCCTCCGCGGCGAACGCGGCGAGCTCGCCCGGCGCGACGTACCTTAGGTCGCCGACGAGGTTCATGACCTCGTGGTTGCCGAGCACAACATGGACGCCGCCGCCGCTTCGTGCTGCGTCCGCCTCGAGGCGCATCAGGAGATCGAGCACGCGGCGCGACTCGGCGCCTCGGTCGACCAGGTCGCCGAGGCTCACGAGACGGGCGGCGCCGCCGCTCCAGCGGAGCCCGTCGTCGACGAGCCCCGTCGCGCGCAGGAGCGCCGCGAGCTCGGCATACGCGCCGTGCACGTCCGCGACGACGACGACGCGCTCGGCCGGCGGGAGGTGCGCGCGCGGCTGCGGAAAGGCGGCGGGGCAGAAAGCGGCGAGGGCCGCGGCGGCGGCGACGAGTCCGGTGCGGACGCGAGAGCCGTGCATGCTCGCCTCACCGGGCGCCGGCCGACGTGGACGGCCGAACGCCTGCGCTTGAGCCCTCGATCAGAAGTGCCGCGCCGTCGGCTCGACCGCCGACGCGAGCTTCACGCCGTCGGCACGAGGCCGCCGGCTCAGCCGCCGACGACGAAGTTCAGTATACGCCCCGGCACGTAGATCGCCCGGCGCACGTTCTGTCCGTCGAGGTGTCGGCGCACGTTGTCGTCCTCGCGCGCGATCGCGATGACGGCATCCTGATCGGCGTCCGCGGGCACCGTGACCCGCCCCCGCATCTTGCCGTTCACCTGCACGGGGATCTCGAGCGTGTCGCTGACGAGCAGGCTCGGGTCCGCTTCCGGCCACGGCTCGTAGGCGATCGACTCCGTATGCCCGAGCAGGTTCCAGAGCTCCTCCGCGATGTGCGGCGCGAACGGGGACAAGAGCAGCGCGAGCTTCTCGGCGAATTCGTGCGGCACGCGCTCCCATTTGTACGCCGCGTTCGTCAGCTCCATCAGCGCCGCGATCGCGGTGTTCATCCGAAGCGCTTCGATGTCCTCGGTGACCTTCGCGATCGTCCGGTGCAGAACCCTGAGCTGCTCGCGCGTCGCGGCTTCACGCACGACTTTCGGCGAGAGCTTGCCGTCGTCGCCGGTGAGCAGCCGCCACACCCGGTTCAGGAACCGGTGCGTGCCCTCGACGCCGGTCGTGCTCCATGGCTTCACCTGCTCGAGCGGGCCCATGAACATCTCGTAGAGGCGGAACGCATCCGCGCCGTGCTGCGCGACGATCTCGTCGGGGTTCACGACGTTGCCGCGGCTCTTCGACATCTTGTGCGCCCGCGCGTCGACGAAGACGTCGGGCTTTGCGCGCAGCACGAAGCGGTCGCCGCGCTTCTCGACGTCCGCCTCGCCGATCCGCTTCGCGGTGACCGGGCGGCCGCTCACCGTATCGCGGCCGCCTTCGACGCGGTCGGCCGAGACGTACGTTCCGTCGTCGGCGACATAGGCCGTGTACTCGAGCTCGCCGAGGATCATGCCCTGGTGGACGAGCTTCTTGAACGGCTCGGGCGTCGACACGACGCCGGCGTCGTAGAGCACCTTGTGCCAGAACCGCGCATACAAGAGGTGCAGGACCGCGTGCTCGGAGCCGCCGACGTAAAGATCGACCGGCATCCAGTAGCGCTCCTTCTCCGGATCGACGAGGCGCTCGTCGTTGTGCGGATCGATGTAGCGCAGGTAGTACCAGCACGAGCCCGCCCACTGCGGCATCGTGTTCGTCTCGCGCGTCGCGGGCTTGCCCGTTTCGGGATCGATCGTGCGGATCCAGTCCTTCGCCGTCGCGAGCGGGCCCTCGGGCGTGCCGCTCGGCTTGAACGCCTCGAGCTCGGGCAGCGTGACGGGGAGCGCGTCGTCCGGAACCGCTTTCGGCTTGCCGTCGACGAACACGATCGGGAACGGCTCGCCCCAGTAGCGCTGGCGCGAGAACAGCCAGTCGCGGAGCTTGTAGTTGACCTTGCGGCGGCCTTTGCCGTTCGCCTCGAGCCAGTCGATCATCTTCGACTTCGCTTCGGCGACCGTGCAGCCGTCGAGGAAGCCGCTGTTGATGATGCGGCCGTCGCCCGTGTAGGCGCCGCCTTCGAAGCCTTCCGGCGGCTCGACGGTCCGCACGATCGGCAGCCCGTGCGCGATCGCGAACTCGTAGTCGCGTTCGTCCTGCGCGGGCACGGCCATGATGGCGCCCGTGCCGTACGTCGCGAGCACGTAGTCCGCGATGTAGATCGGAATCCGTTCGCCGTTCGCCGGGTTGATCGCATATGCGCCGATGAAGACGCCGGTCTTCTCCTTCTGGAGCTCCGCCCGCTCGAGCTCGCTCTTGCGCGCCGCCTGCTCGCGGTAGGCGTCGACCTCGGCGCGCCGCTCGGGCGCCGTCAGCGCGTCGACGAGCGCGTGCTCGGGCGCGAGCACCATGTACGTCGCGCCGAACAGCGTGTCGGGCCGCGTCGTGAAGACGCGCAGCTTCGCGGTATGCCCGTCGATGTCGAAGTCGATCTCGGCACCTTCGCTGCGCCCGATCCAGTTGCGCTGCATCTCCTTCGTGCTCTCGGGCCAGTCGAGCTCGTCGAGACCCTCGAGCAGCGCATCGGCATAGGCGGTGATTCTGAGCATCCACTGTCGAAGCGGCCGCCGCACGCACGGGAACCCGCCGACCTCGGACTTGCCGTCGATCACCTCCTCGTTCGCGAGCGTCGTGCCGAGCTCGGGGCACCACCAGACCGGCATCTCCTCCTGGTACGCGAGGCCGCGCTCGAAGAGCTGCTTGAAGATCCACTGCGTCCAGCGGTAGTAAGCGGGATCGGTCGTGTTGATCTCGCGCGACCAGTCGAACGAGAAGCCGAGCGACTTGAGCTGCTTGCGGAAGCGCTCGATGTTGCGCTCGGTCGTGATCCTCGGATGCGTCCCGGTCCTGATCGCGTACTGCTCCGCGGGCAGACCGAACGCGTCCCAGCCGATCGGGTGCAGCACGTTGAAGCCGCGCATCCGCTTGTACCGCGCGACGATGTCCGACGCCGTGTAGCCTTCCGGATGGCCGACGTGCAGGCCGTCACCGCTCGGGTAGGGGAACATGTCGAGGACGTAGAACTTCGGCTTCGACGTGTCGACGTCGTCCGGGGTGCGGAAGGTGCCGTGCTCCTCCCAGTAGCGTTGCCACTTGGACTCGATGTCCTTGAACGGATAGCCTGCCATGTCGTCCCTGTGAGCCCGTCCGCCGGCGTCCGGCCGGCGGCGGTTGTCAAAGCGGTGCGGATGCTCGATGCTAACGGGATTGCCTGCGGAAGCAAACCGGGCAGCCGTCGTCCCGCAGGCGTAAGCCGATGCGTTCGCCGGCCGGCGGTCGCGTCGGGGACGCGTCCGACTCCATTCAGCCGATGTACCCGAAGATCAGATCCGTGCTGTCCGCCGTGCTCTGTGCGGCGCTCGTCGAAGGCTGCGGTTTCGCGCTGCAGGGCGCCGAGCCCTTGCCGAGCGCGATGGCCCGCACATATCTCGAGACCGATGAGCCGAGGTCCGAGTTCTATGCGAGCCTCCGCGAGGCGCTGCGGCGCCGGGGCGCGGAGATCGTCGAACGGCCCGAGGACGCGACATCGATCCTGAGGATCCTCGAGGACAGCACGGACGAGCGCGTGATGTCCGTGACTGCCCGGAACGTGCCGCGCGAGTACGAGATCTACTACGCGGTCACGTTCTCGCTCGAAGCGGGCGGGGAAGAGCTGATTCAGCCCGAGTCGATCGTGGCGACGCGCGTCTATGCGTGGAACGAGAACGAGCTGCTCGGCAAGACCGCCGAGGAGCGGATCCTGCGCCAGGCGCTCGCCGAGGATCTCGCGCGCCGGGTGCTGCGCCGGATCGAGGCGAGACGTCGGCACGGCCCGTTGCCGGCGTCCTGATATCGGGTCCGCCGTGCGTTGCTCCCAGTCGACCTGACGTGACGCCCGAAGTCACGGAGCTGAGAGCGCTGCCGCGCGAGGCGGTCCTCGACTGCGTGTCGAGGTACGGTGCGCGTCTCGTGCTCGTGCCGGACGGCGAGCCGATCCCGTACTCGTACTGGGGCGCGCCGGAGGCCGGGCTCGAGGGCAACCGCGTCTACGTGCGCGGCGACACCCCGGCCCATTCGCTGCTGCACGAGCTCGGCCACTACGTCTGCATGAGCCCGGACCGGCGCCGCGGGCTCGTGAAGGACGCGGGCGGCACGGCGCTCGAGGAATGCGCGGTCTGCTACCTGCAGGTCCTGTTGGCCGATTGGCTGCCCGGTTTCGGGCGGGACAAGGCGCTCGCCGATATGGACGCGTGGGGTTACAGCTTCCGGGAAGGCTCGGCGGGTGCGTGGTGGCGCGGCGACGCACGCTTTGCGCGCGCGTGGCTCCTCGAGCACGGGCTGATCGATGCGGCCGACCGCGTCACGTGGCGCCTGCGGCAGTGACGAAATCAGGGGCAGTGAAATCGGGGTCAGAGCCCTTTTTCACAGGATCGGAGCTCAGAGTCGTTTTTTCCGGCGTTGGAGCCGGGGGCGGAGCCGACGCTGGCGCCAGAGATATCGTGGCCGCCTTTGCTCTCGAGAACCCAGGGCAGCGAAGAAGGCTCTGCCCCAAATTGCTGAGACGGGTTCCGGCGGCTCGCCCGGATTTTCCGCCCGGGATTCCGCGGAAAACGGGCTCTGACCCCGATTTCCTTTACAGCTGGGTCGGGTTCGGCGCGTCGCCGTAGACCTCTTTCGGGTCGAAGACCTTCTCGCGCTCCGTGAACTCGAGCCGGATGGGTCCGTCGGCCGGACCGATCGGCACGCGTCGATAGAAGCACGAGCGGTAACCGACGTGGCAGCTCGCGCCGCCCTCGACTTCGACGCGCAGCCACACGCAATCCTGATCGTCGTCGATCAGAAGCTCGCGGACGCGCTGGATGAGCCCGCTCGTCGCCCCCTTGTGCCACAGTGCCTGGCGGCTGCGGCTCCAGTAGTGCGCCTCGCCGGTCTCGATCGTGCGCTCGAGCGCTTCGGCGTTCATGTAGCCGTGCATCAGCAGCTCGCCGGTCTTGTAATCGGTCGTGACGGCCGGGATCAGGCCGCGCTCGTCGAACTTCGGCGCGAGCTCGACGCCTTCCTCGACCTGCTCGACGGTGACGCGGGCGGCGAACTTCTTCGACATGGGCATTGGGTCCGGATGCTTCAGGGGAAGACAGGAATTATAGCCCGTAGCGGCCGGGCATCGGCACCGCTTGGTATCATAGACGGCTTCCCGGTGCGGTCAGGACCGTGCTCCGACCGGCCTTGAGGATCATCCAACGAGCAGCGGAAGACCGTCATGGCGCTCCATGTGCACAACACGTTGACCCGCAGCAAGGAACGCTTCGAGCCCGGCGATCCCGCCCGGACGACGATGTACGTCTGCGGCCCGACGGTGTACAGCTACGTGCACATCGGCAATGCGCGCCCGGCGGTCGTCTTCGACGTCCTCGCGCGGCTCTTGCGCCGCTCGTACGGCCTCGTGTACGCCCGGAATCTCACGGACGTCGACGACAAGATCAATGCCGCCGCGCGGCAGGAAGGCGTCGAGATCGGCGTGCTGACCGCGCGCTACATCGCCGCGTTCCACGACGACATGGCGGCGCTCGGGGTCCGCGCGCCGGACGTCGAGCCGCGGGTCACGGATCACATCCCCGAGATCATCGGCTTCATCGAGCGCCTGATCGAGCGCGGGCATGCGTACGAGGCGGAAGGGCACGTGCTGTTCTCGGTCGCGACGTTCCCCGACTACGGGAAGCTCTCGAGGCGGTCGCTCGAGGACATGATCGCGGGCGCCCGCGTCGAGGTCGCGCCGTACAAGCGCGACCCGGTCGACTTCGTGCTGTGGAAGCCGTCGGATGCGTCGACCGTCGGCTGGGACAGCCCGTGGGGCCGTGGGCGCCCCGGGTGGCACATCGAGTGCTCGACGATGGCCGAGACGCACCTCGGCGAGACGATCGACATCCACGGCGGCGGGCAGGATCTCGTGTTCCCGCATCACGAGAACGAGATCGCCCAAAGCACGTGCGTCCACGACGGCGCGCGCTTCGCCCGTTACTGGCTGCACAACGGGCTCGTGAACATGGGCAGCGAGAAGATGGCGAAGTCGACGGGCAACATCCTGCGCGTCCGCGACCTGCTCGCCGAGCACGACGGCGAAGTGCTGCGCCTCGCGCTCCTCTCCGCGCACTACCGACAGCCGCTCGAGTGGACACCTCAGCTCGTTGCCGAATCCGCGCAGAAGCTCGATCGAATGTACGGCGTGCTGCGCGACGCCGGCTTCGACGAGGATGCAACCGACGCTCCATCGGACGAGCTGCCGGCCGCGGTCGTCGCCGCCCTCGAGGACGACCTCAACACGCCGCTCGCGATCGCGGAGCTGCTCGCGGTCGCGCGCGCGGCGAACCGCACCGAGAGCGCGTCCGAGAAGCGCGCGCTCGCGGGCTCGCTTCGTGCGGGCGCGGCGCTCCTCGGGCTCCTCGAGCGCGCGCCGAGGGCCTGGTTCGAGGGCAGCGCGGCGCGCGGGGCCGCGGGCCCCGATGAGGCCGAGATCGAGGCGCTCGTCGCACGCCGGGATGCGCTGCGCAAGGCGCGGCAGTTCGCCGAGGCCGACGCGATTCGCGACGAGCTCGCGCGTGCCGGCATCGTCATCGAGGACGTCGCCGGCGGCTCGCGTTGGCGGAGGATCCGGTGAGCACGCCGCGGACCGAAGACCTCGTGGCACGTGCGGCACCGCACTCCGGCTTGGGCCCGCCGCGCGTCGCCGCGCGCGCTGCGGCCGGCGCGTCGCGGCTCGCCGCTCGCGTTCTGATCGGCGCGATCCGCGTGTACCGCGTCGCGCTGTCGCCGTGGCTCGGGACGCGATGCCGCTACATCCCGACTTGCAGCGCCTATGCGCTCGAGGCCATCGAGCGCTTCGGACCGTTGCGCGGCGGGTGGCTCGCTGCCGCGCGCATCGGCCGCTGTCACCCGTGGGCCGGCTCGGGGTACGATCCCGTGCCGGAGCCCGTCGAGCGGATCGATTCTTCGAGGAGGCCCCTGACGTGAGCTTTGATCCCGCGTTGCTCGACATCATTTGCTGCCCGGTCACGCGGCTGCCGCTGCAAGTGATGCCGGCGAACCGCACCGAGCGCGTGAACGCGTCGATCGAGGCGCGCAAGCTCCGTAACCGCGGCGGTCATCCCGTGACCGAGCCCGCACCGCAGTGGCTGATGACGCGCGATGGCAAGCTCGCCTATCCGGTTCGCGACGGCATCCCGGTGCTCCTCGAGGAGGAGGGCATCGAGCTGTCGCAGCTTTCGGAGTAGCGCGTACCCGCGCCGGTGATTCCGATTTGAAGGTCCAGCTTCGCTCGCTCCCGCGTCATCTCGAGGGCCGGCTTGCGCCGGTCTATCTCGTGGCCGGCGATGAGCCGCTCCTCGTCGCGGATGCGCTCGACGCGATCCGCGCTGCGGCGCGCCGCGACGGCTTCGAGACGCGCGAGCTCCACGTGACGGACAGGAGCTTCCACTGGGACGAGCTGCTGACCGGTGCAGACAACCTGTCGCTATTCTCGCCGCGCCGGATCCTCGAGCTCCGACTGCCGACGCCGCGCCCGGGCGATGCCGGCGCACGCGTGCTCCGCGAGCTTGCGGCGCGGCCGGATCCCGATCGGCTTTTGATCGTCGCGATCGCCGCACGGCTCGATTCCGCCGCGGCGAGCTCGCAATGGGTCAAGGCGCTCGACGACGCCGGCGTCGTCGTCGAGATCCGTCCGATCGAGCGCGCGGAGCTCCCGCAGTGGATTCGCGAGCGCGCGGCGCGCTACCGCGTGCAGCTGACGCCGGCCGCCGCGGAGCTCCTCGCCGACCGCGTCGAGGGTCATCTGCTTGCGGCGGATCAGGAGCTCCTGAAACTTGCGCTCCTCGCGCGGGGCGGCACCGTCGACGAGGCCGAAGTGCTCGAGTCCGTCGCGGACAGCGCCCGCTTCGACGTGTTCCGGCTGACCGACGCGGTGCTCGCGGGCGACGCGCCGCGTGCGATCCGCGTGCTCTACGGGCTCCGCGCGGAGGGCGTAGAACCGGTTCTGGTATCCTGGGCGCTTGGACGGGAGCTCGCCTTGCTGACGGCCCTGAATTTCGCCGCGACGAGCGGGCAGCGGCTCGACGGCGTCTTCGCACGCCATCGCGTCTGGCCGAAGCGTCGCGCGCTGCTCGAGCGCGCGCTCAGGCGCTACGACGGGGAGCGCCTCGCGGCGCTGCTCCGCGAGGCCGTCGAGCTCGACGCCGTCGTGAAGGGCGCGCCGGGTCTCCCCCCGTGGGACGCCGTGATCCGGCTCGTGCTCGGCATGCTCCGTCCCGACCGCGTCCCACGTCCGCGCGCCGCGTGACCCACGAGAATCGAAACCGGGTCGCGAGCGGCCTCGTCGGAGTGTTCGGCGGCACGTTCGATCCGGTCCACTTCGGTCACCTGCGGATCGCGCTCGAGCTGCTCGAGCGAACGGGCTTGAGCGAGGTCCGGTTCATCCCTGCCGCGCGTCCGCCGCATCGTGCGGCCCCGCGGACGCCGGCGGGCCTGCGTCTTGCGATGCTCGAGGCCGCGGTGGCGGACGAGCCGCGGTTCGTCGTCGACCGGCGCGAGCTCGACCGCTCCGGCCCGTCGTACACCGTCGACACGCTCGAAAGCCTCCGTCTCGACTTCCCGGACGCGACGCTTTGCCTGCTGCTCGGCATGGACGCGTTCGCGGGCCTGCCTGGGTGGCACCGTTGGCAAGACGTTCTCGAGCTCGCGCACGTCGTCGTCGCGGAGCGGCCGGGTGCGCGGCTGCCGGACGACGGCGAGCTCGGCCGGCTCGTGCGCGAGCGCCGGACGACGGATGCGGGGGATCTCGCGGCCGCGCGCACGGGACGGATCCACGTCGAGCCCGTGACGCAGCTCGACATCTCCGCGAGCGGCCTGCGGGCCGCGATTCGTGCGGGCAGAGACCCGCGCTACCTGGTCCCCGATGCGGTGAGACGCATCATCTTCGATACGGAGTGCTATGCCGAAAAGGAAACGGAAGACGGAGAGGGATGACAGGCTCGTCCGGTTGATCCTCGACACGCTCGACGACATGAAGGCCGAGCGCGTCACGGACCTGGACGTCAGGCACCTCACGACCGTGACGGACCACATGATCATCGCGAGCGGCCGCTCGGACCGGCACGTGCGCGCGATCGCCGACGCCCTGCTCGAGCGTTGCGAGGAGGCCGGCATCGAGCCGCTCGGTGTGGAGGGGCAGGAGGCCGGCGAGTGGGTGCTCGTCGACCTCGCGGATGCGATCGTTCACGTGATGCTGCCGCGCGTCCGCGAGTTCTACAACATCGAGAATCTGTGGGACATCTCGGCCCGCGACGAAAGCGCCGGGCTCGCGTGAGCGGCGCCGGCTGACGCGCAAGCGCAGCACGTGAACGCGGCTCGCTCACCGCGGCGGGCGCGTATGCGTGGGCGCTCGAGCAGGCTCCGATGAGGCTCGTCGTTCTGACCGTCTCGAGCCGCCAGCCGCGCTGGGTCGACGACGGCTGGCTCGAGTACGCAAAACGGTTCCGCGCGCCGCTCAAGCTCGAGCTCGTCGAGCTGCCGCTCGCGCGGCGGACGCCGTCCGTCCCGGTCGAGAAGGCCATCGAGCAGGAAGGCGATCGGCTGCTCGCGGCCGTTCCCCGTGACGCGCGCGTCGTCGCGCTCGACGAGCGCGGGGAGCTCTGGAGCACCGTCGAGCTCGCGGAGAGGCTGCGCCGCTATCGGGAAACCGGCGCCCCGGTATGCTTCCTCGTCGGCGGCCCGGACGGGCTCGCGCGCCGCTGCATCGAGCGGGCCGAAGCGTCGTGGGCGCTTTCGCGGCTGACGCTGCCGCACGGGCTCGTCCGGATCGTCGTCGCCGAAGCGCTCTATCGGGCGGTCACGGTTCTCGAAGGGCACCCGTATCACCGCGCGTGAGGCGCGAGTTCGGCAACGGTTGCGTTGCCGCACGCGCACTTTTCTTTGGACCGGACTATGCCGGGCGCCGGTCAATTCGTATAGTGGCTTGAATGCGCGACGATTTCCTCTACCTTGCCTCGGCCTCCCCGCGGCGGCGGGCGCTGCTTACGCAGATCGGCGTCGAGTTCGACGTGCGCGTGCCCGACGTGGACGAGACGCCGGAAGAAGGCGAGCCGCCCGACGCGTACGTGCGTCGCATCGCCGAGGCGAAGGCGGAGGCAGTCTGGGCCGAGACGTCGGGAGCGCGCCGGCCGGTTCTCGCCGCCGACACGACGGTCGTGCTCGACGGGCGGGTCCTCGGTAAGCCGCAGGCCCCGGACGAAGCGCTCGCGATGCTCGAGGCGCTGTCCGGCCGCACGCACCGCGTGCTGACCGCGGTCGCGCTGCGCGTCGAGGCCGGCATCTCGAGCGTCGTCAGCGTGAGCGAAGTGAGATTTCGGACGACGACCGACGCCGAGCGGCGGGCGTACTGTGCGACGGGCGAGCCGTTCGACAAGGCCGGCGGCTACGGCATCCAGGGGTTCGGCGCGATCTTCGTCGAGCATCTTTCGGGGAGCTACTCGGGCGTGATGGGTCTGCCGCTTTGCGAGACGGCGCTCCTCCTCGCGCGGGCCGGAGTGCCCGTCTGGTGGTCGAAGGGCCAGGCGCGAACGTGAAGCAGGAGATTCTCGTCAACGTCACGCCGCGCGAAGTCCGGGCGGCGCTCGTCGAGAACGGCATGCTGCAGGAGATCGTCATCGAGCGCGCAAGCCGTCGCGGGCTGATCAGCAACATCTACAAAGGCCGGGTGTCACGCGTGCTGCCCGGCATGCAGGCCGCGTTCATCGACATCGGGCTCGAGCGCACGGCGTTCCTGCACGCCTCCGACATCGTGAACGAATCCGCGACCGCGCTCGGCGCACGCAACGGCGAGTTGAACATCCGCGACCTCGTGACGGAGGGCGGGCAGCTGCTCGTGCAGGTGCTGAAGGATCCGCTCGGCACGAAGGGCGCGCGGCTCACGACGCACATCACGATTCCGTCGCGTTACCTCGTGATGCTGCCGAAGGGCAGCGGCATCGGCATCTCGGCGAGGATCGAGGACGAAGCCGAGCGGGAGCGGCTGCGCTTCCTGATGGACGCGATCATCACGACGCCGACCAGGGCCGGCTACATCGTCCGCACCGCGGCGGAGGGTGCGTCGCTCGAGGCGCTTCGCGCCGACATGCTGTTCCTGCAGAAGCTGTGGGAGGCGATCGAGGAGGCGGCGGCAAAGGCGGGGCCGGGCGAGCTCGTCTACGAGGACCTCGCGCTGCCGCTCAGAGTGCTGCGCGATCTTTTCGGCCCCGAGGTCGAGCGCGTGCGCGTCGACTCGGCCGAGGAATTCACGCGCATGAAGGAATTCGCCGAGCGCTTCATGCCGCACCTCGCGCCGAAGATCGAGCTCTACTCCGAGGACAGGCCGCTGTTCGACCTCTACAACATCGAGGACGAGATCGACCGGGCGCTGAATCGCAAGGTCCCGCTCAAGTCCGGCGGCTACGTGATCTTCGATCAGACCGAGGCGATGACGACGATCGACGTGAACACCGGCGCGTACGTCGGTCACCGCAACCTCGAGGAAACGATCTTCCGCACGAACCTCGAAGCGGCGGTCGTGATCGCGCGGCAGCTGCGCCTCAGGAACTTGGGCGGAATCATCATCATCGACTTCATCGACATGGCCGAGGAGGAGCACCGGCATCAGGTCCTGCAGACGCTGACCGCGCGGCTCGCGCACGACCACGCGAAGACGCAGATCATGAGCATCTCGCCGCTCGGCCTCGTCGAGATGACCCGTAAGCGGAACCGCGAGAGCCTGGAGCACGTGCTCTGCCAGCCGTGCCCGAGCTGTGAAGGCAGGGGCTTCGTCAAGTCGCCGGAGACGGTCTGCTACGAGATCTTCCGCGAGATCCTGCGTCAGCACCGGCAGTTCGATTTCCAGGAGCTCCTCGTGCTCGCGAGACCCGACGTGATCGAGCGGCTGCTCGACGAGGAATCCGCGAGCGTGGCCGAGCTCGAGGCACTGACCGGCAAGCCGATCAGGCTGCAGAGCGAAGCGATGTATGCGCCCGACCAGTTCGACGTCGTGCTGATGTGAGCGCGCGGCCGACACTCCTCCGACGTCTCGTGCGCACGCTGCTCGCGTCGGCGGCGGTCGTCGTCATCGTCGTCGCGCTCGCGATCGGTGCGCTCAGGATCGCAATGACGCGCTTGCCGAGCTATCAGGCCGAGCTCGAGCGGTGGGCCTCGAGGTCGCTCGGCATCGGTCTCGATTTCGAGCGGCTCGATGCGCGGCTCGGGCTGCGTGGCCCGGAGATCACGTTTCACGGCGCGAGCGTGCGCGCCCCGGACGAGGCCGAACCGTTCTTCGTCGCGCGGCGCGCGTCCGTCGTGCTCGACGCGTGGACGCTCGTCACCAGCCGGGCGCTCCGCGCGAAACGCGTGACGTTCGAGGGCACGGAGTTCACGCTGCTTCGCCGCGGGGACGGGAGCCTCGAGCTCGAGCGGGCACCGCAGCGGGGCGGCGGGCGCGGTCTTGCGCTCCTCTTGCCGCCCGAGCTCGAGGTCGCGGTGCGTGACAGCCGGGTGACCTACGTCGATGCGGAGCGCGGCGTGCGCTGGCCGTTCCGCGACGTCGCGCTCGACCTCGAACGCGGCGGCGGCACGCTCGAGCTCGAAGCCCGCGCGCGCCCGCCGGACGGGCTCGGCGCACGCGCCGATGTCGCCGTCCAGGGCGACTTCGGGCCGGGCGGCGGGTGGCGCGTGTTCGGCAGCGTGACCGATGCGGATCTCGCGGCGCTCGCGGCCGCGCTGCCCGAGCTGCCGATCCGCCCGGACAGCGGCCGGGGCGACACGACCGTCTGGCTCGAATGGGGCGACGGGCGCTTCGTGCGCGGGATGGTCGATGCGTCGTTCGCGGACGTCGCATGGCATGACGGCATCGCGCGGCACTACGAGCGGCTCGGCGCGGCCGCCGAATGGCGGCGCATCGCGTCCGGCTGGCGCATCGCGCTGAACGACGTCGAGATCACGCGCGACGGCCGAGCATGGCCGTCGAACGCCGACACGGTGATCGAGCTCGAGCTCGACGACGGCGGGATCCGAGCCGTCCGGGTCGACAGCACGTTCGTGCGCCTCGAGGACCTGGCGCCGCTCACGGCGATCGATGCCGACGCGGAATGGGCGAGGCGTTTCGCCGAGCTCGCGCCGCGCGGCGACCTCTCGATGCTCGAGCTCACCGCGACTCGTGCCAATGACGGTTTCGCGTACGCGCTCAGCACGCGCTTCGACGGTCTCGGGATCGCAGCGTCGGGCCGCGCGCCGGGATTCGTCGGGCTCTCGGGCGAGCTTCGCGCGGATTCGACGAGCGGCCGAGTCGCGTTCGACACGCACGGCGCACGCCTCGACTGGCCCGCGCTGTTCCGCGCGCCGATCGACGTCGGCGAGCTGACGGGCCTCATCGTGTGGCGCACGGGCGCGGACGGCGTGACGGTCGTCAGCGACGACCTCGTGATGACGAACGCGGATGCCACGGTCCGCTCGAGTCTCGAGCTCACGCTGCCGCACGACGGCGGCGCGACGCTCGACCTCGTGAGCCACGTCGGTGCGTTCGACGCGGTCGCGGCGAAGCGTTACTTCCCGGTCCACAAGATGCCGCGGAAAGTCGTCGAATGGCTCGACGACTCGATCCAGGGCGGCAGAGTGACGTCCGCGGAGCTCACGTTCGTCGGCCCGCTCGGCGCCTTTCCGTTCGACGGCGGCGAGGGCAGGTTTCGCGTCGCGGCGAACATCGAGGACGCGGTGCTCCGGTACGCGCGCGAGTGGCCGCGCGCCGAGAACCTCGACGGCGTGATCGAGTTCGTCAACGCGTCGTTCTCGGCGCGGGGCGCGGGGCGCGTGCTCGGCAACGTCGGCGACGACGTCCGCGTCGGCATCGCGGATCTGCGCCGACCGGTGCTGACGCTCGAGAGCGAGACGCTCGGTCCGCTCGCCGACGTGCTCGCGTTCCTGAAGACTACGCCGCCGATCGCACGGCAGCTCGGTCCCGGCTACGACCGCGTTTATGCCTCGTCGGGCGAGGGCCGCGTTGCGTTCTCGCTCGCGTTGCCGCTCAACGAGATGAGCGCGTACTCGCTCGACGCTTCGCTCGCGATCGCGGACGGCACGCTCGCGATCGAGGGCGTGAGCCCCGCGGTCAGCGAGATCGCCGGCACGATCGAGTTTCGCGACGGCGTCGTCACGGCCGAGCACATCGACGGGATCTTCCTCGACGGCCCGATCACCGCGCGCGTATCGCCGCCCGGTTTACCAGGCTATCGCTCGCGGATCGACGTCGACGGGGAGGTCACGGCCGGTGCGGTCGTCGGCGCATTCGGCGTGCCGCTCGACGGGCTCGCCGGCGGGCAGACGCGTTGGCGCGGCAGCGTGCTGCTGCCGTCGACGGCGGACGGCGCCGAGGCACCGCCGCTTCGAATCAATGTCACGTCGAACCTTTCGGGGCTCGCGCTCTATCTGCCCGAGCCGTTCAACAAGGCGGCCCGCGAGCCGACGAGCCTCGAGCTCGAGCTCGCGCTTCACGCGAGCGGGATCGACGTCGAGGGCTACGTGGGCGCGACGCGGCGCTTCGTGCTGTCGATGGTGCCGGGCGACGACGGCTTCGAGCTCGAGGCGGCCGCGCTCGCGCTCGGAGGCGCGTTGCCGGTCGCGCGCGCGGAGGGCGGGCTCGGCGTCTACGGCACGGTGCCGAAGCTCGATTTCGACGCATGGGCCGCGCTCGTGCGTCCGGCGGGCAGCGCAACCTCTCGCGCGAGCCTCGCCGAGTCCGGGCTCGGCGAGATTTTCGCGGAGGCCGAGCTCGAGATCGGTGACTTCACTGCTTTCGGTCAGCAGATCGGCGCCGCGCGCCTCGACGTCAAACGAACGGATGCGGAGTGGCTCATCGACATCTCGAGCAAACCGGTCGCGGGCTCGATCCGCGTTCCGCGCGATCTGCGTGGACGCCCCTCGATCATCGCCGACCTCGACCGCCTCTATCTGATGCCGCGCCGGAGCGGCGGCCCGGCAGCCGACGAGGACGGCCCCGGCACGGCACCCGGCCGCACGGATCCGCGGCGGCTGCTCGGGCTCGATCTGACGGCCGCCGAGTTCGGGTTCGGCGCGCGGCGCTTCGGCTCGCTCCGCGCGGACATTCGTTCCGATCCGCTCGGCTTGCGTCTCGAGTCGTTCGAGAGCCGGAGCGCGGCGTTCGCGGTCACCGGCAGCGGCGGCTGGTTCTCGGGGCCGGACGGCCAGACGACGCGCCTCGCGTTCAACCTGCACGCGACCGACGTCGCCGCCGCGCTCGCGGAGCTGTCGCTCGAGCCGATCGCGTCCGGTGAGAGCGCGGACATCACCGCGAGCGTCTGGTGGCCGGGTGCGCCGACCGACGACTGGATGGCGCACCTGGGCGGCGACCTGTCGCTCAGGCTCGAGACCGGCAGCCTGCTCGACATCGACCCGGGCGCGGGCCGCGTCGTCGGGCTGATGAGCATCACCGCGCTGCCGCGGCGTCTCCTGCTCGACTTCCGTGACGTGTTCAACCGAGGCTTCGGCTTCGACACGCTGGCCGGCGACTTCACGATCATCGACGGCAACGCGTATACCGATAATTTCAAGGTGACGGGTCCCGTCGCCGAGATCGGCGTCGCCGGGCGGATCGGCTTGCGCGACCGGGACTACCGCCAGCAGGCCGTCGTCACGACGGAGCCCGGCAAAGTGCTGCCGACCGTCGGCGGTCTGCTCGGCGGTCCAGGCGTCGGCGCGGCGCTCTTGATCTTCACGCGGATCTTCAAGGAGCCGTTGAAAGGCATCGGGCGCGCGTCGTATTGCG
Source organism: uncultured Gammaproteobacteria bacterium (assembly GCA_964553875.1). Classification (GTDB taxonomy): domain Bacteria; phylum Pseudomonadota; class Gammaproteobacteria; order Steroidobacterales; family Rariloculaceae; genus ZC4RG20. The sequence continues at coordinate 21,844 of CAZKNH010000003.1, read as the reverse complement.
TGACCGGATCGTGGGATGCGCCCGCCGTCGAGCGCCTCTCGGCCGAGCAGCTGGCGCAGGGGCGGTTATGCGCCGATTTGCCCGAGGCTGCGGCGGGCGGGTGAAATGGGCTCCGACCCGATTTCGGCGAAAATGGCGTCGGCCGCCGTTTCCCGCGCAACGTCGGAGCCGAAGGCGAGAACGGCGGCCGACACCCATTGCAGGAGTTGGGCTCTGACCCCATTCAGGATCGATCGATGAGAGCGGCAGCGATTCAAATGACGAGTGGGCGCGACGTCGACCGCAACCTCGCGGAGGCGGAGCGCCTGATCGCGCAAGCGGCGGAAGGCGGAGCGAGGCTCGTGGTTCTGCCCGAGAATTTCGCGTTTCTCGGTGCCGACGACGCGGAGCGGCTCGCCGCGGCCGAAGCGCACGGCGACGGGCGTGCGCAGGCCTTTCTCGCAGAGCAGGCGCGCACACACGGCATCTGGCTCGTCGGCGGGACCGTGCCGATCCGCGACCGGAACGAACGAGCGTCGTCCAGGTCCTACCTTTTGTCGCCCGACGGCACCGTTGCCGCGTCGTACGACAAGATTCACTTGTTCGACGTCGCGATTCCCGGCCAGGAGGCCGAAAGCTATCGGGAGTCGGCGACGACCGTCCCCGGCGAGCGGGTCGTGATCGCCGAGACGGCCGTGGGCCGCATCGGCATGACGATCTGCTACGACGTGCGCTTCCCGGCGCTGTTCCATCGGCTCGGCGTGCTCGGCGCCGAGATCATCGTCGTGCCGGCGGCGTTCACCGTGCCGACGGGGCGCGTGCATTGGCAGCCGCTGCTGCAGGCGCGCGCGATCGAATCGCTCGCGTTCATCGTCGCGGCCGGTCAATGGGGCGAGCACGCCGGCGGCCGCAAGACCTACGGTCACTCGATGATCATTGGGCCGTGGGGCGACGTGCTCGCGTGCCGCGAGGAGGGCGCTGGCGTCGTGTTCGCCGATCTCGATATGATCGGGCAGGAACGCCTCCGCAAACAGTTTCCGGTGCTCACGCACCGGCGAGAGCTTTGAGTGATGATCCAGCTTCGAGAATTGACCGCACCGCTCGTCGCCGCGCCCGACGCGGATCCGCTCACGATCGTGCAGCGGGGGCTGCTCGAGCCCGCCGGGCTCGACCTCGCCGTGCTCGACCGCGCGATGAGCGAGCTCATGGCGCGTAAGCTCGATTACGCCGATCTCTACTTCCAGAGCACGCGCTACGAAAGCTGGTCCGTCGAGGACGGCAAGGTCAAGGAAGGCGTGTTCAGCATCGACCAGGGCGTCGGCGTGCGCGCGATCGTCGGCGAGAAGACCGGCTTCGCGTATGCGGACCAGATCGATGCCGAATCGCTGCTCGACGCCGCGGAGGCGGCGCGCGGCATCGCGAAGAGCGGCGGTGAAGGCCGCGTGAAGGTCGCATCGCCGGTCCGCGGGCGCGGGCTCTATCCGGCAGTCGATCCGCTGCCGACCCTCGACGACAAGCGTAAGGTCGAGCTGCTCGCGCATCTCGATCGCTATGTCCGCAAGCTCGACCCGCGCGTGATCCAGGTCGTCGGCAGTCTCGCCGGCGTCTACGAGCTCGTGCTGATCCGCACGTCGGACGGTGTGCTCGCGGCCGACGTCCGCCCGCTCGTCCGGTTGAACGTCTCGGTGATCGTCGAGCAGAACGGCCGTCGCGAGCAGGGCTATGCCGGCGGCGGCGGGCGCGGGGACTACAGCCTCATCGTCGACAACAACCTCGCGGAGCGGCTCGCGCGCGAGGCCGTCCGTCAGGCGAACGTGAACCTCGAAGCGGTGCAGGCGCCTGCCGGCAACATGCCGGTCGTGCTCGGCCCGGGCTGGCCCGGCGTGCTGCTGCACGAAGCGATCGGCCACGGGCTCGAAGGGGATTTCAACCGGAAGCGCACGTCCGCGTTCAGCGGCCGGATCGGCGAGCGGGTCGCGACGGAAGCCTGCACGGTCGTCGACGACGGCACGCTGCCCGGCCGACGCGGCTCGTTGAGCATCGACGACGAGGGCACGCCGACTTCGTGCACGACGCTGATCGAGAAGGGTGTGCTCGTCGGCTACATGCAGGACAAGCTGAACGCGCGGTTGATGAAGCAGGCGCCGACGGGCAACGGGCGCCGCGAGTCGTATGCCTATGCGCCGATGCCGCGCATGACGAACACGTACATGCTCGCCGGCAATCACGACCCCGACGAGATCATCGCGTCCGTCGAGCGCGGGATCTATGCACCGAACTTCGGCGGCGGTCAGGTCGATATCACGTCCGGCAAGTTCGTGTTCTCGGCGAGCGAGGCGTACCTGATCGAGAAGGGCAAGAAGACTCGGCCGATCAAGGGCGCAATGCTGATCGGCAGCGGTCCCGAGGTGCTGACGCGGGTGTCGATGGTCGGCAACGACCTCGAGCTCGATCCTGGAATCGGCGTCTGCGGCAAGGACGGGCAGTCCGTGCCGGTCGGCGTCGGCCAGCCGACCCTGAAGATCGATTCGTTGACCGTCGGGGGCACGGAAGCCTGACGCGCACCGCGCGCTCGTCGCCGCCGCTCGTTATGTCTAGCGGCGGCTATGTTTCCTGTGATTCGAGTCACTGCGAGGCTTCCCCCTCGCGGGTATCGTCGGTGCGACGATGACTCGAACGCGTGTCATGGAATTCGACGATACGCTGACCGAGGCCGACTTCGTTCGGCCGATTCTCGAGCCCGGCGAGGAACGCCTGCTCGCGATGCTGCGGAGTGAGGCCGACCTCGCGGTCGACGGCCTCGAGCACTCGCTGTTGTCGAGACTGCTCGGTCTTTTCGGCGCGAAGCGCGGTGGCGCTTAGCCGAAGCGGCTGTCGGCAGGAAGCGGACGATGGCGAAGGAGCGAAGGACGCTTACGAAGCCTGCGGCGAAAGCCGCTTCCCGCGGCGACGGGCTCGACGACACCGTGCTCAGAAGCCTGTCGAAGGACGAGGTGAGGCGGCTCTCGATCGATTCGTGGGAGCCTTCGCTGCTCAGGCACATGCTCGAGGCACACGACAAGCTGCGAGCGCTCACCGGTCGTGCACGCGCGGCCCGCGTCCGGCCGGGAGACGTTCACGACGATCGGCCGCAGCGCGGCCGACGGCACGGGGGCGACCGATGAGAGGCGTCTGGCTCGACAAGCGCGTGTACGAGGCCTTGCCGTTCACGTACATGGGCATCGGCGCGGCAGGGCTTGCGGCAGGCTTTTACATCGGCAAAGGTCCGATGTCGTTGATCCTCACGCTCGCCGGCCTGTCGTGCCTGACGGGAGGGCTCGTCGTGCTGTTGAGGCGCTGGGGGTATCGAACGAGCCGCAGCCGGGAAGCGTTCGACGACCGGAACTGAAGCGGCGAAAAGCCTTCCGAGCGTCAGCGCTCGACGGCCGTTACGGCCTCGCCGTGCGGCGGCAGATCCTGGCCCGCCCGGTCGATCGGCTCGGGTTCACGATCGTCGACGGCCCGAGCATCCGAATGCTCGCCGTCGGAGCGCTCTTCAGGCGCCGCGCCGTTCCCCGATGCTGCGTCGTGCGGCTCCGTCGCCGCAAGCTCGGCGTCCCTGTCCGCGACATCGTCGGTAACGTCGGGGGCCGGCGCGTCGTCGGCTTCGTCGGCATAGGCCGCGTCGTCTTCGAGCCACTCGTCTTCGCTTTCGACGCGGAACGAGCCCGTGTCCGACAGTCGATCGGCTCCCTCGACGCCAGAGCGACGTTCACGATAGACGAGCCTGTGCTCGCCGAGTTGCACGACGTCGCCGTCACGCAGCACGTGACGCTTCACGCGCCGCGAGCCGATATAGAGCCCGTTCGTGCTGTTCAAGTCCTCGATGACCGTCTGATGACGATCCGTGATGATCTGCGCATGATGACGGGAGATGAACTTGCTGCGGATTTGCAGATCGTTGTCCGATGTGCGGCCGATGATCAGGCGGCCCGGCGTCAGAGTCACGTGCGCGACGAGCTCGTCGTGCAGCATCAGGTCGACCGACGCGAACGAGGCAGGAATCGCGGCCGAGTATTTGCCGGTGCTCGAGATCCGGTCGCGCGCGCGCACGCTGTACTCGACCCACTGCAGCTCCTCCGCCGCGGCCTTCACGAGTCGTGCATCGACGATCGGGGTTTCCTCGGCGAAGGCGCAGAGCATCGCCGTGTCGCAGATGATGTTCGTCAGCCGCGGAACGCCGCCCGAGTAGCGGAACACGACGTCGAGCGCGTCGTCGGTGAAGATGCGCCGCCCCTCGGCGCCTGCGACTTCGAGCCGATGCAGCACGTATTCGCGCGTCTCCCGCTTGGAGAGCGGCGTGAGGTGGAATCGTAGCCGGACTCGTTGCGTGAGCTGCTCGAGCCGCGGCGAATCGAGCTTCGCCGAGAGCTCGGGCTGGCCGACGAGGATGATCCTGAGCAGCTTCTCCTTCTGCGCCTCGATGCCCGACAGCATGCGGATCTCCTCGAGCACGGCGCGCGGGAGATTCTGTGCTTCGTCGACGACCAGCAGAATCTTCTTGCCGGCTGCATACTGCTCGATCATGTAATCGCGCAGCATCGTCATCAGCTCGACCTTGCGCATGCGGAACGGCTGAAAGCCGAACTCGACGAGCAGCGCCTGCAGGAACTCGACCGGCGAAAGCTGCGTCTGGTTCACGTGCGCGAGGACGACGTCCTTAGGAAGCTCGCTCAGGAAGCTCTCGATCAGCGTCGTCTTGCCGGAACCGATTTCGCCCGTGATGACGACGAATCCGTCCGCGAGCCAGATCGTGGACTCCATGTACGCCTTGGCGCGTGCGTGCTGCTTGCTCGCGAACAGGAATTGCGGATCCGGCGTGAGCCGAAAAGGCGGTTCCTTGAGTTTGAACAGCTCGCAGTACATCGTCCTGAAATCCGCCACGTCCTCGTCGATAACGGCGTCAGCGGAGGAGCGATCCGACGCTATCCGATCGCCGGCGGCCGAAGGCGCCTTCCGATCGCCAACGGCCGAAGCCTAATACAAACCCCTACGGGATTCGACCGGTATCGCCCGACTACGCGACCTGTATCACGGACTGCAACGCTTCGAGGCGCTGAAGCAGCCGCTCGCGGTTCGAATCGACGAGCGTCACGTGACCGATTTTGCGCGCGGGCCGCGGTGCTTTGCCATAGATGTGTACCCGGGCACCCGTCACGCGGAGCAGCTGCTCGACGGACGGAAGCCGTCCGAGCAGGTTCAGCATCGCCGCGTGGCCGCGCGCGGCCGTCTCGCCGAGCGGCCAGCCGAGCACGGCGCGCAGGTGATTCTCGAACTGACTCGTTACCGCACCCTCGATCGTCCAGTGCCCCGAGTTGTGCACGCGCGGCGCCATCTCGTTGGCGAGCAACGAACCGCCGGCGTGAAAGAACTCGACGGTGAGCACGCCTCGGTAGTCGAGGCGGTCGAACAGCGCATCGAGCCAGCCTTCGGCGAGCTTTTGCAGGGCTCGATCCTCGAACGGCGCGACGGACGTGTGCAGGATGCCGTCGCGGTGCACGTTCTCGGCGAGCGGGTAGTACGCCCGCTCGCCGTCCGCGCCGCGGACCGCCACGAGGGACAGCTCGCGTTCGAACTCCACCCACGCCTCGGCGACCGACGGCGCCTCGCCGAGCTCCCTCCATGCGCTCGCGAGATCCTCGGCGCGCCGGACGACGCGCTGCCCCCTGCCGTCGTAGCCGAGCCGCCGCGCCTTCAGCACGATCGGCAGGCCGAGCTCGGCGGCCGCCCGCTCGAGATCCGGAGGACGCTCGACCGGAACGTAGGCGGCGGTCGGAATCCCGAGCGAGCCGAACAGCTGTTTCTCGACGAGACGGTCCTGTGCCGCCTCGATCGCGGCTGGCGGCGGAAAGACCGGCGCGTGCCGCGCGGCCGCCGCGAGCGCGGCGGCCGGAACGTTCTCGATCTCGACGGTCACGACGTCGACCTCCCGCGCGAGCGCGTCGATCGCTCCGTGATCGTCGAGCGCGGCGGTCTTCGCGCGTGCGACCTGTCCGCCCGGCGAATCGGGGCTCGGGTCGAGCAGCACGCATTCGATCCCGAGCGGATAGCCCGCGAGCGCGAGCATGCGGCCGAGCTGACCTCCGCCGACGATGCCGACCTTGGCGAGTCTCATTCCTGGTCGCGCGGGTCGGGGCGCTCGAGCACCGCGGCGGTCTGTGCTTCGCGATAACGCTCGAGCGCGGAGGCGATTGCCTCGTGCTTGTTTCCGAGGATCGCGCACGCGAGGAGGGCCGCGTTGACGGCGCCGGCGCGGCCGATCGCGAGCGTGCCGACGGGGATGCCGGCCGGCATCTGCGCGATCGACAGCAGCGAGTCGATGCCGTTCAACGCTTGCGAGCGGATCGGGACGCCGAGCACCGGCAGACGGGTTTTCGCCGCGGTCATGCCCGGCAAATGCGCGGCCCCGCCGGCGCCTGCGATGATGACTTCGAGGCCACGTGACGCCGCGCTCGACGCGTACTCGTAGAGCAGGTCCGGTGTGCGATGAGCGGAGACGACGCGCACCTCGTGGGGCACGCCGAGCGACTCGAGCGTCTCGGCTGCGTGACGCATCGTGGACCAGTCCGAGACCGATCCCATGATGATTCCGACCAGCGGTTTCATCGCGGCATTGTACAGCAGTTAGAATGGCCGAATGGACCCGAACGCCGTCACGGAAACGTTGAAGCAGGCCGCGGCCGCCGCGGTCGAGATCGCGCTCAGGCTCGGTGCCGACCAGGCCGAGGCGTCGGCGAGCCATGACGAGGGGTTGAACGTGACCGTGCGCATGGGAGAGCTCGAGTCCGTCGAGCGCCAGCGCGATCGCGGCCTCGCCGTCACGGTCTACAAGAACCGCCGCAAGGGCACGACGAGCTCGAACGACTTCTCGCCCCAGGGCATCGAGGACGCGGTTCGGAAGGCGCTCAGTATCGCGAGCTTCACGGCCGAGGACGAATTCGCGGGGCTCGCGGACGCGGAGCTGATGGCGCGGGATATCCCGGATCTCGATCTGCACTTCCCGAGCGGGCTCGACGTCGATGCGGCAACGGAGATCGCGCTGCGGGCGGAGAACACGGCGCGCGCGCTCGATCCGCGGATCGAGAACTCGGAAGGGGCGAGCGTCGGCACGGGAGAGGGCGTCCGCGTCTACGCGAACAGCCACGGCTTCGTCGGCGGCTACCCGTCGAGCAGCCATTCGGTGAGCTGCACCGTGATCGCGAAAAGCGGCGATTCCCTCGAGCGCGACTACTGGTATACGTCGGCCCGCGCGTTCGAGGATCTCGACGATCCGGAGGAGGTCGGCCGCGTCGCGGCGACGCGCGCGCTGCGCCGGCTCGGTGCGCGTCAGGTCAAGACGAAGGTCGTGCCGGTGATCTACCCTGCGGAGCTCGCGCGCGGGCTCTTCGGTCACTTCCTTGGCGCGATTCGCGGCTCCGCGCAGTACCGCAAGTCGACGTTCCTGCTCGACGCGCTCGGCGACACGGTCTTCCCGGACTTCGTCGACATCGAGGAGGATCCGTTCATCCCGCGCGCAATGGGCAGCGCGCCGTTCGACGCGGAAGGCGTCGCGACGCGCCGCAGGATGCTCGTCGAGCGCGGTGTGCTTAAGGGGTACCTGCTGTCGAGCTACTCGGCGCGCAGGCTCGGCATGCAGACGACGGGCAACGCGGGCGGCGCGCACAACGTGCTCGTGAAGCCGAACGCCGGCTCGCTCGAGGAGATCATCGCCGGCTGCAACGAGGCGTTCGTCGTCGGCGAGTTGCTCGGCCAGGGCGTGAATCCGGTGACCGGCGATTATTCGCGCGGCGCGGCGGGCTTCTGGGTCGAGCGCGGCGAGATCGTCTATCCGGTGAACGAGGTCACGGTCGCGGGAAACCTCAAGGAGATGTTCAAGTCGATCGTCGCGATCGGCTCGGACGTCGACGTCCGCGGCTCGGTCCGCACCGGCTCGGTGCTCGTCGATCGGCTGACCGTCGCGGGCGGCTGATTCGGCCCGGCACGCGCCGCGCGCAGCGGGGGCGTCGGAGCTTCGCGGTTGCTGCTAAATGTCCTGCAGCGTGAGGCCCGTCAAACGCTGCACGGCTTCGATGTACTTCTCGCGCGTGCGCTCGATCACGACCGCCGGAAGGTGTGGTCCCGGCGGTTGCTTGTCCCAGTCGAGCGTCTCGAGATAGTCGCGGACGTATTGCTTGTCGAAGCTCCGCGGCGAGGAGCCCGGGCGATAGCTGTCGGCCGCCCAGAACCGTGACGAGTCGGGCGTCAGAAGCTCGTCGATCAGGCGCAGCTCGCCGTCCTCGGTGAGGCCGAACTCGAACTTGGTGTCCGCGATGATGATGCCGCGCTCGCGCGCGTACTCGGTCGCCTGCGCGTAGAGCTCGAGCGAGATCTGCTCGACCCGCGCCGCGAGCTCGGCGCCGATCAGGTCGCGCGTCTCGGCCATCGTGATGTTCTCGTCGTGCTTGCCGGGCGCCGCCTTCGTGCTCGGCGTGAAGATCGGATCGCGGAGCTGTTCCGCGAGCTCGAGACCCGGCGGAAGCCGCACGCCCGACACGCGGCCCGTGAGGCAATAGTCTTTCCACCCGGAGCCGATCAGATAGCCGCGCACGACGGCCTCGATCGGCAGCGGCTTCAGGTAGTCGACGACGACGGCTCGACCGGCGACGATCGCGTGATCGCGCGGGTCGGCGAGCACCGCGACGGGGTCGATTCCGGTCAGGTGATTCGGGACGACGTGCTTCAATTTGTCGAACCAGAAGTTCGACAGCGTGGTCAGCAGCACGCCCTTGCCCGGAATCGGATCCGGCAGCACGACGTCGAACGCAGAGATCCGATCGGTCGCGACGATCAGGAGATGCTTGTCGTCGACGCGATAGATGTCGCGGACCTTGCCCCGGGTGAGCGGCGGGAGGCCGTGGAGGCGCGACTCGTACAGAGGCTTGAGCGGTACGTTCATCGTTGAACCGGACGCAATGTCCTGCGGCAGGATACGGCGGAATTGCGTTGCGTGGAAAACGCCAGATAATGACCCGTCGACCAGCGGTGAGGCAACCGCGTCGCCTCCGTAGGGGATCCCATTCCTCAAATGACAGGGAAGCGCATCACGACGCCCGGCACCCGTATGCAATGGATCGGCAAGGCCGTCGGCAGCCTGCTCGGCTTCGCCGCGGCGGGGCCGATCGGCTCGCTGCTCGGGCTGGTGCTAGGCCACCGGTTCGACGAGGGCTTCGGCTTCGTCGGCAAGAACGGCGGCCCCGTCCCGCACGAACTGAGCAGTCTCTTTTTCCGAGCGACGTTCGAGCTGATGGGCCGGGTCGCGAAGGTCGACGGTCGGGTGTCGGAGGAGGAAATCCGCGCCGCGCGCCGGATCATGCACACGATGCAGCTCGGGCCGGAGCAGGTGACGGCCGCGATCGAGTGCTTCACGGCCGGCAAGAGCCCGGATTTCCCCGTCGCCGAGCGGCTCGCCGAGCTCAAGCGCCAGCTCGAGGACCGGCCCGATCTCCGCCGCGCCTTCGTCGAGATCCAGATGCAGGCCGCGATCGCCGCGGGGCCGATCGACCTCGCGAAGCGGCGCCTCTTGTGGCGCATCGCGAGCGGGCTCGGGATCGGCCGCGTCGAGCTCGCGCAGATCGAGGCGCTGATTCGTGCGCATCAGCGCTTCCGGTCCGATCACGGCGAGGCGCCCGATCTCGAGGGCGCGTACAAGGTGCTCGGCGTCAGTGCGACGGCGAGCGACAGCGAGGTCAAGCGGGCCTATCGCCGACTAATGAACCAGCACCACCCGGACAAGCTGTTGTCGCGCGGCATGCCGGCGGCGATGGTCGCGCTCGCGGAGCAGAAGACGCACGAGATCAGAGCGGCGTACGACCGCATCAAGGCGCATCGCGCAATCAAGTAGCGGTGCGTCCGTCGCGCTCCGCGGAAAGACGAGAGGGGTCGGAGCCGACCGGCTCCGACCCCTCGTGACCCCGGAACGAGGAGGCGCCGCCCTCAGACGCGCTGCAGTTGCGGGCGGCGCGCCTTCGGCGGCTCGCGCCGCGCGTTGAACACGACGATCGTCTTGCCGTTCGCGCGCACGAGGCCCTGGTCCTCGAGCACCTTCAGCACGCGCCCGGCCATCTCGCGCGAGCAGCCGACGAGACGCGACAGCTCCTGCCGCGAGACCTTGATCTGCATGCCTTCCGGATGGGTCATCGCGTCCGGCTCGCGGCAAAGATCCATGATCGCGTGCGCGACGCGGCCGGTGACGTCGACGAATGCCAGGTCGCCGAGCTTGCGGTTCGTGCGATCGAGACGGGTGGCGAGCTGGGTCGCGACCTCGAAGATCAGCCCCGGGCTCTCCGAGGCGAGCTGCCGGAAGCGCGGATACGTCATCTCCGCGATTTCGCTTTCCGTGCGGGTTCTGACCCAAGCGCTGCGTTGCGGCTGCTCGTAGAAAAGGCCCATCTCGCCGAAGAACTGGCCCTTGTTCAGGTACGCGAGGACCATCTCGTTGCCGTCCTCGTCCTCGATCATCACTTCGACGGAGCCGTCGACGATGTAGTAGAGCACATCGGGCAGGTCGCCCGCGTGGATCATGACCGTCTTCGCCGGAACCGTGCGGACCCGGCAGTAGCTCAAGAAACGATTGATCGCAGGGACATCACTCAACGGACGAAGTGCTTCTTCCATTTCAACGGGACTCCGGGGTTTGACTTAATCCCGTATTTAATCAAATCAACGTAAGTTCGCAAGTTTGAAATCAGTTCTTGTGATGTACATCACTCGGTGCTTGTGATGTGCGTCACAAGATGTACGCCGTGCGGCGCAGAATCTCGCCGCCGATCGACATCAGACTGCGAACGGGCGCGGGCAGCGGGATGCCGCCTGCGAGCCGGGCCGTCGTCCCGTGATGAACCTCGTCCTCGGCCATTCGCTCGAGAATGGCGCGGCTCTTCACGTCGCGGGGCGGCAATCGCTCGAGGTGATCCTTGAGATGCGCCTCGACCTGCCGCTCCGTCTCGGAGACGAAACCGAGGCTCACGGCATCGCCGAGCGCGCCGGCCGCGAGGCCGATGCAGAAGCTGCCCGCATACCAGAACGGCCCGAGCAGGCTCGGTCTCGCTCCGAGCTCGTCGAGCCGCGTGCGGCACCAGTCGAGGTGATCGCGCTCCTCGCGCGCCGCGTCGAGCAGATGCGCGCGCGTCTCGGGCCTGCGTGCCCCGATGGCCTGCCCGACGTAAAGTGCCTGCGCCGCGATCTCGCCGGCGTGATTGACGCGCATCAGCGCGCCGCTGGTGCGCCGGTCCCACGTCGACAGCCGCGGCTCGTCGAGCCCGTCGCCGGGGCTCGGGCGCGAGGCCGCGACTGCGCCGCCGAGCGTGCGCAGCGTTTCGTCGACTGCAGCGATGAGGCCGTCGGACCAGCCGAGACGTCGTGACATGAGTCGAGCCGAGTGTGTCCCCGAATGACGACCGCATTATAGGGACGACGGAGGTCGGTGCGACGACCGCGAGGCCCGTGTATCATCCGCGTCCGTTGCGGCCCCTACCGAGCCGCCGAGGCGCCCTCGTGAGAACGTATCCCGCTGTCGTATCGCTGCTCGCGCTGCTCTCCGTCAACGCCGCCGCCCAGGATGCCGGAGGCTCCGATCCGTCGTTCTCCGGTAAGGCGGCGCTCGGCTATATCGCGACGAGCGGCAACACGGACAGCACGAGCGCGAACGCCTCGCTGTCGCTTCGCTACGGCCGCGCCGGCTGGCGGCACGGTATCGACCTGTCCGGGGTCGGCGCGTCGACCGACGAGGAAACCACGGCCGAGGCGTACCTCTTCAAATACGAGGCACGCCGCTCGTTCGGCGAGCACAACTTTCTGTTCACCACGCTCGACTACAAGCGGGACCGCTTCTCGGGCTACGCGGAGCAGGTTTCCGAGACCATCGGCTACGGCCGCCGCATCGTGGACCGCGACCGGCATACGCTCGACACCGGCATCGGCTTCGGTGCGCGGCAGTCGGAGCTCCGGGACGGGACCGAAGAGGACGACGCGATCGTCCGAGGCTCGGTCGATTATCTGTGGACGCTGTCGGACACGACCGAGTTCGAGCAGGCGCTCGTGATCGAGAGCGGCTCGACGAACACGATGACCGAGGCCCGCTCGTCGCTGCGGGCCCGGATCGTCGGCAACGTCGCGCTCGTTCTGTCCTACCGGATCAAAATGAACAGCGCGGTTCCGGCCGATTCGGAGAGCACGGACCGCTTCACGACGATCGCGCTCGAGTACGCGTTCTGACCGGCCGGGCGGGGGCGCTTGCACCCGCGCGCCCCGCCCAGTACCATTCCGCATCTTTGGTCGGGTCCCCGGCCGCCATTTTCAGAGCCAGATTCCGAACATGAAGACATTTTCGGCCAAGCCGGAGAGCGTCCGCCGCGACTGGTACGTCGTCGACGCCGACGGCAAGACGCTCGGGCGGCTCGCCTCGGAGATCGCTCGGCGGCTCCGCGGCAAGCACAAGCCCGTCTATACGCCGCACGTGGATACCGGTGATTACATCATCGTGGTCAACGCGGAGAAGATCCGCGTGACCGGCCGGAAGATGAAGGACAAGGTGTACTATCACCACACCGGCTACGTCGGGCACATGAAGTCCGAATCGCTCGAGAAGCTGCTCGCGCGGGCGCCGGAGCGGGCGCTCGAGCTTGCCGTGAAGGGCATGCTGCCCCGCAATCCGCTGGGACGCCGGATGCTGCGCAAGCTCAAGGTCGTGCGCGGCGCCGAGCATCCGCACCACGCGCAGCAGCCGATTCCGTTGGAGCTGTAATCACTTATGGCAGCAGAGATGTATTACGGCACGGGCCGGCGCAAGACCTCCGCAGCACGCGTGTTCCTGCGGCCCGGCACCGGCGAGATCACCGTGAACGGCCGTCCGCTCGACCAGTTCTTCGGCCGCGAGACGGCGAGGATGATCGTGCGACAGCCGCTCGTCACGACCGAGCTCGAGGGCAAGTTCGACGTTCGGGCGACGGTCCGCGGCGGCGGCACGACCGGACAAGCCGGCGCGATTCGTCACGGGATCACGCGCGCGTTGATCGCGTACGACGAGACGCTGCGTCAGCCTCTGCGCCGTGCAGGCTTCGTGACGCGCGACGCGCGCGAAGTCGAGCGCAAGAAGGTCGGCCTCCGCAAGGCGCGCAGGGCCACGCAGTTCTCGAAGCGCTGATCCGGTGCGCGCCGCGGGCGGCGGGGCCGCCGCGGCGTGCGTCGTGTTTCCGGTTCGCGCGGCCCGACGTCCTCGTGCGCCGCGCGCCGGCCGTCTCGGATCCGATACGGTGGCAACCGGCGGCCGAGACGGGGTAAGCTCGTAACGCCGCTGGGGGATCGTCTAGCGGTAGGACATCGGACTCTGACTCCGAGAACCCAGGTTCGAATCCTGGTCCCCCAGCCACTTCTCTTCTCTCTACTCTGTTTCCGCTTCCGCCCCGTTCACTCCGCGCCTCTAACGCGCCCGGTCGGCATGGGGGGCGGCTGCCGTCGTGCGCGGCACGCTCTGGCGACGAAGCGGGGTACATGACGGGGGCATCTCGGCCCTCGGGCAGGTCATGCAGGGACGCGCCGCGGGTGTCGGCGGCTCGACCGCGATCGTCGGGCCTCGCGTGACTTCGGCGCTCCGCGACCCGAAGCGACTTCGACAAGTCCACGGCCCGATGCGACTTCGGTTCTCGACCGCCGCTCGAATCCGTAAGCGGCCGGGCTACTCGATCACGCGCACGCCGTCGTCGTGCCCGATCAGCAGCACGTCCGCGCCGCGGTTCGCGAACAAGCCGACTGTGACGATGCCGGGTATCTGGTTGAAGCGCGTCTCGAGCTCGACGGGATTCGCAATCTTGAGATTGTGCACGTCGATGATCTCGTTCCCGTTGTCGGTGACGAAGCCCGCTCGCAGTATCGGTTGCCCCTTGGCCTTGACCATCTGCCGTGACACGTACGACCGTGCCATAGGGATCACTTCGATCGGTAACGGAAACGTGCCGAGCGTCCCGACGAGCTTCGACGAGTCGATGATGCAGACGAACTTCCGCGCCGCCGCCGCGAGCACCTTCTCGCGAGTGAGCGCGCCGCCGCCGCCCTTCAGCAGGTGCAGATGCTTCGTCGCCTCGTCCGCGCCGTCGACATAGAGGTCGATCTCCGCGACGTCCGCGAACGGGACGACCGTCAAGCCGACGCTTTCGAGCTTGGCGGTCGTCCGCTCGGAGCTCGACACGATCGCGTTCAGGCGATGGGCGTGCTGCGGCAGCGCCTCGATGAAGTGGTCGACCGTGCTGCCCGTGCCGACACCGAGTGTGATCCCGTCCGTGATGTAACCGAGTGCCGCTTCGGCGGCCCGGCGCTTCTGTTCGTTCTGTCGCACCTCGTTCTGCCTCACCGTTTGCTCCGTGCACCGAGGTCTATATCGTCTGGGCAAAAAAAGTGCCCGCATTCGCGGGCACTTTGTTCGACGTGAGCCTTGCGGCTCGTTGTTCGTCGGCGAAGAAAGGACGTCTCAGGCGCCCGCCGCGGGTGTCGCCGGGGTTTTCTTCCGGGTCGCCTTCTTCCTCGTCGCCTTCTTCTTGCTGGCCTTCTTCTTCGACGCCTTCTTCTTGGTGGCCTTCTTCTTGCTCTTCTTCTTGGTGGCCTTCTTCTTGGCAGCCTTCTTCTTGGCCTTCTTCTTACCGGCCTTCTTCTTCGTCACGCGCTTCTTCGTGGCCGGCTTCTTCGCTACCTTGCGACGAGTCGTCTTACGCTTGCTCGTCTTCTTCTTCGCAGATGTCTTCTTCGTAGATGCCATGGGTAGTCTCCGTGTCGGGATAAACGGCGTTGAGTATATATAAAAGCATCCAAATTTCCAGACTGTTATACGTTTTTGCGCATCACGATCGCAATGCGATGCGCGAGGAATGTGATTCGAAGCACACTATCGATGCGGACGAGGGCACGAAAACGGATGAGCAGCGCTTCGATCGCCTTCACTCCATTGCGAGGATGAAGCGCCAGTGCTCGTCGCTCACCGGCAACACGGACAAGCGATTGCCGCGACGCAGCAGTAAGAACCCGGCAAGGTCTCGATCCGCATGCGCCCTCATCTCGGCGAGCGTGATCGGCCGCTTCAGTTTCCTTTCGAGCTTCACGTCGACCATGTACCACCGCGGCGCATCGGGGGTGCTGCCGGGGTCGTAGTGAGGGTCGCGCGGATCGAATGCGGTATGGTCGGGATAGGCTTCCTTGACGACCCTGACGATTCCGACGATCGCCGGCTCCGCGCAGTTCGAGTGGTAGAAGAACGCGAGGTCGCCGCGCTTCATCTCGCGCATGAAGTTACGCGCCTGATAGTTGCGCACGCCGTCCCAGCAGGTCGTCTTGCGCGGCGCGCGGGCGAGATCGTCGATCCCGAAGACGTCCGGCTCAGACTTCAGGAGCCAATGCCTCACTCGTCCTCTCCGCGAAGCGATGGAAGGCGTTCTCGGTCACGGCGCCCCAGAGCGGAACGTCCCATGGCTGCTTCGGCAGCACGGGGACTTGCTGGAACGACCAGGCGACGCCGAGGAGCTTGGGTCGGGGCCACGACCTGCGATGGCGGAGGAACCGGAATGCCCGGTCGTAATAGCCGCGGCCCATACCCATCCGCACGCCCCGCTCGTCGAAGCCGACGAGCGGCGCGAGCACGAGGTCGAGATGCCGCGCGTCGATCAGCTGCTCGAGCGCGGGCTCCGCGATGCCGAACACGTTCGACTTGAGTCGCGCGCCGGGCGTGACCGGCGCGAAGAACATCTGCTGACGGACGATGACCGGCGCATAGACGCGCTTGCCGTGCCGGGCAGCGTCTTCGGCGACGCGCGCGACGGACGGTTCGCCGTCGAACGCGTAATAGATCGCGAGCGTCCGCGCCTGACGATAGGCGCCGAGGCTGACGATCCGCCGGCATATCGCACGCTCGCCGACCGCACGCTTCTCCTCGTCGAGCGCGCGACGCGCCTGACGCAATGCCTTACGAATGCGGCTGCGCTCGCGCCGGTCGGCGACGGAATCGGAAGAGGGAAGATTGTGGTTGGAAGGGGTGCTCCCCGCCTGTGCCGTCACGAACGGTTGCTCTCGAACCAGAGCAAAAGGTGGGGTAAGCCGTGATAGTTGCAGGCTTCCCGGTCAGACCGGATCTGCACAACACCACCGACAGAACACAACCCCAAGATCATGAGTTAGGGTCGAAAGACTATCCGGTCCGTGTCGAACACCGCAGGGAGCACCTAACCGACACTATAGAGGCAGTTGCTTCGCGGGTCCAAGTGCTTCGTCGAGCTTTTCGCGCATCGCGCGAATCTTGAGCCCGACGATGTTCTGCAACTCCTCGCTGCCGTCTTTCGCCTTCAAGTAGTCGTTGGCGAGATTGAGCGCGGCCATCACCGCGACCCTTTCGAGGCCCACCACTTTGCCGCTGTCGCGGATCTCGCGCATCTTACGGTTCAAGAGATCCGCGGACGCCATCAGCGCGGCTTTCTCCTCGGCCGGGCAGGCGACGTGGTATTCCTTCTCGAGGAGTCGGATCGTCACGCGGGCGACCGGATCGCTCATCAGGCCTGCTCCATCGATTTGAGCCGGCCGATCATCGCCTCGACTCGGCCGCGTACCTGCTCGTTCTTCTGCAGGAGCGCCGCCCGCTCGGCGATCAGCGCTTCTTGCCGCTGCTTGAGGGATGCGTTTTCCTCGCGCAGCTTCTCGCAGAGCTGAATCAACTCCTCGAGACGCTTCTCGAGGCGCTTGAGTTCGAGGTCGAAGCGCTGATTCGTCTGGTCGCTCATGCGCGCGAATATAGAGTGCGCCGGGCACGGGGGTCAATAACGGCTCCTCGAGTGATAGCATGATTCGATTCGGAAAAATCGAAGCTCGAGATGGACGAGAATTACGGCTACGAATCGCTCTCCGAAGAGCTGATGCGAGCAGGCGTCGTGCCTTCTCTTGCGGAGGTGCACGGCGGTCTGACGGGCATGATGTGCATCGCCGGCGTCGCCGCCGCCGATCGCTGGCTCGACCAGCAGCTCGAGGAATGGAGCCAGTCGGGCGAAACGCCGCTCGGTCAGGCGTTGCACGCCATCGAGCTCGACACGTGGCGCATGCTGAACGACACGGACATGTCGTTCGAGCCGTTGCTCCCGAGCGACGAGCAGCCGCTCGACGCGCAGGTGCGCGGTCTCGCGTCGTGGTGCCAAGGCTTCTTGTCGGGTCTCGGGCTCGGCGGATTGACCCTGGACGGCACGAGGGGCGAAGACCCCGTCGCGGAGATCGCGAAGGACTTCGCCGAGATCAGCCGCGCGGCGCTCGGTCCCGAGGACGAGCAGGAGCCCGAGCAGGCCGGCTTCGCGCTCGCCGAGCTCAAGGAGTACGTGCGCGTCAGCGTGCAGATTCTTTTCGAGCACTTCGGTGAACGTGCCGACGACGCCGGCCGCAACACGGTCCACTGAGACGAAAGGAACTCGCCGTTGAGTCCTCGCGAATTCGCGAAGCGGCGCCGTCAGCTGATGGAGCTGATGGGCACCAAGGGTATCGCCGTCCTGCCCGCCGCGCCGCAGCGCATCCGTAGCCGCGACACGTCGTTCAGCTATCGTCAGGACAGCGACTTCTATTACCTCACCGGCTTCCCGGAGCCCGAAGCGGTCGCCGTGCTCATGCCGGGCCGGCCGCAGGGCGAGTACATCCTCTTCTGCCGCGACCGGGATCCGGTGAAGGAGATGTGGGATGGCCGGCGCGCCGGTCCCGCCGGAGCGGTCGAGCATTACGGCGCGGACGACGCGTTCCCGATCGGCGACATCGACGAGATCCTGCCGGGTCTGCTCGAGCGTTGCGAGCGCGTCTACTACTCGATCGGCGCGGGCGAGTTCGATGCGCGCCTGCTCGGTTGGATCAACGCGCTCAACGCGAAGCGTCAGAGCGGTCACGCGCCGCGCGAGCTGATCGCGCTCGATCATCTGCTGCACGAGGCGCGCCTCTTCAAGTCGCGCGCCGAGACGAGCGTGATGCGCCGCTCCGCGAAGATCGCGGTGGCCGCGCACCGGCGCGCGATGAGCGTGTGTCGCCCCGGCATGAAGGAGTACGAGCTCGAGGCCGAATACGTGCACGAGTTCCGCCGTCACGGCGCGGTCTGCTCGTATCCGCCGATCGTCGCGGGCGGCGCGAACGCGTGCGTGCTGCATTACACCGCGAACGACGCGGTGCTCGCCGACGGCGATCTCGTGCTCGTCGATGCGGGCTGCGAGCTCGAGATGTACGCGTCGGACGTCACGCGGACGTTCCCGGTCAACGGCCGGTTCACCGCGCGTCAGCGCGAGCTCTACGAGATCGTGCTCGCGGCGAACCGCGCGGCGATCGCCGCGGTGAAGCCCGGCAACCACTGGAACGATCCGCACGATGCGGCCGTGAAGGAAGTGACGCAGGGCCTCAAGCGTCTCGGCATCCTGAACGGCCGGCTGCCGACGCTGATCAAGGAGCAGGCCTACCGGCGCTTCTTCATGCACAAGACCGGACACTGGCTCGGCATCGACGTGCATGACGTCGGCGACTACAAGATCGGCGACGCATGGCGGTTGCTCGAGCCCGGAATGGTGCTGACGATCGAGCCCGGTATCTACGTCGCGCCCGATGTGAAGGGCAAGGCGAAACCGTGGCGCGGTATCGGCATTCGCATCGAGGACGACGTCGTCGTCACGCGGGACGGGCGCGAAGTGCTGACCGCGGAGCTGCCGGTCGACGCGGACGAGATCGAGCGCTGCGTCGGCAGCGCGCTCGGCAAGGCTGCATGACGACGACGTCGGCAGCGCGGCTCGACTGCGACGTGCTGATCGTCGGCGGCGGGCTCGTCGGCTCGGCGCTCGCCGTCGCGCTCGCCGATACGCCGCTCCGCGTCGTGCTCGTCGAATCGACGGATCCCGCAGAGCTCGAGCAGCCGAGCTTCGATGCGCGAGTGACCGCGCTCGCGAACGGCTCGAAGAGAATCCTCGAAGCGATCGGGCTCTGGCGGGCGATCGCCGTGCACGCGGAGCCGATCGACGAGATCCACGTCTCGGAGCGCGGGCGCTTCGGCGCCGTGCGCATACGTGCGCGGGAGGAGGGCGTGCCCGCGCTCGGCTATACGATCGAGAATCGGCGGCTCGGCGAGGCGCTCTGGGCGCGCCTCGCAGCGGCGCCGCGCTGCACCGTTCTCGGCCGCGCGTCGCTCGGAGAGTTTCGCCACGAAGAGGGCCGCGGTGTCCACGCCGAGATCGAGCGTTCCGGCGAGCGGATCGAGGCGAGCGCGAGCGTGCTGGTTGCGGCCGACGGCGCGCGATCGCGCGTCCGCGCCGCGCTCGGCATCGCGTCCCGCGAAGACGCGTACGCGCAAAAGGCACTGATCCTGAACTGCAGGACGGAGCGCCCGCACGGAGGTGTCGCGTACGAACGTTTCGTCGCGACCGGTCCGCTTGCGATGCTGCCTCTTTCCGGCGGCCGTGTCGGCGTCATATGGACGTTGCCGGCCGAGCGTGCGGACGAAGTCGCCGCGCTGCCCGACGATGCTTTTCGAGCGGAGCTCCAGGCGACGTTCGGGTATCGGCTCGGTCGGATCGAAAGGATCGGCCGCCGCGATCTGCATATGCTCCGGCGCGTACGCAGCGACGCACTCGGCAGCGGGCGCGTCGTGCTCGTCGGCAACGCGGCCGTCACGCTCCATCCCGTCGCGGGGCAGGGTTTCAATCTCGCGCTGCGCGACGTCGCCGCGCTCGCCGAGCTTCTCGTCGACGCGGCGCGCACGAGCGCGTACGACGATCTCGCGGTCCGTTACGGCGCGTGGCGTGCCGCCGATCAGCGCAACGTCGCGCTTTTCACGCACGGCCTCGTCGGGCTCTTCGGCGCGGACGTGCCCGGATTCGGCGCCGTGCGCGGACTCGGGCTCGCGGCGTTCGATCTCTTACCCGGCGCGAAGCGAATGCTCGCGCGGCACACGATGGGGCTCGCGGGTCGCCTGCCGCGACTCGCGCGCGGCTTGCCGCTCGCCGCCGCGAGGGAGTCGTGACCGGCCGCGCCGAGCCCGTCGTCCTGATCAGCGGCGGCGGTCCCGTCGGGCTCGCGCTCGCCGCGCTGCTCGACGCCGTGCGGTTCGACGTTCGCATCTGGGTCGTCGAGCCGCGGGAGCTGCCGCAGTGGCGCGCGGACGAGACGGATCTGCGCGTTTACGCGCTGTCGCGCGCGAGCCAGCGCGTGCTCGAGCGCGTCGGGGTCTGGCACTCGGTCGCGGCCCGACGTGCGTGCCCGTACGAGCGCATGCACGTATGGGAAGGCGACGATCCGGATGGTCCTGCGTCGATTCGCTTCGACTGCGCCGAAGTCGGCGAGCCCGACCTCGGTCACATCGTCGAGGACGTGCTGCTGCGCGACGCTCTGGTCGCGCGGCTCGCGTCGTCGTCCCGCGTGAGGATCGCGGTGGGCTCTGCCGTCCGATCGGTCGACGTCGGACCCGATGCGGCCGTCGTCGAGCTGTCCGACGGTGCGACGGTGCGCGCGAACCTCGTCGTCGCTGCGGACGGCGCCGCGTCTCCCGTCCGCGCGATGCTCGATCTGCCGACGGTGTCGCGCAGCTACCGCCAGAGCGCGATCGTCGCGCACGTGGCGACGGAGCGGCCGCACGAGCACGTGGCGCGGCAGCGCTTCCTGCCCGGCGGCCCGCTCGCGCTCTTGCCGCTCGTCGACGGCCGGAGCTCGATCGTCTGGTCGCTGCCCGAGTCCGCTGCCGAGCGCCTGCTCGCGGCGGCGGACGACGAGTTCCTCGCGGCGCTCGAGGATGCGAGCGGCCGGGTCCTCGGCCGGCTGGGGCCGGTCTCGCCCCGGGCCCGGTTTCCACTGCAGATACTGCACGCATTACGGTATTGTTGCCCCAGGGGAGTGCTGGTCGGCGATGCGGCGCACGTCGCGCATCCGCTCGCAGGCCAGGGTATGAATCTCGGGCTCGCCGATGCCGCGTGCCTCGCCGCGGAGATCGATGCCGCGCTCGCCGCGGGGCTCGATCCGGGGGATGTCAGGGTGCTGCGTCGCTACGAGCGCCGGCGCAAGGCGGACAACATCAATATGCTGCTGGCACTCGACGGGCTGCACCATCTATTCGGGCTGCCGACCGCGATGGCGCCGATCAGGGCTTTCGGCCTCGCGCTGGCGGACGCGGTCGGGCCGGCGAAGCGGTGGCTGACGCGCCGCGCCCTCGGGTTGCATCTCGATTGTGAGGCGACTCGCGGCGGCGAAAGCGCCGCGCGGCGATGATCCGGACGGGGCGCGCGCCGCCGGTCTTCTCACGGCGTTCGACCGGCGAGCGTCAGCAGAGCGGGGAGCAAACCCGCGGTCGGCGTGGTCAGAGCTTCGCAGTCGATGATATCGGAGCAGGGTCGTAACGCTATGAGAAATTTGACGAAGACGGCAGTCTGGGCAGTGCTGCTGCTCGCCGCGGCTCCGCTCGTCGCCCAGGAGGCGACGTGGAATCGCACCCTCGAGCGGATCGCGAGCGGCGTCGTCGCGATCCACGTCGACAGCACGCGGTCCTTCGATACCGAAACGAACCAATCGACCCAGGCGACCGGCTTCGTCGTCGACGCCGAGAAAGGGTTGATCCTCACCAATCGCCACGTCGTGACGCCGGGACCCGTCAAGGCTCAGGCGATCTTCGTGAATCAGGAGGAGGTCGACCTTTATCCGGTTTATCGCGATCCGATCCACGATTTCGGGTTCTTCCGCTACGATCCGTCCGAGCTCAAATTCATCGAGCCGGCGGAGCTGCCGCTCGTCCCGGAGGCCGCGCAGATCGGCCGCGAGATCCGCGTCA
>CAZKNH010000002.1:34314-83385 GCA_964553875.1 uncultured Gammaproteobacteria bacterium | reverse complement strand
CGATCGAGCCGCCTGACCGGGAAAATCGTGTCCGCGGGGAAAATCGTGTCAGACACCTTTTTCGCCTGGCAAGGACACGATGCTTTACGCGACGCTCGGCGACGATATCCATGGCGCCGCTCGTCGGCGGCTGCGAAGGCGCGCAGTCGACGTTCGCGACGTTCGGCGCGGAAGCGGAGACCGTTCGGGTCCTGTCGATCGCAATGTTCTCGGCGGCCGGCGCGATCACGGTCGGCGTGCTGGCGCTCGCGGCCCACGCCGTTCGCAGCGACGAAGGGATCGACCCGCCGCGTGCGCTCCGCGTCGTGCTGTGGCTCGGCGGCATCGTCCCGACCCTGGTTCTAACGACGCTCCTGGCCACGTCGCTGCCGCTGATGCGTCCGCTCGCGGCGTCCGTCGAAGGGCTCACGATCGAGGTCGGCGGCGAGCAGTTCTGGTGGCGCGTCGTGTACCGACGCGACGACGGTCCACCGATCGAAACCGCGAACGAGATTCGCATGCCGGTCGGTCGCGCGGTCACTTTCCTCGTCGAAAGCCCGGACGTGATTCATAGTCTGTGGATTCCCGGTCTGGCCGGCAAAGTCGACGTGATCCCGGGCCGCACGAACGTGCTCGTCGCGCGCGCGACGGCGCCCGGGCGCTATCGCGGGGTCTGCGCCGAGTTCTGCGGGCTGAGCCATGCGCTGATGGCGTTCGACGTCGTCGCGATGGACGCGGACGCTTTCGACGCGTGGCTCGAGGAGCTTGCGCGGCCGGCCGCGGACGTCGCGAGCCGCGGCCGGACGCTCTTCGACGAGCACGGCTGCCCGGGCTGCCACGTCGTGCGCGGTCACTTCGCCGGCACGCCGATCGGCCCGGACCTGACGCACTACGGCGCCCGTGCGACCGTCGGCGCCGGCACATTACCGATGAGCGTCGCCGCGACGAGCCGTTTCATCCGCGATCCGCGGGCGCTCAAGCCGGGAGCGCGAATGCCGTCGTTCCGCGATATGCCGCGTGAGGACGCGGATGCGATCGCCGGATACCTCGCAGGGCTCCCGTGATGCGCGCGTGCGTGCCGCCCGACCAGGACGATCCCGACGTGCGCGCGGCGCAGGAGGAGCGGCTGCGGCGGGTCTGGGCGCCGCCGCGCGGCGTCTTTCTGCGCTGGACCGACGTGAACAACTCCGCGGTCGGCGTCTGGTACACGCTGACCGCGATCGCAATGCTCGTCTTCGCGGGCTGCCTCGCGCTCGTGATCCGCGCGCAGCTCGCGTTTCCAGGAAACAGCGTCGTCGGGGCGTCGACGTTCAATCAGCTCTTCACGCTGCACGGCTCCGTGATGATGTTCCTGTTCGCGGTGCCGATCTTCGAGGCGGTGTCGATCCTGCTGCTGCCGCAGCTCCTGGGAGCGCGCGACCTGCCGTTCCCGCGGCTTTCGGCGTTCGGCTACTGGAGCTTCCTTCTGGGCGGCGTGTTCGTCGCGGGCTCGATCTTCTTCGACGCGGCGCCCGACGGCGGCTGGTTCATGTATCCGCCCTTGACGACGGAGCCCGAGATCACCGGCATCGGCGCGGATATCTGGATGCTCGGGCTCTCATTCATCGAGGTTGCGGCGATCGCGGCCGCGATCGAGCTGATCGTCGGCGTGCTGAAGTGCCGCCCGCCCGGGATGCGGCTGAACTTGATGCCGCTCTACGCGTGGTACGTGCTCGTCGTCGCGGTGATGATCCTGTTCGCGTTTCCGCCGCTGATCGCGGGCGACGTGCTCTTCGAGCTCGAGCGGATGCTCGACTGGCCGTTCTTCGACGCGTCGCGCGGCGGAGATCCGCTGCTATGGCAGCATCTATTCTGGATCTTCGGCCATCCGGAGGTTTACATCATCTTCCTGCCGTCGGTCGCGCTCTTCGCGATGATCGTGCCGACGTTCGCGCGGCGTCATCTGATCGGCTATCCGTGGATCGTGCTCGCCGCGGTCGGCACCGGGTTCCTGAGCTTCGGGCTCTGGGTGCATCACATGTTCACGACGGGCCTCCCGTCGATCAGCCTGGGTTTCTTCTCGGCGGCCTCCGAAGCGGTCGCTATTCCGACGGCCGTGCAGATCTTCGTGTTCATCGCGACGCTGTGGGCGGGCCGCGTCGTGTGGTCGACGCCGCTCCTGTTCGGCGCGGGTGCGCTCGCGATCTTCGTCGTCGGCGGGCTCACGGGCGTGATGGTCGCGGTCGCGCCGTTCGACTGGCAGGCGCACGATACGTATTTCATCGTCGCGCATCTGCACTACGTGCTGATCGGCGGTGCGGTGCTGCCGCTCTTCGCCGGGCTCTACTACTACTGGCCGATGGTCACGGGGAAGAAGCTGTCCGATCGACTCGGCCGCGCCGCGTTCTGGCTAATGTTCGTCGGCTTCAACGTCGCGTTCTTCCCGATGCACATCTCGGGCCTGGCCGGTATGCCGCGCCGCGTCTTCACGTATCCGGAAGGCATCGGTCTCGATCTTCCGAATCTCGTCTCGAGCATCGGCGCGTTCGTGCTCGCGCTCGGCGTCGCGTTCGTGCTCGTCGATCTGGCGTTATCGCCGCGGCGTCCTCGCGGAAGCCGCAATCCGTGGGCCGCCGGCACGCTCGAATGGCTCGCGCGGCCGGACGAGCACTGGGGCGTGCGCTCGGTGCCGCTCGTCGAGAGCCGCTATCCGCTGTGGGACCAGGCGGGCTTCGTCGAGCGCCACGACGAGGGCCGCTTCTTCTTGCCGGACGCGGAAGAGGGCCAGCGCGAGCTCTTGATCTCGAGCGTGCTCGACGCGAAGCCGCAGCAGGTCGCCCGCGTCGGCGGGCCGACCGCGAAGCCGATGCTCGCGGCCGTCACGCTCGGCGGCGTGTTCATCTTCACGACGTTCCATCTGTGGATCCCGGCCGCGGTCAGCGCCGTGCTCGCGCTCGGCGCGATCCTGTGGTGGCTCTGGACGGGGACGTCGATCGTCCCCGAGAAGCCGACGAAACACGCGGGCCACGGGCTCGTGCTGCCGCTTTATTCGTCCGGTTCCGCGTCGCCCGGCTGGTGGGCGATGGTCATCACGATGACCGCGGACGCGGCCGCGCTCGCGAGCCTCGTGTTCGGCTACCTGTTCTACTGGACCGTGCATCCCGAGTTTCCGCCGCCCGCCGCGCCGGGCCTCGAAGGGCCCGGACGGTTCTGGCCGTTGACGGCGCTCGGGCTCTTCGCGCTCGGCTGGGGCGCGGCCGTCGCCTCGCGCCAGGCGAACGCAGGCGGGCGGACGTCTCTCTCGCGCGGGCTCGTCGCGCTCGCCGCGGCGGCAACCGGCGCCGCCGGGCTCGCGGCGCTTGCGGGCCCGTCGTCATCCGGGCTCGATCCGACGCTTCATGTCTATCCCGCGATCGTCTGGGTGCTCGCGATCTGGATCGCCGCGCACGCGGCGGTCGGCGTGATCATGCAGGCCTACGTGCTCGCGAGGAGCCTTGCCGGCAGGCTGACGCCGGTTCACGACGGCGACCTTCGCAACGTTGCCGTCTACATGCACTTCGTCGCGAGCGGTGCGGCGGTGACACTCACCGTCACCGCGCTCTTTCCGGAGCTCGCGCGATGAGCGGGCTCTATGCGCGTGCGCAGCGGATGCGCTCGACGCTGTGGGCGCTGATCCTGCCGCCGGCGATCTGGGCCGCGCACTTCGCGTTCTGCTACGTGCTCGCCGCGATCTACTGCGCGAAGGCCGGTGCGCTCGCGCCGCTCGGCACGGTGCGCCCGAGCATAGCGCTCGCGACCGCGGCCGCGCTCGGCGTCGTCGCCGCCGCGGGCTACGCTGCGTGGGCGAAGTCGCGCATCGCCGGAGATCCGCCGCCGCACGACGAGAGCACCGACGAGGATCGCGTGCGGTTCCTCGCGATCTCGACGCTGCTGCTTGCGGCATTGAGCTTCGTCGCGATCGTGTTCACGGCGCTGCCCGCGCTCGTCATCGAGGACTGCCGATGAGGCGGCACGCGGTGATCGCTCGCGGGCACGGCGGCGCGAGGCGAGCGGCGGCGGTAGCCGGCGCCGCTCTCCTCGCGGCCGCGTGGACGACCGCGGTCGGGGGCCACGGGATCACGATGCACATGATCGCGCACGTGACGGCGGTCGCGGTCGCGGCGCCGCTGATCGCATTCAGCTTCTCGGGCACGGCGCTCGATCCCGCGCTGCGCTTTCCGCGCGTCGTCGCGCCGCTCGCGATGTCGCTCGTCGAGCTCGTCGTCGTCTGGGGCTGGCATGTGCCCGCGGCCCGTGCGTTCGCGGCCGAAAGCCCGGTGGGGCTCGCGGTCGAGCAGGCGTCGTTCGCCGCCGTCGGCGTCGCGTTCTGGAGCGCGTGCTACGGCACGCGCGACGGACCGTCGAGCATGCGGCGGGCGGCGGCGATCCTCGCGCTCCTGATGACGACGATGCATATGACGTTGCTCGGCACGCTGATCACGCTCGCGCCGCGGCCGCTCTTCGCTCCGCACTCGCACGCGGACCTGCCTTGGGGCCTCACGCCGCTCGCGGATCAAGCGCTCGGCGGCGTCGTGATGCTCCTCGTCGGCGGCGGCGCATATCTCGCGGGCGGGCTTGCGCTCCTCACGGGCGTGCTGCGTGATCACGGCACGGAGGCCGCGTCGCGATGACGCTCGTGCTGACCCCGCGCCGGATCGTCGCCGGGATCGCGGCGCTCGGGGCCGCGGGCCTGATCCTCGCGTGGTCCGGCGTGATTCACGTCGGCGCATCGACGGGCCATGCGGCGCTGACCGACTGGTTCCTGCACTGGGCGATGCGCAATACGGTCAGGACGTACGCCGCGCTGACCGTCGAGACGCCTGCGGCGGACCCGAGCGGACTCGTGTCGGCGGCCGCGCACTACGCGGGGCACTGCGCGATCTGCCATGGTGCGCCGGGCGAGCCGCCGTCGCCGCAAATGCAGGCCGCGACGCCGCATGCGCCCGATCTCGCGCGGACCGCGCACACGTATTCCGATGCGGAGCTTTTCTGGATTGTGAAGCATGGCGTCAAGTTCACCGGTATGCCGGCATGGCCGGCGCTCGATCGCGACGACGAGATCGCGCGGATGGCGGCGTTCGTGCGCCGGCTGCCCGGCATGACGGCGCCGGAGTACCGCGCGCTCGCGTTCGGCTCAGGGACGATCGCGGGCGCGCGGGCGATCACGCTCGAGCACGCGCTCGCGGACTGCGAGCGCTGCCATGCCGAGCACGGCCGCGGGCAGCCGGACATTCCGATTCTTGCCGGGCAGAAGGTGGCGTATCTGCGCGGTGCGCTCGACGACTTCGCGTCCGGACGCCGCGCGAGCGGCGTGATGCAGGGCGCCGCCGCACGCGTCGACGCGGGCCTTCGGGACGCGCTCGCGGAACACTATGCGAGTCTCGCGGGTCTCGCCGAGACGTCGATCGTCGATCCCGCCGAACGCACGCGGCCCGCACCGAAGGCCGCCGATGCGACCGCCGCCTCGGTCGTCGCGCACGGCATCCCCGAGCTCGACGTGCCGCCGTGCGCGAACTGCCACGCGCCGGGCAAGCGCGACGACTATCCGATCCTCGCGGGGCAAAAGGCGTTCTATCTCGCGGCGCGCCTGCGAAACTGGCGAAGCGCCGGGGCGGGCCACGTCGACGGGCGTCGGCCCGACGACGCGATGCCGACGATCGCGCGGCGCTTGCCGGAGGGTCTGATCGAGCCGCTCGCCGACTACTTCGCGAATCTCGGCACGGAGGAGCCATGACCGGCGATGCGCCTCTCGTCCATATCTCGCCGCGCGACTACGACGCGGTGCTGTTCGATCTCGACGGCGTGCTGACGCGGACCGCGGCCGTGCACGCTGCGGCGTGGAAGCGGCTCTTCGACGATCTGCTCCGTCGACGTGCGGAGCGGACCGGCGAGCCGTTCGTCCCGTTCGACGAGATCGCCGACTACGTCGAGCACGTCGACGGGAAGCCGCGTCGCGACGGTGTCGCCGCGTTTCTTCGCGCGCGCGGCATCGACGTCCCGGAAGGCGCGCCTGACGACAGCGAAGATGCGGAGACGCGCTACGGGCTCGGCCGACGCAAGGACCGCTACTTTCTCGAGCAGCTCGCGCGGTCCGGGGTCGAGACGTTCCGGTCGTCGATCGAGCTCGTCCAGACGCTGCGCGACTACGACGTGAAGACGGCCGTCGTCTCGTCGAGCCGGAACTGCAAAGCGGTGCTCGACGCCGCCGGGATCGGCGAGCTGTTCGACGCGCGCGTCGACGGGCTCGATCTCGAGCGGCACGGGCTCGCGGGAAAACCCGCACCCGACGCATTCCTCGAAGCGGCACGCCGCCTCGGCGTCGAGCCCGCGCGGGCGGTCGTCGTCGAGGATGCGCTCGCCGGCGTCGCGGCGGGGCGGGCGGGCGGCTTCGGGCTCGTCGTCGGCGTCGATCGCGGCGGCCGCTCGCAGGCGCTGCGCGACGCGGGCGCCGACACGGTCGTCCACGATCTCTGCCAGGTGAAGGTCGCCGTCGAGCCGCCGTCGGCGTGGTCGCTCGTCTACGAGCAGTTCGATCCGGAGCACGAGGGGACGCGCGAAGCGCTCTGCGCCCTCGGCAACGGCTACTTCACGACGCGCGCCGCGGTGCCTTGGGCGAGCGCCGACGGCGTGCACTATCCCGGCACGTACATCGCGGGCGGATACAACCGGCTTCGAACCGACATCGCCGGCCGCACGGTCGAGAACGAGGATCTCGTGAACTTCCCGAACTGGCTGCCGCTGACCTTCAAAATCGACGGCGGCGACTGGTTCGACCTGCGGCGCGTGAAGATCCTCGAGTATCGGCAGGAGCTCGACCTTCGCCGCGGTATGCTGCTGCGCCGCGTCCGCTTCGAGGACGATTCGGGCCGCCGCTCGACGCTCGCGGAGCGCAGGATCGTGTCGATGGCCGACATGCACGTCGCCGCGCTCGAGCTCACGCTGACGGCGGAGAACTGGTCCGCGGCCGTCACGATCCGCTCGGCGATCGACGGGAACGTCGTGAACGACGGTGCGGCGCTTTACCGGCCGTTCAACAACCGGCACCTCGAGCCCGTCTCGTGTGCCCCGGCGGGCGAAGAGGGCGTCTGCCTCGCGGTCCGCACGTGTCAGTCGGACCTGCGCGTCGCGATCGCCGCGCGTACGCGCGCGTTCGTCGACGGGGATCGATGCCCAGCGCCGTCACGCAGGATCGAGGAGCGGAAATACATCGCCGAGGAGCTCGACGTCGCGCTTCGCGAAGGCGAGACCGTCGTCGTGGAGAAGGTCATATCGCTCTTTACGTCGCGCGATGCGGCGATCTCCGAGTGCCGGCTCGCCGCGTGCAAGACGATTCGCCGCGCGGGCGGGTTCGAGGCGCTCGCGGCCGAGCATGCGCTCGCGTGGAGGCAGCTCTGGAGGCGCTACGACGTGCATCTGCGCGCGGCGAAGCCGGGGTTCCCGCTGAACGTGCCGATGCTGCTCAGGCTCAACATCTTCCATCTGCTCGAGGCCGCGTCGCTTCACTCGATCGGGCTCGATATCGGCGTGCCGGCCCGCGGCTGGACCGGGGAGCACTACCAGGGGCACGTGTTCTGGGACGAGCTTTTCATCTTTCCGACGCTGAACTTCCGCACGCCAGAGATCACGCGCTCGCTGCTGATGTACCGCTACCGGCGGCTCCCGGAGGCGCGTGCCGCCGCGCGCGAGGCGGGCTTCGCCGGCGCGATGTTCCCGTGGCAGAGCGGCAGCGACGGGCGGGAAGAGACGCACGAGATGAATCTGAACCCGCGCTCGAGACGCTGGGTGCCGGACAACACGCACCTGCAGCGGCACGTCGGCAGCGCGATCGCGTACAACGTGTGGCAGTACTACCAGGTCACGCGCGACGTCGAGTTCCTGCAGTTCTACGGCGCGGAGCTGATCCTCGAGATCGCGAGGTTCTGGGGCAGCATCGCGGAGCTCAATCCGGAGCGCGGCCGCTACGAGATCCGCGGCGTGATGGGCCCCGACGAGTTTCACGATGCCTATCCCGGCGCGAAGGCGCCCGGCCTCCGCAACAACGCGTACACGAACGTGATGGCGATCTGGGTGCTGCGCCGCGCGCTCGACGTGCTGGAGCTTCTGCCGGACGTGAGGCGCAACGAGCTCCGCGCGAAGCTCGAGCTTCGCGACGCCGAGATCGAGCGCTGGACGGATATCGCCCGGCGCATGTTCGTGCCGTTCCACGACGGCCTGATCAGCCAGTTCGAAGGCTACGAGTCGCTCGAAGAGCTCGACTGGGAGCGCTACCGGATGCGCTACGGCGACATCGGCCGGCTCGAGCTGATCCTCGAGGCCGAAGGCGACAGCGCGAACCGCTACAAGGTATCGAAGCAGGCGGACGTGCTGATGCTGTTCTATCTCTTCTCGTCCGAGGAGCTCTGCGAGCTGCTCGAGCACGCGGGGTATCGGTTCGATCCGGCGACCATCCCGGCGAACGTCGAGTACTACGACGCGCGCTCGTCGCACGGCTCGACGCTGTCGCGCGTCGTGCACGCGTGGGTGCTCGCGCGCTCGAACCGCCCGCGGGCGATGACCTACTTCGCGGAGGCGCTGCAGAGCGACGTCGCCGACATCCAGCGCGGCACGACGCGCGAAGGCATCCATCTCGGCGCGATGGCGGGCAGCGTCGATCTGCTTCAGCGCGTGTCCACGGGCATCGAGGTCGCAGGCGACGTGCTGCGCTTCAACCCGTCGCTGCCCGACGAGATCGAGCGGCTCGATCTTCGCATTCGTTACCGGGAGCACACGCTCGATCTGAGGCTCACGCGCGATGCGCTGATCGTGCGAAGCCGCGACCGGAATGCGCCGCCGATCCGGCTCGGTTTTCGCGATACGCTGCACGATCTCGCCGGCGGGACGACGATGACGTTCGACGTTCGCTCGCCGGGCGCGTCGTGACGCCGTGGCCGGCGGTTCGTTGCGCTCGCAGCGATCCGCACCCTGCGGCGCCGCGAGTTAAAAAAACTTCCGATTCCTGGAATGCTCCGGAGCGTGCGGCTCCGTTTATGATGACGCATACGATCCACGATCCAGGGGGGATCGTCCAACGAACGTGCCCGGCTCGTCTGATCGGCTTCGACGTCGTGGACGAGGCGGCACCAGGTTCTCTTGCGGCGGTAACTGGGGGTCGGTTGCCGCGCCGCCGCGAGGCGGCGTGGATCGTTTGACGCTGAACGTCGGGGAGCACACCGTGGTCGAGTGTGCGCCGCCGTGCGGTATGCTCGACCGCAGTGTGCTCGCCCGGCGAACGCGTCGTCCGGCGACGGCATCCGCCGCCGCAGTGCCCGCCGCGGCAACGGTTATACTCTCGAGACTCTATGCATCGTCCGGACGGCGCGACCGGGGGCGCCCAGCGAACGAGACGGGACCAATGAAACCGAAGAACGATACGGCTTGGGGGACGGTCCGGACGGGCGTCGTGCTCGGTGCGGCGTGGGCCGCGATGACCTCTATCGACGCGCAGGCACAGTCCGCGGACGGGCCTGCCGCCCCTGACGCCGATTGGGTTCATCCGATGACGCCTTGGGGCGAGCCGGACCTGCAGGGCATGTGGCCGATCTGGCACCTGATCGGCACGCCGATGGAGCGGCCGGAGCGGTACGGCGACCGCCGCTACATGACCGACGAGGAGTACGCCGAGGTCCTGGCGCGCGTCGAGCAGCGCAACACCCGCTACGACGAGGAGATCCGCAACAACCGGATGGGCGGCGGCCATTGGGCCGAGCCGACGCAGGCGTTGCGGCTCACGTCGCTGATCGTCGATCCGCCGAACGGGCGCTTCCCGGCGCTGAGCGAAGCGGGGAAGGCGAAGGCGGCGACGATGAGCGGCACCTACTACCAGGACGACAACTTCGACGATCTCTCGGATTTCGACTCTTGGGACCGCTGCATCACGCGCGGCCTGCCGGTTTCGATGCTGCCGCGCAACTACAACAACGGCATCCGCATCGATCAGTCGCCGGGCTACGTCGTGATCAGCCTCGAGATGGCGCACGAATCGCGGATCATTCCGGTCGACGGGCGTCCGCCGCTCGATCCGGCGATCAGGCAGTGGCTCGGCGAGTCCCGCGGACGTTGGGAAGGCAACACGCTCGTCGTCGAGACGACGAACTTCAACGGTCAGACGATGCTCGCGAACGTCGGCGTGCCCGGTGCGCCGCGCACCGTGAATCCGTCGTCCGAAGCCCTGCGGATCGTCGAGCGTTTCACGCGCGTCAGCGATGACGTCATCGAGTACGAGATGACGGTCGAGGATCCGGTCACGCTGACACGTCCATTCACGGTCCAGTATCCGATGTGGCGCGACGACGACTACAAGATCTTCGAGTACGCGTGCCACGAGGGGAACACCGCGGTCCGCAACTACATCGAGACGTCCCGGTACGAGCGGGGTCTGCGATAGACACCCGATGCGCCGGAGCGGGCGCGAGCGTCACGTATCGAGTGTTGCGAGTGCCTGCTCGGTGCGCTCGTAGCCGAAATCGATCAGCGCCTGCGCCCGGTAGAAGTCGAAGAAGCCGCAGAGATTCCCGGGGATCCGGATCACGAGCGACGGAGAGTAGCTCGCGAGCTTCAACTGCGTGATCGTGCGCTGCATCGCATCCATAGATCGGGCTGCGAGATCGTAGAAGCCGAAGTGAGTCGGCGTCGGCGACGCGTCCGTTCCGAGCAGAGCGTCGATGAAGCTTCGAATGCTCTGCCGCTGCGCGTTCTGCGACGTGCCCTCGCGCCCGGCGCGAATGCGTGCCGGCGCGTCGGGCTCGTCGGCCGCGTTGAGGTCGACGGCGATCGTGACGTCCGTGTGCACGTTCAACGTCGGCGCGACGGGCACCGGGTTCACGAGCCCGCCGTCGACGAGCACGAGGTTCTCGAGGGTGACGGCCGCGAAGACGGTAGGGACCGCGATCGACGCGCGGATCGCGTCGAACAGAGGGCCGTGGTTCAGCCACATCTCGCGGCCCGTCGAGAGCTCGGTCGCGATCGCGGTGTAGCCGATCGGGAGGTCCTCGATCCGGCAGTCGCCGACGAGGTCACGCAGCACGCGGATGATCCGCTCGCCCTTGAACAGCGAGCCGTTCAGCGACCAGTCGAGCAAGAGCAGCACGTCGAGACGCTGGAGCGCAGTGACCCACTCCGTGAACGTGTCGAGCTTGCCGGCCGCATAGATGCCGCCGACGAGCGCGCCCATCGACGCGCCGGAGATGTAGCGGATGTCGTAGCCGTGCGCCTCGAGGCAGCGGATCACGCCGATATGCGTGAGCCCGCGCGCGCCGCCGGCGCCAAGGACGAGGGAAGTCGGAATTCCGGCCATAGGACGATCGGCTCACGCGTTCCGTGCACCTTCCCATCCTACAGCGGCGCGGGCCCGAAAGCCCGCGAGATCAGGCGCCGTCCGTGGCGCCGCCGATCGGTCCGACGAGCGGCGTCGATCCGTCAGTGAATCAGCTCGACGTGCGGCGGGTGGGTTTCGCCTTCGTCGGCGACCCAGAGGTGCCCCATCATGCCCGAATCCGCGTGATCGAGAATATGGCAGTGGAACATCCACATGCCGGGCCGCTCGTCGAAACGCACGGCGATGCGCAGCGACGATTCGGCGGGCACGTCGACCGTGTCCTTCCATTCCGGGATCCGCGTATCGTCGAGCACCTGGAAGAAGTAGCCGTGCAGATGGAACGGGTGCGCGAACGCGGTGTCGTTCACGATGTTCCAGATGTGCGTTTCGCCGAGGCGGATCTCGATCGGCTTGCTGTCCCAGTACGGGATGCCGTTGATGCCCATCACGACTTCTTTCGCGCGCGCCGTGCTCTGCGTCTCGATCGTGAGGTCGAGGGTCAGCTCCTTGGCATCGGCGACGTCGATCCGCTCGATCTTCCTGAGCTCGACCGGGATCGGCTCGGGAATCACCGGATCGGCGTCGACGGTGACGATCTCGAGCATGTTCTCCCGCGGCCGATTGAAGACGCTGCCGAAGCCGCGCTCCGTCGGAATCCACTGCATGAACGTCGACGTGCCGGGAGGATTCGACGGCGTGAACACGAAGTCCGCGCGCTCGCCCGGCACGAGCACGATCCGTGCCACCTCCTGCGACCGCTCGGCGAGACCGTTGTCGCCGCCGAGCTTCACGAACGTGTGATCCGGCAACCGCAGCGTGTAGTACCGTGCACGAGCGGCATTGATCACACGCCAGCGCTGCTGCTTGCCCTGACGGACCTTGAGCGTCGGCCGCACCTTGCCGTTCACGAGCAGCACGTTGCCTTCGCGGCCGAAGAGGTCGCCGAACTCGCCGCCGGTGTCCTCCGGGAGAAACTGTCCTTCCTCGTCGAGCGCGATGTCGGACAGCACGAGGACGAGCTCGTCGCCGAATACCTTCGGGTCCTCTGGGTCCTCGACGACGAGCGGCCCGTAGAGTCCCCAGCCGACCTGCGCGGCCGAGTTGATGTGCGGGTGATACCAGAACGTGCCGGCATCCTTCGCTACAAAGTCGTAGACGAACTCGCCCCCGGCCGGGATCGGATCCTGCGTGAGGCCCGGCACGCCGTCCATGTTGTTCGGCAAACGCATGCCGTGCCAGTGAATGCTCGTCGCCTGGGGCAGCGAGTTCTTGAAGCGGACGATGATCCTGTCGCCGACCTTCGCGCGGATCAGCGGTCCGGGGAGCGATCCGTTGTATGTCCAGACCGGAGTCTTCTTGCCGGGAATGAGCTCGAGGTCGGTGATCCGGGCTTCGAGCTCGATCTCGACGATGCCGGGATCGGGGTTCAGGTCCTCGGCCTCGACGAGCGCGAGGTCGTCGGCCCAGCCCTCCGGCTGCTCGACCTCGAGGGCGGTCTGCGTCGGGCCGCATCCGGCGATCGTCAGGGTACCGAGCGCCGCGGCCAGGAGGCTCACGCGTCTGAGAAAAGCGCGGTCGTGAAATAGTCTCGACATGCCCGTTGCGCTTGCCGGTTCAAAAGAAGTAAATTAGATGCATCTTATCGTACAAGACGCTCATGCAGCTGACAAGGTTCACGGACTACACCCTGCGCGTGCTGATTTCGGTCGGCTTGAACGACCGCAAAGGCGAGAGGAGGGGTGTAACGATCGGCGAGATCTCCGCGCAATACGGGATATCACGTAATCACCTGATGAAGGTGGTTCAGCATCTCGCACGGGCCGGTTATCTCGAGACGCTGCGCGGCAAAGGGGGCGGGCTCAGGCTCGGCGTTCCCGCGTCCGAGATCCGCCTCGGCGACGTCGTCCGCGAGGTCGAAGGCGCGTTCCATATCGTTCCATGCTTCGACAGGACGGCGCCCGGTGCGTGCGTGATCGCGCCGGCGTGCGTGCTGAAGGGCGTGCTGAGCGATGCGCTCGACGCGTTCCTCGACGTGCTCGATCGTTACACGCTCGAGGACCTGCTCGGGCCGAAAGGTCGGCTCGACGGTCTGCTCGATCGCTCGGCCGGCGCGCGCAAGCGCAGGCGAGTGCCGAGCGCCGCGTCGGCGGTGTGAAGCGAAACCTGCGGCTGTTCGGGCGCGGGCGCGCGAAGGATCGCGCGCGAATGGATGCGAATGCGAAGGAGACAAGGCATGGCTCTCATGGAAGGGACTCCGGTTGCGGTCACAGCGCGCAGCGACGCCGCGATCGTCGTCTTCGCGGTGGTTTCGCTCGTCTGGATCGGCATGCTGCTCGGCGTGTCGTTCCTCGCGACGCCGGTGAAGTTTCTTGCGCCGAGCCTGACGCTGCCCGTCGCGCTCGACGTCGGCCGACAGACGTTCCACTGGTATAACCGCGTCGAGCTCATGATCGCGGCGACGACGCTGATCGCTGCGCTGCTAGCGGATCGGCGGCGTCTCGTGCGGCACGGCGGCGCAGCACACGGGCTGCCGTACGCGACGCTCGTCGCGGCGTTCCTGCTCGCGGCCGTCGTGCTGCAGGGGATCGTTCTGCTGCCGCGCCTCGACGCGCGCGTCGAGACGATCATCCAGGGCGGCATGCCGCCGCCGTCCGCGCTGCACGACGTCTACGTCGCGGTCGAGGCCGTGAAGCTCGGCGCGCTCGTCGGCGCCGCATGGCTCGGCGTCGCGGGTCTCTGCGCCCGCGCGTTCGCGGAGAGATAACGCTCGAAGAGGATCGCGATCATGCAGGGCTTCGCGATCGTGCAGAACTTCTTGTCGTACGCGTTCCGTCCGTTCTTTCTGCTCGGCGCGGCATGGGCCGTGCTCGCGCTCGTGCTGCTCGTCGCCGCGCTTGGCGGAGCGGCATGGTCGGGCGATGCGCTGCCGCTCTTCCGCTGGCACGGGCACGAGATGATCTTCGGTTTCGTCGCGGCCGCGATCGCGGGCTTCCTGTTGACGGCCGCGCCGACATGGACGGGAACGAGACCGGTCTCGGGCGTCCCGCTCGCGGGCCTTGCGCTTCTGTGGATCGCGGGCCGCGTCGTGTCGAGCCCGATGACGGGGCTCCATGCGACGCCGGCCGTCGCCGTCGATCTCGCGTTCTTTCCGGCCGTCGCGGCCGCGCTCGCAGGGCCGCTCGTGAAGACTCGCAACGCGCGCAACTATCCATTCCTCGTGATGCTCGGTCTCTTGTTCGCCGCGGATGCGACGTTTCACGTCTCGTCGGCCGGCCTGCTGACGTTGCCGTTCGATCCGCTGCGCTTCGCAGCGAACATCGTGCTCGTGATGGTGGTCGTCGTCGGCGGGCGGATCGTTCCGGCGTTCACGCGCAACGCGCTCGTTCGTGAAGGCATTCCGACTTCCATCCGGCCGGCGCCCTGGCTCGAGCGCGCGTCGCTCGCGGCGGTCGGGGCCGTCGTCGTCGTCGATCTCGCCGCGCCCGCATCGGATGCGTCCGGCGTCATCGCCGCCG
This sequence comes from uncultured Gammaproteobacteria bacterium, assembly GCA_964553875.1. Classification (GTDB taxonomy): domain Bacteria; phylum Pseudomonadota; class Gammaproteobacteria; order Steroidobacterales; family Rariloculaceae; genus ZC4RG20. Next base: position 68,520 of record CAZKNH010000002.1, on the reverse strand, counting down.
CGGCGGCCGTGCTCGTCGGCGCGCGGCTCGCGCGCTGGGAAGGCTGGAAGACGCTCAGGATGCCGATCGTGCTGATCCTGCACGTCGGCTACGGCTGGGTCGCCGCGGCGCTCGCGCTCAAGGCGCTCTGGATCCTGGCGGAGGCACCGTGGGCCGCGCAGTGGCTGCACGCGCAGACGGCCGGCATTTTCGGCACGATGATTCTCGCGGTCGCCACGCGCGTCGCGCTCGGGCACACCGGACGGCCGCTCGTCGTGCACCGAGCGATCGGCGTCGCGTACGCGCTCGTCGTCGCGGGCGCGGTCGTGCGCGTGTTCGGCCCCGCCGTGCTGCCGTTCGGCGCGGTGCACGTTTTCGCGTGCGCAGTGGCGCTCTGGGCGAGCGCGTTCGTCGTCTTCCTCGTGATCTACACGCCGATCCTGCTCGGTCCGCGCGTGCAGTCGGGCTGAAAGAACGATCGAGAGGTGGTCCCGGCGCGCGGCCTAGCCTCGCGCCGCTTTCGTCTCGCCGTCGTCGTCTTCGCGATCGTCGTTCGGGTCGAACACGAGATCGGGCGGGAGCAGGTCGCCGATCTCGGGCTCGTCGGCTGCCGCGGGGCCGTCCGTCGGCGCGGTGCGCTCGGGCACGGCATCCGCGCTCGACAAGAGCCGCGCGATCGTGTCCTCGTCGCCCGGCTGGCGTTCGCGGAGCTCGGGCGGCACACGCCGGCCGTCGAACGCGAACATGTCGCGTAACCGGTCGCGGTGCGCCGCGACCTGCTTCAGCTCGCGAGCCGTGTCTGCGAGCTCTGCCTTGACCTGCAGAAGCTCCCGTTTCGCCCTATCGCCGTCGGCCCTCGCGTCCGCGAGCTGCTTCGCGTAGCTCCGCTCGAGGACGTCGAGCTTGAACTCGAGCGCCTTGACGGCGCTCTCGAGCTCCGCGGTCCGCGCACGCTCGGCGTCGAGCTCGTGCTCGAGGCGCGCGATCTTCTCGTCGCGCTCGTCCGGCGCGCCGGCGTCCGGCGCGTCGAGCACGGGTGTGGGCGACGCTGCCGCCGATGCCGCGGCTTTCGCGGCCGCGGCGGCTTTCGCGGCCGTGCTCGATGTGGCGGCCGTGGCCGTTCTGGCGGCCTCGACGGCCCGGGCGGCGAACGCCTTGAGGCGGCGGCGCGCCTCGGTCACGCGGTCTTGGCTCATTCGGAACCTTTCGGACTGATCGGCCGAGCCTATGCGGAAGCGCGGTCACGTCGCGTTGAGGTCGGTCACAGACCGGCACGACACGGCGGCGTCGCAACGTGCGCACGAATCAGCGCCTCGGTCCGAGGACGTCGTGAAGCCCAAGCTCGACGGCGATTCGACGGAAGCCCGCCCGCCGCGGCCCCCGTCGGCAGCATCGTCCGCTCGGTCGCGTTCCGCGCGCAACCGATCTCGCAGTCACCGCCGTCTATACTGGAAGCGGACGTCTTAGAGCCATGGACGTGATCGCAGCGACGCTCGAGGCAGGCGGCAACGTGCTGCTCGCCGGCGCGCCGGGCACCGGCAAGTCGACGCTGGCCGCAATGCTCGCCGCGCAGGCGGCGACGGCCGGCATCGACGTCGGCTGCGTCGGCTGTGACCCCGGCTCGCCGGCCTTCGGTCCGCCGGGCGCGGTCTGCACGGCCGACTGGGACCGCGGCGCGTGGAGGGTCGTCGACGTCGAGCCCGTGTGCACGCTCGACGCGGTGCGCTTCCGTTTGCCGCTCGCGCAGGCGGTCATGCGGCTACTCGATCGGTCCGACCGGCGCGCGTGGCTGATCGACGCGCCGGGTGCGATCCGCGGCGCGCCCGGCGCCGAGCTCGTGACCGCGCTCGCGGCCGCTGCGCGAGTTGCGCTCGTCGTGCTGATCGAGCGCCCGGGCGGCGTTTCGGACCTTGCTTGCGAGCTTCGCGGGCTCGGGTTCGGCGTCGTGACGGTGCCCGCGGCGCCCGAAGCCCGCCCACCGGGCAAGCGCGCGCGTGCGCGCGATCGCACGGCGCTGTGGGACGCGTACCTCGCGGCAGGCGCGTGCGAGCAGGAGCTCGATCTCGCCTCGCTGCCTGTGATCGGCACGCCTCCGCCGGTCGAGACGCCGTCGGCCTGGCCGGGACGACAGATCGCGCTGCTCGACGGGCAGACGTGCGTCGCGTTCGGCGAGATCGTGTCTCTTCGTGACCGCGTCGCGCGGATCCGTGCGCGCGGCGAGCCGAATGCCGGGACCGCGATACTGATCCGCGACGCGCGGCGCGCACCCGGCGGGCTCCTCGTGACTGCGGAACGCTTCGGACGGGACGTCCGTTATCTCGACTCGTCGGCGGGTCTCGGTTTGCGATCGCACACGACGCGCCGCCTCGCCGCCGCGGACGCGCCGGCATGCGGCGTGCCGGGCGAATCCGATGACGCGAGCGAGCGTGACGACGATCTCGCAGCGTCCGCGGACCTCAGGCCGGTCGTCGGCGTCGGCCCGTTCGTCGCGACGCTCGTGAACGGTGTGTTCGGCGATCCGCTGCTCCTCGTGCGCATGCAGCATCGGAGCCGCACGCTCTTGTTCGATCTCGGCGAGACGCATCGTCTCGGCGCGCGCGTCGCGCATCAGGTCACGGATGTCTTCATCACTCATGCGCACATCGATCACATCGCGGGCTTTCTGTGGCTGCTGCGCTCCCGGATCGGCGTGACGTCGCCGTGCAGGCTCTACGGTCCGCCGGGTCTTGCGGCGAACGTCAGCGGTCTCGTGAACGGCGTGCACTGGGATCGCGCCGGGGAGGGCGCGCCGCGCTTCGCCGTGACGGAGCTCGGCGCGGACGGTGTCGCGCGACGATTCGTGATCCGCGCCGGTGATCCGGTCCCTCGAGCCGCAGGAGAACCGTGCGCGGTCGGCGATTCGCTGCTCGTCGAGCCGCTCTTTCGCGTGCGCGCCGTGACGCTCGATCACCTGACGCCCGTGCTCGCGTTTGCGCTCGAATCGGTCGTCGAGATCAACGTGCGCAAGGAGCGCCTTACCGCGCTCGGCCTCGAGCCCGGGCCCTGGCTCGCGCGGCTCAAGGATCACGTCGCGGCAGGGCGAACGGACGAGACGCTGACGCTCCCGGACGGCTCGACGCGCCGCGTCGGCGAGCTTGCCGACATGCTCGTGCTGCTACGCCCGGGCACGAAGCTCGTCTATGCAACCGATCTCGCCGACACGCCCGACAACAGGCGGAGGCTCGAGGCTCTTGCGCACGGCGCGAACGTGATGTTCTGCGAGTCGACGTTCCGGGAAGCGGACGCCGATCGAGCCGCTCGCACCGGTCATCTGACGACGAGGGCCTGCGGCGAGATCGCGTCGGCCGCGAACGTCGCGCGGCTCGTCCCGTTCCATTTCTCCCGGCGCTACGAGACGAACCCGGACGACGTCTATCGCGAGGTCCGCGCGGCGTGCGCGAATACGATCGTGCCGCGTCCCGGCAGCGGGTAAGCGTAGGCGCTACGCGGTGATCAGCCGCTTCAGCCAGTCGACGAGCGCCTCGGGTAACCGCGCCGCATCCGAGAGCAGCGCGTACTGATGCGCGCCGAACACGCGCGGCAGGTAGCTTGCGGCGTGACGGTCGATCGTCAGGCAGAACGGTGAGATCCCTTGAAGCCGCGCTTCGGCGACCGCCTGGCGCATGTCCTCGGCGCCGTAGCGGCCGTCGTATTCGTCGACGTCGTTCGGCTTGCCGTCGGACAGGAGCAGCAGCAGGCGGTGCTCCGCGCGGCGGCGCATCAGGAGCGCCGTCGCGTGACGGATCGCGGCCCCGGCGCGCGTGTAGCGCTCGGGCTCGAGGCCCGCGATCCTCCGTGCGACGTCGCACCCGTAAGGCTCGTCGAACCGCTTCACGGTTCGAAGCGTCACGCAATCCGGCCCCTCGCCGGAGAACGCCTCGATCGCGAACGGCTCGCCGAGGCCGTCGAGCGCGACGGCGACGATCAGGAGCGCCTCGCGCTCCACGTCGATCACGCGCCTGTCCGCCGCGATCCAGCCGTCGGTCGAGCCGCTGATGTCGATCAGAAGCAGCACGGCGAGGTCCTTCTCCGCTGCGCGGCGGAGCTCGTAGAGGCCGTCGGCGCTGCCCCGCCCGGCGGCGAGGTCCGCGTGATGCTCGATGCACGCGTCGACGTCGATATCGTCGCCGTCGCGTTGCCGGCGGAGCCGCACGCGCCGCGCGCGCAACGTCTCGAAGCGCCGGCGGACGGTCTCGAGCATCGGGCCGTGCTTCGCGAGCGTCGCGTCGATCCAGTCGTCGGGACCGGACGGCGCAATCGACGGGCGCACGACGGCGCCCGGCTCGCGATACGCGTTTGCGCGATAATCCCATTCGGGGTAGCGAATGCCCGTATCCTGCGGCGCGTCGCCTCGCCGCTCGAGCTTCGCGCGAGGATCGGGCGGGTCGTCGGAAAGGAGCACTTCTTTCGGCGGCGCCGGCGTCGCGACGGTCCGCGCGTCGGGCACGTCGGACACCATGTCGGCGAGCGCGTCCGCGCTCGTGTCGCCGTCTCGGTCGATCGGCCGACGAAGGCCCATCGGGTCCTCGGCGTGCGGGTGCGGATCGTCCTGTTGAACCGCGACGAGCCCCGGGTCTTCGTCTCCGTCGTCCTCGCCGTCGAGCGCGTCCCGCCGCTTCGGGGTGCGGCGCAGGCGGCCCGCGCGCGGCGGGGCGCCGGCTTCGTCGCTGGGCACGGACGTGTCGCAGCGAACGAGCGCGGTGTCGTCGACCGCGAGCGGATCGAGCGCGCCGGTCCACCAGTCCTTGAGCAGCGGCTCCGTGCCGAATCGGTTTGTGCCTGAGCTGCAGGCGATGCCGGCGGCGATCCGTTTCGCGAGCGCGAGCGACTCGAGAGGCGCGGCCGTGACGAGCGCCACGTCGTTGGGACGGCCGCAGCGGCTTTCGAGCAGCTCGCGCACGAAGCGCTCGAGCGGGCGTCTGCGCGCGGGGAATGCATCGATCGGCGGGCGCCGCTCGAGCGCGACCTTTCTCAGCGTATCGATCGACGACGCGAACCCTGGAAGGAGCGCGGCGAGCATCTCGTCCGCGGCATAGGCCTCGAGCAGCAGATAGATATCGGCGGCGAGACCGTGCCGCAGCGCACGGAACGGGCCCGCGCTGCCGCGCCGCGCGCGTGCGGCCTGCGTCAGCGCCATCGTCCGATAGCAGCGCGCGGCGAGCGCGTCGTCGTCGAGATCGAGCGCGCCCGGGAGCCAGATGCTGATGCCGTCGGTCGCGGGCACCGCGTCCCGTGCGCGCGGGCCGCGGTCCGCGCCGAACGTCTGGCGGAGCCACGTCGACGGCGGCGGCCGCTGTGCGACGCGGAGGCGGCGTGCGTCGTCGAATACCGCAGCGATCAGCAGGTCGAGGCGAGGTGCGACGTCGGCGAGCTCGAGCCGCTTGCCGCCGCGGCGGTCGCGTTGCCGCCGCCAGAGGTCCCGCGCGAAGACCGCCGCGTGCCGGGCCGCGTCGGCGAGGAGTTGCTCCGGCTCGCTCATCGCGCGGGTGGTCAGACGAACATCGCGTCGACGAGGTCGCGGAGCGCGGCGCCGAGCGTTTCGTCGTCCGTCAGCGGCGCGACGATCGCCGCGCGGCATGCATCGCGCACCGGCACGCCGCGCGTCACGAGCGCGCCGGCCGCAACGAGGAGCCGCGTGCTCGGCACTTCGGGCAGCCCGCGATCGCGCAGCGCACGGATGCGGCCGGCAAGCGCGACGAGCTCGTGCGCCGTCGCGCGATCGACGCCGCTTTCGTGCGCGACGATCGCGGCTTCCTGCTCCGGGGCGGGGAAGCCGAGCTCGAGCGCGATGAAGCGCTGCCGCGTGCTCGGCTTCAGGTCCTTCAGCATCCGCTGGTAGCCCGGGTTGTACGAGATCACGAGCTGGAAGCCGGGTGCGGCTTCGATCTGCTCGCCGGTCTTGTCGATCGACAGCGTCCGGCGATGGTCGGTCAGCGAGTGCAGCACGACGACCGTGTCCTGCCGCGCCTCGACGATCTCGTCGAGATAGCAGATCGCGCCCTCGCGCACCGCGCGAGTCAGCGGGCCGTCCTGCCAGACCGTGCCGTCATGGCGGATCAGGAAGCGCCCGATGAGATCGTTGGCGGTGAGGTCGTCGTGGCACGACACCGTGATCAGCGGCCGGCCGAGCCGCCACGCCATGTGCTCGACGAGCCGCGTCTTCCCGCACCCCGTCGGCCCCTTCAGCATCACGGCGAGGCCGCGCGAATGGCACGCGGCGAAGATCGAGACCTCGTCGCCGATCGGAAGATAGAACGGGCCGTCGCCTGTAGACGGCGACCGCAGGGTGCTCGAGCTCATTGGCGCTCGGTGGTTCTGGGGTCAGAGCCCTTTTGCCGAGTTTAAGGGACTTTCAGGGCTTCGGGGTCAGACCCCTTTACCGCCGGGGTCAGTGTCAGGGCCCTTTGTTGAGTCTAAGGGACTTTCAACACCGGTGCCGAAATTTGTGTTCCCTTAAACTCCGTAAAAGGCTCCGACCCCGACCCTGCCCCCTGACTCACTCGGCCGGGATGCCTTGCTTCGCCATTGCCTCGAGCAGGATCGCCTCGGCGGCCGGGAATTCGCGCGAGGCGTTCGCGAGAAACACGCCGCGCGCCATCATCAGCGGCGTCCAGCCGAGCGCGTTCTTCGCGTTCACTTCCGCGCCTTGCTCGATCAGATAGCGCGTGATCGACGGCTGCCCCGAGATGATCGACCCGTGCAGCGCGGTGCTGTCGTCCCAACGCGGATCGCCGACGCCGAGATCGGCGAGCTCCTCGATGTTGTGCGGGTAGTAGAGCAGGGTGTACTCGGGATCGCCGATCATCTCGAAATCGCCGAAATCGGCGCGCGCGTTCACATCGTTCCCGAGCTCGACCGCGAGCTTCACCGCCTCGAGACGCTCCGCCTCGCTGACGCCGGTATGCGGTCCCGGCGTCTCGCCCTCCCACGTGTCGAGGCCGGCGGCGACCATCAGCGGCGTGATGTTGAAGCGATTCGGGATCAGCGGGTTCGCGCCGTACTCGACGAGGAGGCGCATCAGCGGTGCATCGCCGTTCTTCGCCGCGACGTAAAACGCCGTTGCGCCGTTGTACGTCAGCATGTGGCGGCCGAGCACGAGGCCCGGAGGATTCCGCGCCATCCCGGCGACCTTGTTGAAGCGCATCTCCTGCCAGTCGATGCGCACGTTCGGATCGGCGCCGGCCTCGAGGAGCTGGCGCGCGAGCTCGAGGCTCGTGACGCGGCCTTCGGGCCGCGGCGGCGCATCCGCCTCGTCGCCGACGGCCGCCTGGCCGGTCGCGCCGGGCTCGCGGAGCCACGCGATGATGTGGAGCGGCGAGCCCCGCGGATCCGGAAGGTTCGGGTCCGCGCCGGCCGCGACGAGCAGCGACGCGACGTCGTAATGTGCATTCAGGATCGCCATGTTCAGCGTGCTCGTGCCGTCGGGCGCGACCGCGTCGAGGTCCGCGCCCCGCTCGACGAGCGCGCGCGCGGCTTCGGGCTGGTTCTCGCGCGCGGCGAACATGAGCGCCGTGAAGCCGCCGGTCGAGCGGGCATCGATGTCGGCGCCGTGGTCGATGAGCAGATGGATCGCATCGGCGTTGCCTTCGCCGGCCGCCCACATCAGCGCGGTCTGTCCCCTGAACGGCTCGACCGCGTTCACGTCGGCGCCGCGATCGAGCAGGAGCCGCACCGCGTCCGGACGGCCATTCCGCGCCGCGAGCATCAGCGCGGTCTGGCCTTCCTCCGAGCGCTCGTTCGGATCGGCGCCCGCGTCGAGCAGCCGCGCGATGATCTCCGCGTCGCCGCTCTGCGCCGCGAGCGCGAGCGGCGTGACGCCGTTACGCGTCGCGGCGGCAGGGTCGGCGCCGGCCGCGAGCAGCGCGTCGATGATCTCGATGGCCCCCTTCTCGACGGCCCAGTGGAGCGCCGTCGACCCGTCGCCGCCACGCGCATCGACATCGGTGCCTGTGTCGAGCGCGGCACGGACTGCATGCAGGTCGGCCCTTCTGACGGCTTCGATGAGGTCGGGGCCCGCGCCGGCGGTAGCGCTGATAAGGCCGCCAATCAACGCAATAACGGCGAAACGCTGGGTACGAATCATCGCTCGGCTCATGCATTCTGCATGCACTCGAAGGTACCATAGTCGAAAAGCCCGGTCTCGGGGGAGAGATGGCTCTGCGCATTGGACGGAAAGCGCTCGTGTCCGGGGTTGCGGTCGCGGTCGCCGCGATCGCGGGGCTCACGGCGTACCTCGGCGTGCCGGCGCCGGGCGGAGCGGGCCGCGACGCCGCGCTCGCGAGTGAGACGTTCCGCTCCTATTGCGTCGATTGCCACGATCGGGCGATCCGCTCGGGCGATATGCTGATCGATCCCGCTCACCTCGCTGACATCGGCGCCCATGCCGAGAGCTGGGAAAAGGTCGTCCATAAGCTCCGGGCGCGCTCGATGCCGCCGCCCGACGAGCCGCGCCCCGATGAGGCGACGTACCGACGCGTCGTCGCTTATCTCGAGCGGGAGCTCGACGCGGCCGCAGCCGAGCGCCCGAACGCAGGGAAGCTGCCGCAGCTGATCCGCCTGACGAGGACCGAATACAAGAACGCGATCCGCGACATGCTGGCGCTCGAGCACCTGCCGGCCGAGATGGATTACGACGTGCTGCTGCCGGCCGACAACGCGAGCAGCGGCTTCGACAACATCGCGGACCTGCTCTTCGTCTCACCGGTCGTGATGGAGCGCTACCTGACCGCGGCGCAGAAGATCAGCCGGCTCGCCGTCGGCGACATGCGGATGCCCGAGATCGTCAATCTTCACCGCTTACCGCTCGAGCTGCCGCAGGACGAGTCCGTCGACGGGCTGCCGTTCGGCACGCGCGGCGGACTGCTCGTGAAGAGCTACTTCCCGCTCGATGCCGAATACACGTTCCACGTCGAGATGGAGCGCGCCGCGCGCGAGCCGCACGAGATCGAGATCACGATCGACGGCGAGCGCGCCGCGTCCGGCAGGATCGGCGAGGGCGGCGGCCGCGGCCGCGCGGCCGAAGTCCTCGAGTTCACCGTGCCGGTCAGCGCGGGCCCGCACGAGGTCGGCGTGACGTTCGTGCGCCGTACTCTGGCGCTCGACGAGTCGACGGTGCGCGTGCAGCGGAGGAGCCGCGGCACCCTGCCCGCGATCGAGCTCGTGACGATCAGCGGCCCTCACAATGCGACCGGACCCGGCGAAACGCCGAGCCGCGAGCGCATCTTCGTCTGCACGCCGACGAGCGCCGAGGACGAGGCGCCGTGCGCGCGCGAGATCATCGCGAACCTCGCGCAGCAGGCCTACCGGCGGCCGGTCGACGGCGCCGACGTCGCCGCGCTCTTCCCGTTCTTCGAAGCGGGGCGCGCCGAAGGCGGCTTCGACGCCGGAATTCAACGCGTGCTCGAGCGGCTCCTGGTCAGCCCGCAGTTCCTTTACCGGATCGAGCGCGTGCCCGAGGACGCGAAGCCCGGCGAGGCCTTTCCGGTGAGCCCGCTCGAGCTCGCATCGCGTCTCTCGTTCTTCCTGTGGAGCAGCTTGCCCGACGAGCGGCTCCTCGAGCTCGCGGTGTCCGGACGGCTGACCGAAGACGACGTGCTCGACCGGGAGGTCGAGCGGATGCTCGCCGATCCGCGCGCGGACGCGCTCGTCGAGGATTTCGCGGCGCAGTGGCTCTTCCTGCGCGATCTCGAGCTCAAGGAGCCGGACGTGTTCCTGTTCCGGGATTTCGACGACGGGCTGCGCGAAGACTTCGTCACGGAGACGAAGCTCTTCGTCGAGAGCATCCTGCGCGAGGAGCAGAGCGTCCTCGAGCTGATCACGGCGAATTACACGTTCCTGAACGAGCGGCTCGCGAAGCATTACGGGATCCCGTTCGTCAAGGGCGCTCACTTCCGGCGCGTCGAGCTGCCTCCCGGCAGCCATCGGGGCGGTCTTCTCGGGCACGGCAGCATCCTGACGCTCACGTCTTATCCGACCCGGACGTCCCCGGTGCTACGCGGCAAATACGTCCTCGACAACCTGCTCGCGTCGCCGCCTCCGCCCCCGCCGCCGAACGTGCCCGCGCTCGACGCCGAGGAGCCGGACGAGCAGGCGACGATGACGCTGCGCGAGGCGATGGCGGCGCACCGGGCGAATCCCGAATGCGCGAGCTGCCACGCGCAGATGGACTCGATCGGATTCGCGTTCGAGAACTTCGACGCGATCGGGCGCTGGCGCGACGCGGAGGGCGGCCTGCCGATCGAAGCCGCAAGCGAGCTGCCGGATGGCACCGTGATCGACGGCATTGACGGTGTGAGACGGCTCTTGTTGAGTGATCCGGAGCGGTTCGTCGCCGCCGTGACCGAGAAGCTCCTCATGTACGCGCTCGGCCGCAACGTGCAGTATTACGACAAGCCGGCGGTGCGCCGGATCGTCCGCGATGCGGCGGACGAGAACTACACGTTCGCCGCGTTGATTCGCGGCATCGTGAAGAGCGTGCCGTTCAGGATGCGGCAGGCTCCGGACGAGGGTGGGGCGCCGCAAGAGATCACCGAAAGGCCTGCGCCCGAGCGGACGGGGACCGAGGCCGTTGCGGCCGGGTCGCGATTGATCGAGGGTTGACCGATGTTCGTGACGAAGAAAGCGATCGACCGGCGTACGTTCCTGCGGGGCGCGGGCGCAACCATCGCGCTGCCGCTGCTCGACTCGATGGTGCCTGCATTCGCGGCCGATGCGCCGAAGGCGCCGCCGCGGCTCGGCTTCGTCTACGTCGGCAACGGCATCGTGCATGCAAACTGGACGCCGAGGACGCAGGGCAAGAGCTTCGAGCTCACGCCGAATTTGAAGCCGCTCGCGAACGTGCGCGATTACCTCAACGTGCTGAGCAACCTCGCGCACCGCGAGGCGGATACGAAGGGCGACGGCACGGGCGACCACCCGCGTTCGTCCGCGGCGTGGCTCACCGGCGTGCATGCGTACGACCGTACCCGCCCCGGCGTCGAGGTCAAGCTTGCGACGACGGCCGATCAGATTGCGGCACGCAAGATCGGCGCGGACACGGCGCTGCCCTCGATCGAGCTGAGCGTCGATCCGCCGATGCAGGGGCAGTGCGACTCGGGCGACTGCTTCTACGTGAACACGGTCTCGTGGCGCAACGAGACGACGCCGAATCTCGCCGAGATCCATCCGCGCATCGTGTTCGAGCGGCTGTTCGGCGACGGCGGCTCGAGCGAGGCGCGGCTCGCGCGTGCGCGGGCCACCGGCAGCATTCTCGACTCGGTCAGGGCCGAGGCGGCCGCGCTCGCGCGGACGCTCGGCCCCGGAGACCACCGCAAGCTCGACGAGTATCTCGACGCGGTGCGCGAGGTCGAGCGCCGGATCCAGGCCGCGGAGGCGCACGCCGTCAAGGACCTCGACCTGCCGGCCCGTCCGACGAGCATTCCGGACACGTACGAGGAACACACGCGCTTGATGTTCGATCTGACGCTGCTCGCGTTCCGGGCGGACGTCACGCGCGTCTTCAGCATGATCATGTCGCGCGAGCTGTCCGGGCTCGCGTATCCGAACATCGGCGTGCCGGACGGTCACCACAATGTCTCGCATCATCGCGACGATCCGGGGCTGATCGAGAAGAAGTCGAAGATCGACACGTACCACGTGCAGCTCTTCGCCGAGTTCGCCGAGAAGCTCGCCGCGACGCCCGAGGGCGACGGCAACCTGCTCGACCATAGCCTCCTGATCTACGGCAGCGGCATGGGCGACGGGAACCTGCACCGGCACCACGACCTGCCGTGCCTGCTCGTCGGGCGGCTCGGCGGGAAGATCAGGACGGGGCAGCACACGCGCTTCGCGGACGACACGCCGATGACGAACCTGCTCCTGACCGTGCTCGACAAGGTCGGCGTGCACCTCGACTCGTTCGGCGACAGCACCGGGCGGCTCGAGCCGGATACGCTGTCGGTCTGACGCTTCGCGGCGGGCCGGCGTTCGGGCCGCCGGCGCCGCCGCTCACTGCGACCCGACGTTGATCAGCGGCCCGCCGGGGACGCTGTCGAGGAGACCCGGCGTCGACAGCACGCGATCGAACGCGATTCGCCCGAGGCGCGCGTGCTCGCGCGCGAGGTGCTCCGCGCGCGTGCCTTCGCGATTCGCGATGGCTTCGACGAGAGCGCGATGTTGCTCGAGCGCGATCGCGAGCGTGCGCTGCGACGGATCGAGCATCGGCGTCGAGAACACCATCGCGTTCGGCGACGCGAACGGCAGCGAGACCGCCTGCTCGATCATCCGCTTCAGGATCGGGCTCTTGCTGAGGTCGACGATCGCCATGTGGAAGGCCTCGTTGCAATCCATGTAGAGATCGAGCGACGTCACCGACAGCTCCGCAAGACCGTCGATCCGGTCGCGGATCCGGCGCAGCTCGTCGAGCTCCGAGTCGTGCGACAGACGCTCGGCCGCAAGGCGCGCGGCCGTCCCTTCGAGCACGGCACGCACCTCGATCGCGTCGCGCACGTCGGCGACCGTGAATTCTCGAACGAAGAAGCCGCCCTTCGCGCCGACTTCGAGGAGCCCCAGGTGAGCGAGCCGCTCGAGGGCCATGCGGATCGGCGTCCGCGACATCTGCAGCCGTTCGCTGATCGCGACCTCGGAGAGGCGCTCGCCGCGCGCAAACTCGCCGCGCAGCACGCATTCGCGAATGCCGAGAAGCGCGCGGCCGGTCTGCGACGCGACCTCGCTCGTGTAGCCGTCGGCCGATGGCGGCGCCGTCTCTTCGTGCTTCATCCGGATCTACTCCTCGTTCCGCGTCGGACGCGTCGCTCGACAGCTCATGGCGGAGGAACGATACGGAGAATGAAAGTGCCCTTCAAACACTCGTGCCTCGGCCCGGCCGGCTGGCGGGACGCTTCAATCCGCGGGCGGTGGAGGAGAGGCCTGCGAGTCCACGGGCGGCGCGTAGTGCGCCGGGACTTCGCCCGCGAGCGCGCGCAGGAACGCGACGAGCTCGTCGAGCTCGGCGTCGGTCAGGGTCCGGCCGAGCTGCACCCGCGCCATGATCCGGGCCGCGGTCCGGAGGTCGGGCACCGATCCGTCATGAAAATACGGAGCGGTCATCGATACATTGCGCAGCGGCTGCACGCGAAAGACGTCGCGGTCGGATTCGTTGCCGGTCGCGCGCATCCGCCCCGTGTCCGTTCCAGTCGAGCCGGTATGCGGCCGGTAGTCCTCGGTGATGCCGAAACGCTCGAGGCGCGTGCCGCCGAGCAGCGGGCCGTCATGGCATCCTGCGCACCCGATCGTTATGAACCGCTCGAGGCCGCGCAGCTCGACCTCGGTCAACGCGGCGTCGTCACCGTCGAGCCAGCGGTCGAACCGTGCGGGCGTTCGGAGCGTCCGCTGGTAGGCCTCGAGCGCAAGGCCGAAGCTCTCCGCCGAGATCGGCTCGACGTCGTCCGGAAAGGCCTTCGCGAACAGGTCGCGATAACCGCTTCGATCGAGCACCGGAACGATGTCCGCGGCGGAGTCGAAGCCGAGGGAGCCCGTGATCGAACCGACGGCCTGCGCGGCGCCCGAGGGACGATCCGCAGTCCAGCGCAGGCCGGCCGATGCGGCCTGACTGTTGAAGACCGTTTGCGCATTGCGCGCCGTCGGCCTGCCTCGGGCATCGATCGAAAAGCGGCGGTCGTCGGCGCCGGCCGCAGTCGCGGGGTGACAGCTCGCGCAAGCGATGCTCCCGCTCGACGAAAGGCGCTCGTCCCAGAAGAGCGCGCGGCCGAGCTCGACGATCGGCGCGCGGATCTCTTCGGCCTGCACCGGCGGGATCGAGCCGAAGAGGCGCTGCGCCGTCGCGCGCAGGGTGTCGGCTTCCTGCGCGCTTGCGCACGCCGCAAGCAGCAACGCCGCCATCGAGAGCTTCGATGTGCCCGTGCGTGTCATCGAGCGAGTTGCCGTGCGAGCGCTTCCTCGAAGAGCCGCTCCTGCTCCGCGACGTGCGCCCGGTACCCTTCGGGATCCACGAACGGGTTCGGATCCCCTGCCTTTCGTTCCGTGAGCCTCGCGTACTTCTCTTCGAGCCCGTAGAAGACGCCGTGCGAGCTCAGGAAGACCTCGACCGGGATCTCGGCCGCTTTCCGATACGTCGCGCGCATGTCCTCGATGATGTTCGGGTAGTCCTCGTTGCCGACGTAATCGAGGAAGCGGCCGTTCAGGCTGCACTCGATGAACCCGTAGTAGGTCCGGCCGTCCTCCTCGAGGTCGAGGCTCCACGCGAGGCAGCCTTTCGTGTGGCCCGGCAGCAGATGCGCCGTCAGCGTCGTGCCGCCGAGGCTCACGGTGTCGCCGTCGTCGACGAGGCGGTCGATCGGCAGCGGCTTGCCATCCGGCGTGCGCGCGGCCTGAACGGCCGGCGCGTCGAGCCGGCCTACGACGACCTCGGCGCCGGTCAGCTCCTTGACGAGCGCGTTGCCTTCGATGTGATCCGGATGCGCATGGCCGCTGATCAGGATCTTGATGTCGCTGAAATCGAAGCCGAGCTCCTCGACGTTCGCCTTGATCACCGGCACCGACGACTCGTAGTTCGCGCTGATCAGTATGTGCCCTTCCGGCGTCGCGATCAGGTACGACGACAGCATCGACGTGCCGACGTAGTAGAGGTTGTCCATCACACGGTGCGGCGGGAACGGATCGTTCCAGCCGGGCGGCTGCGTCGCGGCCGCGACCGGCACGAGGACGAGGGCGGCGAGCACGAGCTTCGATTTTTGCATCACGATACGACCCCGTATTCAGGGCGGGCCACTCGCGAAGAACCCGGACCGTAGGTTCATCGCCGGCATGAGCCCTTCCTTTCGAGCGGACATGTGTAGTTTCGCGCGGAACGGCGGGTCGCGAAAGGCGCGCGTGCGGCGACGGTCGCTGCTTTCGTTCGGTAAAGTAGGTTAGAGTAACTCGTCGGTCCGCTCGTAGCGGGCGGTGAAGCAGCGGGGGCCTTGGACGTGCGATCGCGAGCATGCCTTCGTCTCGTGCCGTGGACAGCGGCGTTCGCCGCGGTTGCGTTGCTCGCGTTCGGAGCGGCGCTCGGACAGGGACGCGGATCCCAGCTCGACGCGCCGCCGACCGCAGAGTTTCATTTCGCGCGGCTCGTCTATGCGGACTCGCCTTACGGGCGTCGCGGATGGCGCGGGCGCGGGTGGGGAGCCTGGGCCACCGATTATCCCGCTGCCGAGTATCACCTGATGCAAGGCATCAATCGGCTGACCCGCGTCCACGGCGAGCCGGTCGAGTACGACGGGACCGGCGGGCGCCTGATCACGCTCGACAACGACCGCGTCTTCGACTACCCGTGGCTCTACGCCGTCGAGGTCGGGCATTGGGAGTTGAGCGACGCCGAGGCGCGACGGCTTCGCGAGTACCTCGACCGCGGCGGCTTCCTGA
This sequence comes from uncultured Gammaproteobacteria bacterium, assembly GCA_964553875.1. Lineage (GTDB taxonomy): Bacteria > Pseudomonadota > Gammaproteobacteria > Steroidobacterales > Rariloculaceae > ZC4RG20. Next base: position 53,100 of record CAZKNH010000002.1, on the reverse strand, counting down.
TGGTCGACGACTTCTGGGGCGAGTACGAGTGGTCCGTGTTCATGGAGTCGCTGCGCCGCGTGTTTCCCGACAAAGAGGTCGTCGATCTGCCCGAGGATCACGAGCTGCTGCACGTGCTCTATGATCTCGATCAGCGGACACAGATTCCGGGGATCGGCGGCATGCGATACGAGACCCCGCGCTGGCGCGGTGTGCTCGACGACGACGGCCGGCTGATGGTCGCGATCAACTTCAACATGGACATGGGCGATGCGTGGGAGCACGCCGACGATCCGCGGTATCCGGAGCCGATGACGGCGCTCGCGTATAAGTTCGCCGTCAACTACCTGATCTACGCGATGACCCACTGACCGAAATCGAGGGTCCGAGAAATCGGGGTCGAGAAATCGGGGTCAGACCCCGATTTCCGGGGTCCGGAAATCGGGGTCTGACCCCGATTTCTCGTCAGCCGGCTGGTTGTGCCTCGCCGCTTGCCGACAGCTCGACCGCCTCGTCGGCCGCGACCTCCGTGAGCGGCACGCGGCGGAAGAAGTCATAGATGAAGAGGCCGACGCCGATCGCGAAGATCGACGCCGTCAGGATCAGCATCAGGAAGTGCACCTGGATCTTGAGCTGCGTGTCGAGATAGCCGAGACCGACGATCCGCTCGAGATAGACCTGCGCGACGCCTGCCGTCGCGAAGCTCAGCGTCATGCCGAACATCCCCGCGATCTGCAGCCAGAACGCCGCGTAGCCGATGTAGCTTTCGTTCGCGGTCCGTGCACGGGTCAGTGACGGCAGCGCATACGTGATCATCGCGAGCACGATCATCGCGTAGGCGCCGTAGAACGCCGAGTGCCCGTGCATCGCGGTGATCAGCGTGCCGTGGGTCCACCGGTTCACGGACGGCCACGTGTGCGCGAGCCCCAGGAGACCCGCGCCGAACAACGCGAATACCGCGCTTCCGACCGTCCAGTGCAGCGCGAGCGTGTTCGGATGCGAGAGCCCCGAGCGGCGCAGCGCATAGTACGCATACGCGGCCATCGCGACGAGCGCGAGCGGCTCGAGCGCGCTGAAGAAGCCGCCGATCGGCAGCCAGTACGAAGGCACGCCGACCCAGTAGTAATGATGGGCCGTGCCGAGGATCCCGGCGATGAAGACGAGCCCGACGATCACGTACAGCCACTTCTCCATGACCTCGCGGTCGACTCCGGAGAGCCGGATCAGCAGGTACGCAAGGAACGAGCCCATGATCATCATCCACACGCCCTCGACCCACAGGTGGATCGTCCACCAGCGGTAGAAGATCGAGACCGTGTAGTTGTCGAAGTGGAAGAGCGCCGGCAGGTACAGCACGGCGGACGCGGCGAGGCCGAGCACGAGCACGCCTTCCGTGACCGTGAAGCGGCCCGCCTTCCTGATCGTCATGCCGATGTTGTAGAGGAAGATCAGCATCGTCGCGACGATCGCGAGCTTGTGCGGCAGGGGCTGCTCGAGCAGCTTGTTTCCGGTGCCGTACCGGAACAGGTAGCCGATGACCGCGGTGACGCCCGTCACCGTGAAGAGCACGAGCTGCACGTACGCGAGCTTCACGCTGTGGAGCTCCGTGCGCGACTCCTCGGGCACGAGCCAATAGGTCGCGCCCATGAAGCCCGTCAGCACCCAGACGATCAGAAGATTCGTGTGGATGACCTTCGTGACGTCGAACGGCAGGATGTAGAGCAGGGGATCGGGCCCCAGGTACTTCGCCGCCGACAAGAGCCCGAACACGATCTGCAGGCCGAACAGCACCATCGCGACAGCGAAGTACCAGTACGCGACGGCTTGAGATTTGTAGCGCATCGGCAATCTTCCCGTACGGCGTTCAGCGGAAGCTCATCAGATACGCGACGAGCTGCTCGATCTCGTCGTCGCTCAGCGCTTCGCGATACGTGTCCGGCATGAACGACATACCGGCGGCGGAGTACATCGCGCCGGGAACGATATGCGCGCTCGGAGCAACGATCGACTCGCGGATATAGCCCTCCGCATCCGACGCCTGGCCCGTGTAGTCGTCCGAGGCGACGATCTCCGCGGCCCGCGTCGCGATGCCGGCGAGCGAGGGGCCCGCCATGCTGACGCCCGGCTGCGTCGAGTGGCACGCCTGGCACGCGGGCACGGCGTTGCGGAAGACGTTCTCGCCCGCGGCGATCGGATCGTCCTCGGCCGTGACGGGCCGCACGGGCACCTCGGTGACGCCGGGTTGCTCCGCTGCGCCGGGCGCCGCAAGGCCCGTCGTGACGAGGATCGGCCGCGGCGGCCAGCCCTGCGTGTCGACGTTGCTGACCCATTCGAGGAACGCGATCAGGTCCGCGATCTCCTGGTCGCTCAAATCCTGACGAGGCATCAGCCGCCTGTGCACCCGCTCGTCGTAGAACTGGCTCGGATCGCGCATGTACGCGGCGAGATAGCGCTCGCCGCGCAGCTGCGCGATCTTCGTCAAATCGGGCGCGTAGTACGACCCTTCGCCGAACAGCGTGTGGCAGTTCACGCAGTTGTAACGGTGCCAGACCGCCTGACCGGCGACGACCTGCGGCGTGATCGCGTCCGCGTTGCTGAGCTCCGGGAAACGCGTGTGGCTGTGCACGGTCAGCATCAGGAACACGAGCGCGGCGACGGCGGTCGACGCGATCGCGAACATGCGCGCCTGCCGGTTCGTCATCGCAGTGCCGCCTCAGACACCGATGCCGCTCCAGTACCGTATCGACGTGAATACGGAGTAGGCGATCGCCGCGACGATCAGCAGCAGCACGACCCAGCTTACGGCCTTGACCGACTTGAAGAAGGCGGTACGCGGCATCTTGATCCCGGTCAGGGGCTTCGGCGCACCATAACCGCGCCCGCGAACGTTGACAACCCGGCACGCCGACGGAGTCGCGCTGCTCGAAAGGCGTGATCGCCGCCGGCGGCGACGCTATGCCGCACGCCGAATCAAGCTCGGGACTGCCGTACTGTGTGAAGCGGCCGCAGCAAGCGCATCATTACGGAGGACACGCTGCTCCAGGAGTCGGACGATGCAGGCGGTGCATTTCATAGCCATTCTGCTGCACATTCTGGCCGCGGTCGTATGGATCGGCGGGATGGTGTTTCTCGGCGCGATTCTGATCCCGATACTGAGGCGAAGCTCGACCGGCGGGCAGTACGCCGAGCTGATCCGGCTCACCGGGACGCGCTTTCGAAACGTCGGCTGGGCGTGCCTCGTGATCCTAGTGCTCACGGGGCTCGTCAACCTCACGCGCTGGGGCGTCGGCCTCGAGCAGCTCACGAGCGCGAGGTTCTGGGCGACGCCGTGGGCCCATATCCTCGGGACGAAGCTCGCGCTCGTCGCCGCCGTGCTCGCGATCAGCGCGGTGCACGATTTCGTCGTCGGACCTCGGGCGACGCGGACGATGCGCGAAGCGCCGGGGTCGAAGGAAGCAGGGCGGCTCCGCCGCGCGGCAGGATGGATGGGGCGGGTGAATCTGCTGATCGCGGTCGCCGTCGTCGCGCTCGGCATCATGCTCGTGCGCGGCTACGTCTTCTGATCGCGAGCCCTCGCTACGACGGCTCGTCCGTGGGCGCAGACCGCTCGGCGAGCCGGCGGTTCTCGTCGTGCGTGCGGCTCTCGTCCTGCGCGCGGCGCGCGACGGAGGCCGCGCCCGTCGGCGGCTCCGCTTCGACGCTCTTCCGCTGCGCGCGGAATACCGCGGCGCGCATCAGCAGCATCGCCGTCACGGGCGCGGTCATCACGATGAACAGCGTGATCAGGAGCTCGTGCACGACGGGGCGCTGCTCGAGCGCCGACGACACGAGCATCGAGGCGATCAGCACGCAGCCCGTGCCGAGCGTCGTGCCCATCGTCGGCGGGTGCATGCGGGCGAAGAAATCCGGGAGCCGCACGAGGCCCATTGCGCCGATCAGGGTCAAGAGGCCCGCCGCGACGAGCAGCAGCGTGCCGGGGATCGTCACCCACAGAGGCAGCTCGGTGCCGTTCACGGCTCGATGACCTCGCCGCGCAACAGGAACTTCGCGAACGCGATCGTGCTCGCGAAGCCGAAGAGCGCGATCAGGAGCGCCATGTCGAAGTAGACCGTCGAGCTCGAGCGGATCCCGAGCATCAAGAGCGTCAGCATGCCGTTCAGATAGAACGTGTCGAGCGCGAGCACGCGATCCTGCGCCGCGGGCCCGAGGAACATCCGAAGCAGCGCGAGGAGCATCGCGAGCACGAAGCAGAGCGACGCGAACCAGGCCGCGTAGTCGAAGACGGTGTTCATTCGAAAATGCCCATCAGCAGACGTTCGTAGCGGAGCTTGATCCAGTCGATCCAATCCTGCTCGTCACGCAGGTCGAGCACGTGCAGCGTGACGCGGCTGCCGTCCGGCGCGAGGTCGACCCACACCGTGCCCGGCGTCGACGTGACGATGCCGGCGAGCACGGCCAGCGCGTGCGGGTCGCGCATCTCGAGCGGGATGTCGACGAAGCCCGAGCGGATCCTGCGCTCGCCGACGAGCCCGAGGACGATCCGTGCGACCGCGAGGTTCGACCGTACGATGTCCTGCAGCACGCGCACGAGGAGCACGGGTACGAGACCGAGACGCTTGAGCCGCGGCTGCAGCGGCCGCAGCCGCCGGGTGGCCCAGGAGAGGAGGATCGCGAGCACCGTGCCGAGCACGATCTGACCCGGCGCGAGCGTCTGGTTGAGCAGCAGCCACATCGCGACGAGCGACACGGTGAGCGCGACGGGCCAGCGGTCCGAGATCGGCTTCATTGTGTCTCTCCGTCCGTCCGCGACGCGACGCGCGTGCCGAGGACGGTCTCGATGTAGGCTTGCGGATCGTGCAGCGAGCGCGCGGTCGCCTCGAAGAAGCGCATGGCCGGTCCCGATGCCGCCGTGAGGCCGAGGCACGCGAGCACGAGGAACGCGACCGGCGCGGCCTCGAGGACATGGAGGCGCGGCGTGCGCCGCTGCGCCGGCGACCAGAAGAGCCGCATGCCGATCCGCGTCAGCGCGACGACGGCGACGATACCCGTCGCGAGCACGGCGATCGCGAGCACCCAGCCGGCGTTGCGCGCGCCGACCGCCGGCGCCGTCTCGAGCACGACCGAGAGCAGCGTGAATTTCGCGACGAAGCCGGGCAGCGGCGGCAGACCCGCGACGAGCAGCACGCAGCAAACGAACATGAGCCCCAGGAACGCCATCGCGGCCGGGATCGCCGCGCCGACCTCTTCCTCGGTGCCGTATGGGTCCGGGCTCGTCACACCGAACGCCATGTATAGCGGCAGGATGTCGCCTTGCGACGCCGGCTCCTCGGCCGGCGGCAACACGAGCCGCGTGCGGTCCGTCATGCCGGTCAGGAGGAAGAATGCGGCGGTCGTCAGCACAGACGTCGTCAGGTAGAAGAGCACGGGCGGCGTGACCGCCTCGATGCCCAGCCCGAGCGACGCGAGCAGGAGTCCCGACGAGACGATCACCGAGTACGCGACGAGACGCTTCAAGTGCTGCGTCGCGAGCATGCCGATCATTCCGGACACGAGGGTGACGAGACCGGTGTAGTACAGGATCTCGCCGAGAATCGTCGCCGCCGCATCGTCCTCGCTCATCAGCGTGCCGAGGCGCAGCACGGCGTAGACGCCGACCTTCGTCATGATCGCGAATCCGGCCGCGACCGGGGCGACCGACACGCCATACGCGCCCGGCAGCCACGAGTTCAACGGCCAGCTTCCGGCTTTCACGAGGAACGCGATGCCGAGGATCCATGCGCCCGCGTCGAATACCGCCCGGTCGTCCGGCCGAAGGGCCTCGACGCGCCCGAGGAGGTCGGCCATGTTCAGCGTGCCGACGGTGCCGTAGATGAGCGCGACGCCGATCAGAAACAGGAACGACGCGGCGAGATTGACCGCGATGTAATGGAGCCCGGTGCGGACCCGCGTCGTGCCGAGGCCGCGCAGCACGAGGCCGTAGGACGCCGCGAGGAGCACCTCGAAGAACACGAACAGGTTGAACAGGTCGCCGGTCAGGAACGCGCCGTTCTGGCCCATCACGAGCAGCTGGAACAGCGAATGGAACGGCTGGCCCGGCCGGTCCCAGTGCGACGTGGAGTAGACGAGCGCCGCGAGCGCGACGGTCGCGGTCAGCGTCAGCATCAGCGACGACAGCCGGTCGACGACGAGCACGATGCCGAACGGCGCGGGCCAGCTCCCGATCGCGTAGACGCCGATGCCGTTCGGCCAGATGTGCGCTGCCGCGTCGGTGGTCTGATAGAGCAGGACGAGCGCCACCGCGAGCTGCACGGTCAACGACCCGAACGCGATCGTGTTGCGCAGCGAGCGATGGGCGTCGCCGACGAGCAGCATCGCCGCGGCCGCGAAGAGCGGCACGGCGATCGGCAGGATCGGCAGATGGTCGAGGAGACCCGTCATCGGTCGGGCTCCCTGCCGTCGACGTGGTCGGTGCCCGAGAGGCCGCGCAGCTTCAGCAGCACGACGAGGAAGAGCGCCGTCGTCGCGAAGCCGATCACGATCGCGGTCAGCACGAGCGCCTGCGGTACCGGGTCTGCATAGAGCGCTGGATTGGGGTCAGGGCCCTCCAGGATCGGCGGCCGCTGGATCTCGAGCCGCCCCATGCCGAAGATGAAAAGGTTCGTCGCGTACGCCAGGAGCGACAGCCCCATGATCACCTGAAAGGTCCTCGGGCGCAGCAGCAGCCACACACCGGCCGCGACGAGCACTCCGATCGCGAGCGCGTATACCGCTTCCATCAGGCCGACGCCTCCGCCGTGTCCTCGACCGCTTGCGCGTGCGCGGTCTCCTCGACGAACTGCGTCCTGCGCGGACTCCTGAGCGACTGGTGCGCGAGCGCGACGAGCATCAGCACGACCGCGCCGATCACGAGCATGTAGACGCCGACATCGAAGAGCAGCGCGCTCGACAGGTGCAGATCGCCGAGGAGCGGCACGTGCAGGTCGACGCTGAGCGCCGTCAGGAACGGCTTCGCGGCGAACCATGCGAGGATGCCGGCCGTGCCGGCCGTCATGAGGCCGAGCGCGATCCAGACCTGCGGGTGGATCCTGAGGCGCGATTCGACCCACATCGTGCCGCCGACCATGTACTGCACGATGACCGCCGTCGCCATCACGAGCCCGCCGACGAAGCCGCCGCCCGGCGCATTGTGGCCGCGCAGCAGAAAATAGACGGACACGAGCCCGGCCATCGGGCCGAGCAGCCGCACGAGAACGGCCGGGAGCTTCATGTAGCCCCGAGGCAGCGGATCGTCGAGCACGCCGATCGGCGGCGACGCGTCCGCGCGCTGCGCGCGCGGCACGTCGATGCTCTCGGGCGCCGGACGGAACCGGCGCAGCAGCGCGTAGACGATGATCGCGACGATCGCGACGACGGTGATCTCGCCGAACGTGTCGAAGCTGCGGTAGTCGACGAGGATCACGTTCACGACGTTGCGGCCGTTCGCGATCTCGAGGGCATTGTTGACGTAGTAGTCGCGGATCTCGGCGCCGTTCGGGCGAGTCAGCACCGCGAACGCGAGCGCGGCGGCGCCTATACCCGCACCGATCGCGAGCGCCGCGTCACGGAAGTGGCGGGCCCGGGCACGGAGCGTGCGCCGCCGCGGATCGTCGAACGGAATCCGCTGCGGCAACCAGCGCAGCCCGAGCAGGAGGAGCACGATCGTGACGACCTCGACCGTGATCTGCGTGAGCGCGAGGTCCGGCGCCGAGAACCACGCGAACGTGAGGCACGTGACGAGGCCCGCGCCGCCGACCATGATCAGCGCCGCGAGGCGGTGGAATTTCGCCTGCTGTGCCGCGCCGATCGCGCACGCGGCGCCGCCGACCCAGAGCAGCACGAACAGCGGATCGATCGGATGGAGCGGCAGGTCGCCGGGGGACCAGCCGTCGCGCCGGAAGGCGGCGACACCCGCGACGAGCGCGATGCCGACGATCGCGAGCAGCTGCGATTGCAGGCGGCGCGTGAAGAAGAGGTGCGCGACGCGCGCGGCGCCGCGCACGACGACGACGTTGGCGACGTCGAACACCCGGCTCGCGTCGATCCACGACAAAAGCGGCGTGCGCCGCATCGTCGCGCCGCGTTTCAGCAGGAGCAGGTAGAGCGAGATGCCGATCGTGAGCGCGACGAAGCTCATCAGGAGCGGCACGGTGAACCCGTGCCACGCCGCCAGCCGGTACTCCGGAAGGTCCGCGCCGAGGATCGCGAGCATCGATGTCTCGAGCGCAGGGCCGACCGTGCGCGCGGGCAGGATGCCGACCAGGAGACACGCGACGACGAGCAAAGCGCTCGGCACGAGCATGCCGCGCGTCGGCTCCTTCGGCGTCTTCGGCAAGTCGTTCGCCGGCGGCCCGAAGAAGATCTGGTGGATGAATCGGACCGAATAACCGACGCTGAACGCGCCTGCGGTCATCGCGATCATCGGCAGCGTGATCACGAGCCCGGTCGCGCCGCCGACGACGATCGACTCCTCGAAGAACATCTCCTTCGACAGGAAGCCGTTCAGGAGCGGCACGCCGGCCATCGCGGCGGCCGCGACGGTCGCGACGGTCGCCGTCAGCGGCATCGAATGCGCGAGGCCCGAGAGCCGCTGCATGTCCCGCGTGCCGGTCTCGTGCTGCACGATGCCGGCCGCCATGAACAGCGACGCCTTGAACGTCGCGTGATTCATCATGTGGAACACGGCGGCGACGAGCGCGAGCTCGCTGTTCATGCCGAGGAGCATCGTGATCAGGCCCAAGTGGCTGATCGTCGAGTACGCGAGCACGCCCTTCGTGTCGCGCTGGAACGTCGCCGAGATCGCGCCGACGAGGAGGGAGGCCGCGCCGGCTCCGGTGATCAGCCAGAACCAGAGATCGCTGCCGGAGAGCACCGGCCAGAGCCGCGCGAGCAGGAAGACGCCCGCCTTCACCATCGTCGCGGAATGCAGGTACGCCGAGACCGGCGTCGGCGCGGTCATCGCCTGCGGCAGCCAGAAATGGAACGGAAACTGCGCGCTCTTCGTCAGCGTCCCGAGCCCGACGAGCACGAGCACGGCGGGATACCAGCGGTGCGCGCGGATCGTGTCGCCCGCCGCGAGCACGTTGTCGAGGTCGTAGCTGCCGACGATCGCGCCGATCATCAGCACGCCGAGCAGGAGGCACAGCCCTCCGCCGACGGTGACGATCACGGACATCCGCGCCGCGCGCCGTGCGTCCGGCAGGTGGTACCAGTACGCGATCAGCATGAACGACGTGAAGCTCGTCAGCTCCCAGAACACGACGACCTGAATCAGGTTGCCGGACAGGACGACGCCGAGCATCGCGCCCATGAACGCGAGCAGGAACGAGAAGAAGCGCGGCACCGGGTCCTCGGCGGACATGTAGTACCGCGCGTAGAGCACGACGAGCACGCCCATGAACGAGACGAGCAGCGCGAACAGCCACGCGAAGCCGTCCATTCGCAGGTAGGCGTCGAGGCCGAACTGCGGCAGCCACTCGAAGCGCACGCTCGCGACGCGGCCGTCCTGCACCTCGGGATAAAAGAGGAGCACGAGGACCGTGCACGCGACGGTGACCGCCGTGGCCCATGAAGCCGCCGTATTGCGTGCAGCGGCCGGAAGGAACGCGGCGGCGACGCTGCCGATGAACGGCAATACGACGATCAGGGTCAACAGCATGGCGTGCTTCGGTTCAGCGTCGGCCCCTCAAGCGAATCGAGTCGGCCCCGCGCGTCTCCGCGGGGCGCGTGCGCCGGTGCGGTAAGGCTCAGATCAGCCCGAAGGCGACCATCGCCTCCGCGACGCGGAGGAAGCCGAGGATGTTCGCGCCGACAACGTAGTTGCCCGGGCAGCCGAACTCCTCGGCGGTCTCGTAGCAGTCGCGGTGGATTTTCTGCATGATCTCGTGCAGCCGCATCTCCGTATATTCGAACGTCCACGCGTCGCGGCTCGCGTTCTGCTGCATCTCGAGCGCGGACGTGGCGACGCCGCCGGCGTTCGCCGCCTTGCCCGGGCCGTACGCGACGCCTGCCTCGAGCAGCACGCGGACGCCGCCGGGGGTCGTCGGCATGTTCGCCCCCTCCGCGACCGCGATGCAGCCGTTCGCGACCAGCGCGCGCGCGGAGATATCGTCGAGCTCGTTCTGCGTCGCGCACGGCAGCGCGATGTCGCAGGGCACGCTCCAGATGTTGCCCGCGGCGAGGTAGTGGGCGTGCGGATGCGTCTCGACGTAGGCGCTGATGCGGCCGCGCTCCACCTCCTTGATGCGCTTCACGGTATCGAGCTGGATCCCGCGCGGATCGTGCAGGACGCCGCTCGAATCCGAGCATGCGATCGGCTTCGCGCCGAGCATCTGCAGCTTCTCCATCGCGTAGATCGCGACGTTGCCGGAGCCCGAGACGATGCAGGTTTTGCCCTCGATCGAGTCGCCGCGGGCCTTCAGCATCTCTTCGACGAAGTAGACCACCCCGTAGCCCGTCGCTTCCTTGCGCACGAGCGAGCCGCCCCATTGCGGGCTCTTGCCCGTCAGGACTCCGGATTCGTAGCGGTTCGTGATCCGCTTGTACTGGCCGAAGAGGTAGCCGATCTCGCGCTGCCCGACGCCGATGTCGCCTGCCGGCACGTCCGTGAACTCGCCGAGGTGACGGTAGAGCTCGGTCATGAAGCTCTGACAGAACCGCATCACCTCGCCGTCGGAGCGTCCTTTCGGATCGAAGTCCGCGCCGCCCTTCGCGCCGCCGATCGGCATTCCGGTGATGGCGTTCTTGAACGTCTGCTCGAAGCCGAGAAACTTGACGATCCCGAGGTTGACCGACGGATGGAAGCGCAGGCCGCCCTTGTACGGGCCGAGAGCGCTGTTGAAGCCGACACGGAACCCGCGGTTGATGTGCACCTCGCCGCGGTCGTCCTGCCACGGCACGCGGAAGATGATCTGCCGCTCGGGCTCGCAGATCCGCTCGATGATCTTGTGCTCCGCGTACTGCGGGTATTTGCGCAGGACCGGCGCAAGCGTCGAGGTTACCTCCGTAACTGCTTGAAGGAACTCGCTTTCGCCGGGATTTCTGCGCTCGACGTCTTGAATGATCCGCTGGATTCTCGCCTCGATTTCAGCCATTTCCCTTGGCCCCGGTGATCGTGCCGAGCGGGGCATTGTAAAGAAAAGAACGGCGATCCGGCGCAGCCGGGCGAAAGGAGAGTCGTTCCGCGCCTCGCAAACCGGCGACTGGCCGGGGATTCACGGGGCCGGTCCGACGGCGCGGCGTGCGGTCGCGGGCGCCGCGACGGGCCGTCACGGGCGGCCTCGCGCAAGGCGGCCGAGGACCTCGAGCGCCCTCGCGACGTCGGCCGTGAAGCGAACGCCGGCGCTCAGGCGGATGAAGTTCCGATAATCGCCGCTCGCCGAGAACATCAGCCCGGGCGCGATGCCGATGCGCCGTGCGAGCGCTGCTCGAAAGAGCGACAGCCCGTCGACGTCCTTCGGGAGCTCGAGCCAGAGCACGACGCCGCCCTGGGGCCGCGACACGCCCGTGCCGGGCGGAAAGGCCGCGGCAATCGCCTCGGTGAAGCGCCGGACGTTCGTCGCGAGCTCCTCGCGCACGCGGCGCAGGTGGCGGTCGTGGAGCCCTTCGGCGAGGTAGCGCGCGACGACGTGCTGCTGCAGCGTCGGCGTCGCGACCGACGTGCAGAACTTCGCCCGGACGAGCTCGGTCGTGTAGCGCGGCGAGACGACCCAGCCTATGCGGAAGCCGAGCGCGACGGATTTCGAGATCGACGCGCACGTGATCACCGAGCCCGTGTCGTCGAACGCCGCGAACGGCTTCGGCCGCTCGTTGCCGAAGTGGAGGTCGCCGTAGATGTCGTCCTCGATCAACGGAATGCCGTGGCGGTCGAGGATCGCAAGAATCCTGCGTTTCTGGTCGTTCGGCGTTGCGGCGCCCGTCGGGTTGTTGAAGCTCGACTGCAGGACCGCGGCGGCGATACGGGTTCCCGCGGTCACGTACTCGAGCGCCGCGACGTCGATGCCGCGCTCGGGATGGTTCGGCACCTCGACGACCTTGAGCCGCAGGTGCTCGAGCAGCTGCAGGATGCCGAAGTACGTCGGCGACTCGACGAGCACCGTGTCGCCCGGGCGGCACAGCACGCCGAGAGCGAGCGCGAGCGCTTCCATCGTGCCGTTCGTGATCACGACGTCGTCGGGATCGACGCTCGCGCCGCATAGGGCCATCCGCTTGGCGATCTCGCGGCGCAACGGCTCGTGGCCCGGCGGCATCACGAACACGTTCGGCAGGTCCGGCAGCTCGCGGAGCACGCGGCGCGTGAGGCCGTTGAGCCGCCCGTTGAGCCGCGCCGCGGGGCTCGTGACGGCGCTGTTCAGCGCGACGAGATCCGTGCGCGCGAGCGATGCGAGCACGGTGTCGACGACTTTCGGGGCGACCGTGCGCGGGGTGCGCGAGCGAGAACGCCGCGCCGACGGCAGCTCGAGCGCGGCCGCCCGCGGCGCGACGAAGAATCCGGAGCGGGGCCGCGTCTCGAGGAGGCCGCGCCGCTCGAGATGCATGTACGCCTGCACGACGGTGCCGACGCTGACGCCGGCATTGCGGCTCATCATGCGGACGGAGGGCAGACGATCGTGCGGCTTCAGCGATCCGCTCGCGATCTGCCGCTCGACGAGATCCGCGATCCGCTCGTAGCGCAGGTTCCTTCTTGCGGCCACGGCCACCACCCATCTGTATCAATCGAAATTCAATGTAGCTGATTCTGTACTAGTTCGCTACGCGGCAGTAGCGTGCGGCCCTCGTATCGAAAGGTTCCGCGTCATGGAAACGTTGCTGCCGCTCGTGAGCTTCGCATTCGCGTCATCGATCACGCCCGGGCCGAACAATCTGATGCTGTCGGCGTCCGGCATCGCGTTCGGCTTGAAGCGCACGTTGCCGCATCTCGCCGGCGTGTTCGTCGGCTTCCTGTTGCTGCTCTTCGTCTGCGCGAGCGGCGTCGGCGCCGTCGTCGCCGCCTTCCCCGTCGTCGGACTGATGCTGAAGGTCGCGGGCTCCGTGTACCTGCTCTACCTCGCATGGAGCATGCGTCGTGTGTTCGTGCCGACCGCGGCGGAGAAGCCCGCGCGGCCGCTCGACTTCGTCGAGGCGGCGCTCTTCCAGTTCGCGAATCCGAAGGCATGGCTGATGGGCGTCACGGCCTCGTCCGTGTTCGTGCCGCAGATCGCGCCGAGCGGGTTCGGCGTGCTCGTCGTCTGCGGCGTGTTTGCGTGCATCAACCTGCCGTGCATCGCGGTCTGGGCGCTGCTCGGTGCATCGTTGCGGCGCGGCCTTGCGCTCGAGCGCTGGGGCGACTACCTCGGGCTCGTCGTCGGCGTGCTGATGCTCTATGCCGTCGCGACGCTCTGGGTCGGCGGCGACTCACCGATTGCACCGATGCCCGTGCCGTGAGACAACTAGCTCGTGTTCTTTGCCGACCGATGAAAGACATGCTCGAGAACCCGACACGAATCGTCGCCGCCGCAGCGGCGTTGTGGCTCGGATGGGCGGCTTGCGCCGCGGGCCAGGAGAGAGCCGTCTTCCGCGAGCCGCCGGTCATCCGCGTAACCGCGTCGGCCGACGTGTCGATCCAGCCGGATCACGCGATCGTCAGGCTCGGCGTGCTCGCCGAGGCGCCGGATGCCGCGACCGCGCAGAATCAAGTCAACGAGACGATGCAGCGCGTGCTCGACGGGATGCGCGGGATCGGCGTGCCGGACCAGGCGCTCAGGACCGAGGATCTGTCGCTGTATCCGGTCTACGGAAATCAGCCTTACTCGCAGCGCGGCGAGCCGCAGGAGCCGCGGATCGTCGGTTACAGGGCAAGCAACGTCGTCAGCGTCGAGGTCGTCGAGCTTGCGCGGATCGGCGAGGTGATCGACACCGGCATCGAGGCAGGCGCCAATCAGCTGCAAGGCATTGTCTTCGGCGTACGAAACGATGCCGGCGCCCGCGCCGAGGCGATGAAGCTCGCGGTCGAGGAGGCGAGGATCCAGGCCGACGCGATCGCCGCGGCGCTCGGCGTGCGCATCGTCGGCGTGCGCGAGGTCGTCGCCGGCGAGTACGGCGTGCGTCCGCCGATGCCGTACGCCGAGCAGCGGCTTGCGAGGGATATCGCGGCGACGCCGGTTGAGCCGGGTCAGGTCGACATCACGGCGAACGTCACGGTGGCGTACGAGATCGGCGTCGACTGAGAGGCGTCGGACGATCGGTCCGGACACGGATGTCCGATACTTCTCTGCGCCCGGCGCGAGCAGGAGGACGAGCCGATGGCGAGGATGAGGCTCTTCGGCGAGCCGGGCTGGGGATCGACGATCGTCGAGGCGCAGCTCGCCTGGTACGGGTTCGACTACGACTTCGAGCGCGTCGGCGACTTGTTCGCGTCGGCCGACGCGCGAGAGAAAGTCGGCGCGCTCAACCCGCTCGCGCAGATCCCGACCCTCGTGCTCGAGGACGGCGAGGTCATGACCGAGAGCGCGGCGATCACGCTCCACCTTGCCGATCTCGCAGGCAGCGACACGCTCGTGCCGCCGCCCGGCGATCCGGCGCGGCCGAAGTTTCTGCGCTGGCTCGTCTTCCTCGTCGCGAACGTGTATCCGACGTACACGTACGCGGACGACCCGTCGCGCTTCGTCGCCGAGGCTCCGGCACAGCCCGGCTTCAAAGACGCCGTCACGGCGCACGCGAAAAGACTCTACTCGTTGCTCGACGGCGCGGCCGATGCGCCGTGGTTTCTCGGCGAGCGTTTCTCCGCGATCGACCTCTACGTCACTACGATGACGCGCTGGCGGCCGGGGCGTCCGTGGTTCGAGGCGCACACGCCGAAGCTCGCCTCGATTGCGCGCGCGGCCGAAAGCGTGCCGCGGCTCGAAGCCGTGTGGCGCCGTAATTTCGCTTGAGCGCGGCCGCTCGTCGCATTTCCATCGCGAAACCGGCCGTCTACAATCCGGGAGGATTTCGGCTTCGGGTGCGACGATGTCGGGCGGGGGAGGGAAGGTCAGATACGGCATGGTCGGCGGCGGCGAAGGCGCGTTCATCGGCGCCGTGCACCGCAGCGCCGCGCTGCTCGACGGCGTGCTCGAGCTCGTCTGCGGCGCGTTCTCGGGCGAAGCCGAGAGGAGCCGCCGTTCCGCGCTCGCGCTCGGCATCGACGCGGACCGCGCGTATCCCGATTTCGAGACGATGTTTCGTGCGGAGGCTACGCTCCCGCAGGAGCGGCGCATGGAGTTCGTCGCCATCGTCACGCCGAACCATCTGCATCTGCCGATCGCGCTCGCGGCGCTCCGCCACGGTTTTCACGTGCTGTCCGACAAGCCCGCGACCGCGACGCTCGACGAGTGCATCGCGCTGCGTGACGCGGTGCGTGCGTCGGGCCTCTTGTACGGCCTGACGCATCCGTATGCCGCGTATCCGATGATCGAGGAGGCGCGAGCTCGCGTCGCGGCGGGCGAGCTCGGCCGCATCCGCAAGGTGCTCGTCGAGTATCACCAGGGCTGGCTCGCACAGCCGATCGAGCGGAGCGGTCAGAAGCAGGCCGAATGGCGGACGGATCCCGAGCGCGCCGGGCGCGGCGGCTGCATCGGCGACATCGGCGTGCATGCGTTTCAGCTCGCGGAGCACGTCACGGGCCTTCGCGTGACGCGGCTATGCGCGGCGCTCTACCGCGTCGTCGACGGGCGCGCGCTCGACGACGACGCGAGTGTGCTGCTCCAGTTCGATAACGGAGCGCGCGGTCTCTTGAGCGCTAGCCAGATCGCGGTCGGCGAGGAGAACGCGCTGACGCTGCGCGTGTATGGCGACAAAGCCGGGCTCGCGTGGCGGCAGGAGGAGCCGAACACGCTGTGGATCAAGCACGCCGATCGCCCGGCCGAGCGGCTCCGCACCGGCGGCGCGTATCTCGGCGAGCGGGCGCAGGCCGCGGCACGCGTGCCGGCGGGGCACCCGGAAGGCTACATCGAGGCGTTCGCGAACCTGTATCGGGATTTCGCAGCGCAGGTGCGCGCGTTTGCGGGTTCAACGCCGCCGTGCCCGGTACGGAATGCCGTGCCCGGCATCGACGCCGCGCTGCGCGGCATGGCCTTCATCGATGCTGCGATCGGCGCGAGCGCGTCCGACGCGAAGTGGCACGACTTTCCGCGGCTCGAATGATCCCGCGCCGGCCGGGGCGGCGCACGCAACGGGGGAGGGAGGACATTGAAAGGACCGGCGATCTTTCTCGCGCAGTTCGCGGGCAGCGAGCCGCCTTTCGATTCACTCGAGGGCATGGCGAAATGGGCAGCTTCGCTCGGCTACATCGGCGTGCAGGTGCCGACGTCGGATCCGAAGCTCTTCGATCTCGAGCGCGCGGCCGAGAGCAAGGCGTACTGCGACGACGTCGCCGGAAGGCTCCGCGAAGCGGGCGTCGAGATCACGGAGCTCTCGACGCATCTGCAGGGCCAGCTCGTCGCCGTTCATCCGGCCTATGCGCCGCTCTTCGCGTCGTTCGCGCATCCGTCCGTGCGCGACGATCCGAGCCGCTGGTGCGAGTGGGCGACCGGTCAGCTCAAGGCTGCGGCGCGCGCGAGCGCGCATCTCGGGCTCGAGGCGCACGCGACCTTCTCGGGCGCGTTCCTGTGGCACACGATGTATCCGTGGCCGCAGCGGCCCGCCGGTCTCGTCGAGGAAGGCTTCGCGGAGCTCGCGAGGCGTTGGCGGCCGATCCTCGACGCGTTCGACGAAGCGGGCGTCGACGTCTGCTTCGAGATCCATCCGGGCGAGGACCTGCACGACGGTGTCACGTTCGAGCGCTTCCTCGACGCGGTCGGCGGCCATCGGCGCGCGAACATCCTGTTCGATCCGAGTCACTTCGTGCTGCAGCAGCTCGACTATCTCGAGTTCATCGACCTCTATCACGAGCGGATCAAGGCATTTCACGTGAAGGATGCGGAGTTCCGGCCGAACGGCCGCTCCGGCGTCTACGGCGGCTACCAGAGCTGGATCGACCGGCCGGGCCGGTTTCGCTCGCCGGGCGACGGCCAGGTCGATTTCAAGGCGATCTTCAGCAAGCTCGCGCAGTACGGCTACGACGGCTGGGCCGTGCTCGAGTGGGAATGCTGCCTCAAGCATCCGGAGGACGGCGCGCGGGAAGGGGCCCCGTTCATCCGCTCGCACATGATCCGGACGACCGATCGGGCGTTCGACGATTTCGCCGCGTCCGGCGTCGACCGAGGGATGAACCGCTTCGTGCTGGGGCTCGACGATGAATGATCGAAACAAGGCGATCGATCCGCGCAGACTCTTCCTGATCGCGAACCTGTCGATCTTCATGATCGGGTTGGGCTTCGCCGTCCGCACGAACATCGCCGCCGACATCCAGGGCGGCATCTTCGAGCAGATCGACGTCGCGCGCTCCGGCGAGATGATCGGCATCGTGCTCGGCGCGACGTTCATCGGCTTCGCTCTTACGCTCCTTTTCGGCAGCGCGCTCGTCGATCACCTGGGCATGAGGCGGATGCTGCTCTTCTCCGCGCTCGGGTACATCGTCGGCAGCATCATCGTGATCGCCGCGTCGCTGATGCCGGTGACGGACGCGAGCTACTGGATGATCTACGGCGGCTTCTTGTTGACAGGCCTCGGCTGGGGCGCCGTCGAGGCGGCCAGCAATCCGCTCGTCACGGCGCTCTATCCGAACGAGAAGACGCACCGCCTGAACGTGCTGCACGCGTGGTGGCCGGCCGGCATCGTGATCGGCGGGCTGCTCGGCCTCGGGCTCGGCATCGCGGGTGTCCCGTGGCAGTGGAATCTCGCGATCCTGATGGTCCCGGGCGCGATTCTCGCGTGGCTCGCGTTCACGGCGGAGTTCCCCGTGACGGAGCGTGTCGCCGCGGGCGTGAGCCACAGAGACATGTACCGCGAGATCATTCGTTCGCCCGGCTGCTTCGTCTGGTTCGGCTGCATGATGCTGACCGCGACGACGGAGCTCGCGCCGGGACAGTGGGTCGATCTCGCGTTGACGAACACCGCCGGGATGCCGGGCATCCTCGTGCTCGTCTACGTGAGCGGCCTGATGTTCGTGATGCGGCATTTCGCCGGCCACCTGACGCGCTTCGTGCCCGCGGTCGGGCTCTTGTGGTGGAGCAGCCTGATTGCGGCGATCGGCCTCTACGGGTTGAGCGTCGCCCAGTCGCCCGCGCTCGTGTTCGTCGCCGCGACGATCTGGGGCATCGGCGTCTGCTACATGTACCCGACGATGGTCGCGTCGGTCGCGGAGCGCTACCCGCGGGGCGGCGCGTTCACGATGGGCATCATGGGCTTTGCGGCCGGCATGGCGAACCAGATCATGCTGCCGATCATGGGCCGAATTTTCGATTCGGCACGCAACGAAGCGGCCGGGGGCGCGGACGCGCTCGCTGCGTTGAGCGGCGAGGAGCTCGCGGCCGTGCTGCGCTACGCATCGAGCGAGTCGTTCCAGGCCGCGGTCGTCATTCCGCTGTTGCTCTTGCCGATCTTCGGCGCGATCTGGCTGAACGACCGCCGGCGCGGAACGAGCCCCGAGCGCGGCACCGATCTGTCGGCCGCTGGGCGCGCGCCATAGGACGCCGCTCGCGAGCGTCTTGCTCACTGGACCGTCCGCGATCCGGAACCGACGGTACGAGTTTTGCATCCATAGTCGCCAGGAAATCGGCGTCAGAACCCTCCCCGGCCGGAAACTCGGGAAGGCCGGGGGGAAATCGGGGTCAGACCCCTTTTCGGAAAAATGGGTCAGACCCCTTTTTGAGCGAG
>CAZKNH010000002.1:0-34214 GCA_964553875.1 uncultured Gammaproteobacteria bacterium | reverse complement strand
AAATCGGGGTCAGACCCCTTTTCGGAAAAATGGGTCAGACCCCTTTTTGAGCGAGAAATCGGGGTCTGACCCCGATTTCTAGGAGGGGATCCGTGCATGCGGCAGGTCGCGCGGCTTCCGTGGGCCGCGTCTGGTTCTCGATCCTCGTTCTCGGTTCTGCAATCCTCGTATTCGTGACGTTCCTGTCGTTCGCGCTCGACGGGAGGGGCGCCCTCTCGACGCTGCTCTATTGGATCGGTCTTGCCGGCGAGAACAATGTCGGCGCGTGGTGGTCCGGCATGCTGCTGCTCCTCGCGGCCGCGTTCGCGCTCGACGGCGCGGCGGCGCGGAATATGCGCCGCGCGGAGCGCAGCGCCTGGCTCGCGCTCGCCGCGGCACTACTCATCCTGTCGTTCGACGAGGTCGCCTCGCTGCACGAGTTCCTCGTGACGGCAGGGCTCGAGTACATCGCCGTGCTCGCGGTACCGTTGGCCCCGCTGATCGGCTATGCATGGCTCGAGCTCCTGCGCTCCGGGCAAAGACGCGTTCCGCTGCTCCTGCTGCTCGCGTTCGTGCTGCTCGGCACGGTGCCGCTCCAGGAGTACATTCAGCACAGCAGGGAATGGCCGAATCCGGTCGTTTACGGCTTGCGAGCCGCGATCGAGGAGGGCATCGAGCTCTTGGCCATGCTGCTGCTCGTCGCCGTCACGAGCAGAAACACGCTCGGCGCGATCGCGGACGGACGGGAGCCCTTCGAGTTTGCTCGGCATCGGCTGCTCGTCCTCGGTGTGGCCGCGACGCTCGCCCCGATTCTCGTCGCCGCGACGTTCGTGCTGCCGTACCCCGGCGGACCTGCCGATTGGCTCGCGGCCGCGTGCTACCTCGGCTGCGCGCTAATCGTCGTCCGGCGCATCGCTGCCGGGCATGACGGCGCGACGGCGCCGGTCATCGCGCTCGGCCTGTGGTATCTCGCGGCGTCCCTCGGCTCGAACGCGATCAGGCTCGAGTGGGACCCGGTGATTCTCGGCACGCCGGTCGGCGTTCGCGGGCTCTTCGTCGCGCTGCTGCTCGCGAGCGCCGTGCCGGTTCTGCGTCGTGCCGGCCGGCGTGCGAACCCGATGCTCTACGCAGGCGCGGCGGGCGTCGCGGTCGTCGGCTCGTTGTGGCCTCACGTGCAGCTGCTGTGGTGCGGGCTTCCGGTGCTCATCGCCTTGCACATTTATGCGGGCGAAAGCGCTCTCGCCGTGGATGTGCCGCTCGCCAGCGCGTCCGGCGGAATGGCGGTCGCGGGACCGGCCGAAGGCTGACGGCGCCCGCGCCCGCTCGAAGGCAGCGGGTATCTGCTTCCCTGCGCCGGCTACGACACTCACGACACCGGCTACGACACTCGCACACCGCCTGCGGCACTCGGCACACGGGCTACAGCACTCGGCACACGCGTCGCACTCGAGCGTGCGCGCTCGTCCGGTCGACGCATGCACGTTCGCGGCGCAGCGCCGGCGAGCGCGCGGCTCAACCGAGTGCAGTCTCGCATCCGATTCGAGTCGCGCACAGTCGTGCATCCGGCGTAACTCGCAGATTCGCATTGCGATGTCGATCGGCCCGCTCGCCGCGCACACTTCTTGCAGAAGCGTTGACGCAAGTGGGAATTATCAATTGTGGGAACCCGGCGTGCAGATACTCGTTTGCGCGGAGGATGCCGCGCGAGCGGCGCTGATCGAGGAGGCGCTGGCCGAAAGCGCGGACACGGAGATCCGCCCCGTCGTGCATCGTATCGAGCGCATCGCGTCGCTCCTCCCGAGCGTCGCCGCGACGAACCCCGACGTGATCGTCGTCGATCTGCGCGAGCCGAGCCCTGAGCGCATCTCGCTGCTCACGGCCGCGGCCACGGCGATCAAGCGGCCGATCGTCGCGTTCGTGGATCATTCGGATGCGGCGAGCGCGCGCAAGGCGATCGACGCGGGCGTTGCCGCGTACGTCGTCGATGGCCTCGCCAAGGAGCGAATTCCGGCGCTCCTGACCGTCGCGGTCGCACGGCATCACGCGCTGCGCCGCCTCGAGGCGGAGCTCGAGCGCACGCAGACTGCGCTGCGCGAGCGCAAGCTGATCGAGCGCGCGAAGGCGATTCTGATGCAGCGGGAAGGGCTCTCCGAGCAGGATGCATACGCGCTGATGCGCCGCACGGCGATGAACCAGAACCGGCGGATCGCGGATCTCGCCCGCGTGATCGTCGACGCGGCTGAGCTGCTCGGCGGCTGATGTTCCTGCTGCACCGCGGCGGAACATGCGGCCGCGCGAAATGCCTCGTCACGGTGCTTCGCGGGGCGCAGCATGCGTCGACCCGAACGGGGATCACTCCTCAACTCCTTAGCATTTCAAACAGTTGGGCCCGAGACGGGCGGCTGGCACGGCACTTGAACTAGCGGGGCGGGAGCGGGCACCGGGCCACCGGCGGCTTCGAAACCCGGCTCCCGACGGTCTCGGGAAACGTCTCGGGTCCGAGAGACGCCCGACGATGGGCGATACAGCAACGCCGCTGACACGCGCCGACGACACGGACGCGTTCAGCGGTTCTTTTTTTGGTGCTCGGGGCGGCAGGCCAACACGGAGGAAAGCATGCGATTGCGCGGAGCAGGTGCAGGACGAACCTTGGAGAACGCGGATCGGGTACCGGCCAGGAAGTCGACTGCCGTTCCGCACGCACGACGGCACGGCGAGACCGCACGCGCCGCCTCGCGCATCCCGCGCGTTGGCTGCGGCGCGGCCGCGCTCGTGCTCTGCGCGGCCGCATTCGCGACGGAGCTCGAGAAAGACGAGCTCAAGCTCGGCTTCATCAAGCTGACGGACATGGCGCCGCTCGCGATCGCTTACGAGAAGGGCTACTTCGAGGACGAAGGGCTCTACGTGACGCTCGAGCCGCAGGCGAACTGGAAGGTGCTGCTCGATCGCGTCATCACCGGCGAGCTCGACGGCGCCCACATGCTCGCGGGTCAGCCGCTCGGCGCGACGATCGGCATCGGCACCCGCGCACACGTGATCACGGCGTTCTCGATGGATCTGAACGGGAACGCGATCACCGTCTCGAACGACGTCTGGGCCGCGATGAAACCCGAGCTTCCGAGCGACGAGGACGGCAGGCTGCTCCACCCGATCAAGGCCGATGCGCTGAAGCCGATCGTCGACGAGTACAACGCGCGCGGCGAGCCGTTTCGGATGGGCATGGTGTTCCCGGTCTCGACGCACAACTACGAGCTTCGCTACTGGCTCGCGGCCGGCGGTATCCATCCCGGCTTCTACTCGCCCGCGGACGTGACCGGACAGGTCCTCGCGGACGTGCTCCTCTCGGTGACGCCGCCGCCGCAAATGCCGGCGACGCTCGAGGCGGGCACGATCCGCGGCTACTCGGTCGGCGAGCCGTGGAATCAGCAGGCCGTGCAGAAGGGGATCGGCGTGCCGGTCATCACGGATTACGAGATCTGGCGCAACAACCCGGAGAAGGTCTTCGGCGTCACGAAGGCGTGGGCGGACGCGCATCCGAATACGCACGTCGCGCTCGTGAAGGCGCTGCTGCGCGCGGCAATCTGGCTCGACGCGAACGACAACGCGAATCGTGCGGAGGCGGCGAGGATTCTCGCGCGCCCCGAATACGTCGGCGCCGACTTCGACGTGATCGCGGCATCGATGACCGGCACGTTCGAGTACGAGCGCGGCGACAAGCGCCCCGTGCCGGACTTCAACGTCTTCTTCCGCGAGTTCGCAACGTACCCGTACTACTCCGACGCGATCTGGTATCTGACGCAGATGCGCCGCTGGGGCCAGATCGAGGAGGGTAAACCCGACGAGTGGTATCACGACGTCGCGAGGTCCGTTTATCGGCCGGACATCTACCTCGAGGCGGCGAAGCAGCTCGTCGAAGAAGGCCTCGCCGATCGCGACGACTTCCCGTGGGGCTCGGACGGCTATCGCCCCCCGCAGGACGGCTTCATCGACGGCATCGTCTTCGACGCGCGCAAACCGAATGCCTATCTCGAGCAGCTCGCGATCGGGTTGAAGGGCGACGAGCGCGTCGTCGGCACGCGCGTAGTGTCGGGAGACGGCGATGGCCGTTGAAGCCGCAGCACTGTCGACGTCGACGTTACGCCATCGAGTCGCATCGCTGATCGACAAGGCCGACGGCACGCTTGCAGCGCTCGGCCTCGGATGGCTCGCGTCGATGCTGCGTCTTGCAATCGGCGATCGGCCCGTCGAGCAGCTCAGGGCGCTCTGGCCCTCGCTCGGCATCCCCGCGCTCGCGCTCGTCGGTTTCGCCGTCGTCTGGGCGCAGGTCGCGCCGCGCATAGACACGAGCCTCGGCGCCGTGCCGGGCCCTGCCGCCGTCTGGCAGGAGGCGAAGAACCTCATCGCGGATCATCGCGCGGAGCGCGAGCGGCGGGCCGCGTTCTACGAGCGGCAGCGCGAGCGGAACGCGGCGCTCCTCGCGGAGAACCCGAACGCGGAGGTGCGAATTCGCGAGTACACGGGGCGGCCGACGTATATCGACCAGATCGTGACGAGCCTCAAGACCGTGTTCGCCGGCTTCGTGCTCGCAGCCGTGGTTGCGGTGCCGCTCGGCGTCATGGCGGGGCTCTCGAGGACGGTGCACGCGGCCATCAATCCGTTCGTGCAGATCTTCAAGCCGGTGTCGCCGCTCGCATGGCTGCCGCTCGTGACGATGGTCGTCTCGGCCGTCTACGTGAGCGATGCGCCGCTCTTCGAGAAGTCGTTCGTCAACTCGGCGATCACGGTCATGCTGTGCTCGCTGTGGCCGGCGCTGATCAATACCGCGCTCGGCGTCGCGAGCATCGACAAGGATCTGACCAATGTCGCCCGCGTGCTTCGGCTCGGTTTCCCCGCCACGCTCACGAAGATCGTGCTGCCGGCGGCGCTGCCGTTGATCTTCACGGGGCTTCGCCTGTCGCTCGGCGTCGGCTGGATGGTGCTGATCGCCGCCGAGATGCTCGCGCAGAATCCGGGCCTCGGGAAGTTCGTCTGGGACGAGTTCCAGAACGGCTCGTCGTCGTCGCTCGCGCGAATCGTCGTCGCCGTGCTCACGATCGGCTTGATCGGCTTCCTGCTCGACCGCGTGATGCTCGCGCTGCAGGCGGCCGTGTCTCGTGGAGCGAGCCGATGAGCCGCGTCGCGGAGCGTGCGGCGGCCGAGCCGCTGATGAAGCTCGAGGGCGTCGCGAAATCGTTCGGTGCGGGCAGGGACGCGGCCCACGTGCTCGCCGACGTGAACCTCGAGATCGCGCGCGGCGAGCTCGTCGCGATCGTCGGCTTCTCGGGCTCGGGTAAGACGACGCTCGTGTCGCTGATGGCCGGGCTCGAGCAGCCGAGCACGGGGCGGATCCTGTTCGAAGGCGAACCCGTCACCGGGCCGGGTCCCGAGCGCGGCGTCGTGTTTCAGAGCTACGCCCTGATGCCGTGGCTCACGGTCGAGGACAACGTCGCGCTCGCGGTCGACGCCGTGTTCGGCGACCGGCCGCGCTCGGAGCGCCGCGCGCGCGTCGCGGAATACGTCGAGAAGGTCGGCCTCGCGCACGCGCGGGACCTGCGGCCTGCGCAGCTTTCGGGCGGCATGCGGCAGCGCGTCGCGGTGGCGCGGGCGCTCGCGCAGGCGCCGAAGATGCTGCTCCTCGACGAGCCGCTGTCCGCGCTCGATGCGCTGACCCGAGCGAAGCTCCAGGACGAGATCGCCGCGCTCGCGGCTCGCGAGAGCAACACGATCGTGCTCGTCACGAACGATGTCGACGAGGCGATCCTGCTCGCGGACCGCATCGTGCCGCTCACACCCGGGCCGCGCGCGACGCTCGGCGAGCCGTTCGACGTCGCGTTGCCGCGTCCGCGCGACCGGGCCGCGCTCGACGACGATCCCGAGTGCAGGCGCCTGAAGCGTGCGATCACGCGCTGCCTGCTCGAGGCCGGCAGCGCACGGGCCGCGCGCTCGGCGTCCGCGGGCGGCACCGACCGGCTGCCGGACGTGACGCCGATCGTGCCGCGCGATCCGCCGCGGGCGTACCTGCGTGCGGCGAAGACACGGCCGATGAACCACTACGTCGAGTTCTTCGACGTGCGCAAGATCTACCCGACGCGCGAGGGCCCGCTGACCGTCGTCGACGGCTTCGACCTGAGGATGCAGAAGGGCGAATTCGTTTCGCTGATCGGTCACTCGGGCTGCGGCAAGTCGACCGTGCTGTCGATGGCGGCCGGTCTTTCCGATGTCAGCTCCGGCGGCATCGTCGTCGACGGCCGCGAGGTCACGACGGCGGGACCCGATCGCGCGGTCGTGTTCCAGACGCCGAGTCTGTTTCCGTGGCTCACGGCCGCGGAGAACGTCGCGCTCGGCGTCGACCGTGTTTATCGCCATGCCTCGCGCCACGAGCGCGACGAGATCGTGCGCTACTACCTCGCACGCGTCGGCCTCGCGGAGCACGCGGACAAGCCCGCCTGCGAGCTCTCCGCCGGCATGCGTCAGCGCGTCGGCATCGCGCGCGCGTTCGCGCTGAGCCCGAAGCTGCTCCTGCTCGATGAGCCGTTCGGCATGCTCGATTCGCTGACGCGCTGGGAGCTGCAGCAGGTCCTGATGGACGTGTGGGCGCGCACGCGGGTCACCGCGATCTGCGTCACGCACGACGTCGACGAGGCGATCCTGCTCGCCGATCGCGTCGTGATGATGACGAACGGCCCGAACGCGAAGGTCGGCAAGGTGCTCGAGGTCGATCTGCCGCGTCCTCGCACGCGCAAATCGCTGCTCGAGCACCCGAGCTATTACCGGTATCGGCGCGAGCTGCTCGATTTCCTCGCAGGCTGCGAACGCGAGCGCGGAGCCGACGAGGCGGAGGCGGCATGACAGGCGGCAGGGAGTCGGAAGCGTTGAAAGGAGGGAACGGGATGTACGTGCGATCGGCGGCGGGCACGGCGATGCGCATCGGTGTGAAGGCGGGGCCGATTCACCTTCGCGGCAACGGAGGCCGCCGGAAGCGCCGGCTCGTGCTCGTCGGCAACGGCATGGCCGGAATGCGCGCGATCGAAGAGTTGCTCGCGCTCGACGCCGAGCGCTACGAGATCACGGTGTTCGGCGCGGAGCCCTACGGCAACTACAACCGCATCCTGCTGTCGCCGCTCCTCGCGGCCGAGAAGACGCTCGACGCGATCATGCTGCATCGCCCGGAGTGGTACGCCGAGCGCGGGATCACGCTGCGCGCGGGCGTCGAGGTGACCGCGATCGACCGTGCGAGACGGCGCGTCGTGACGGCGGACGGCGACGTCGCGCCGTACGACAGGCTGATTCTCGCGACCGGCTCGAAGCCGGTCGTGCCGCCGATCCCCGGCGCGGATCTCCCCGGTGTCGTCACCTATCGAACGATCCGCGACGTCGAATACATGGTCGAGGCGGCGCGCCGCGGCCGACGCGCGGTCGTGATTGGCGGCGGACTGCTCGGGCTCGAGGCCGCGCACGGCTTGAAGAAGCGCGGCATGGAGGTCACGGTCGTGCATCTCGGCCCGACGCTGATGGAGCGTCAGCTCGACGCGCCGGCCGGGGCGCTCTTGAAGCGCTCGCTCGAGGCACGCGGCATCGCGTTCAAGATGCCGGCGCGGACGGTTGAGATCGTCGGCGGGTCGGGAACGAAAATGGTGTCAGACACCTTTTTCGACGACGGCCACCTGCCATCCCGCGACGTGGGGTCGAAAAAGGTGTCTGACACCGTTTCCGTGCGCGCGGTCCGTTTCGACGACGGCGACGAGATCCCGGCGGATCTCGTCGTCTTCGCGATCGGTATCAGGCCGAACATCGAGCTCGCGATCCGCTCCGGTCTCGCGTGCGACCGCGGCGTGCTCGTCGACGACACGATGCAGACGTACGATCCCGCGATCTACGCGCTCGGCGAATGCGTGCAGCACCGCGGCGTGACATACGGGCTCGTCGCGCCGCTCTTCGAGCAGGCGAAGGTCGTCGCGAATCACCTCGCGGAGCTCGGCATCGCGCGCTACACGGGCTCGTCGGTGTCGACGAAGCTCAAGGTCACGGGCATCGACGTCTTCTCGGCCGGCGACTTCATCGGCGACGAGGGGAGCGACGCGCTGACGTTCCACGATGCGGGCCGCGGCGTCTACAAGAAGCTCGTCGTCCGCGACGACCGGATCCGCGGCGCCGTGCTCTGCGGCGATACGATCGACGGCCCGTGGTACTTCCAGCTGATGCGCGACGGCACGAACATCGCGGACATCCGCGATCAGCTCTTGTTCGGCCCCGCGCACATCGGCGACTCGGGCACGGCCGGGGCCGACGCGGTGACGGCACTGCCCGATCACGCCGAGATTTGCGGCTGCAACGGCATCACGAAGGGCCGAATCGTCGCCGCGATCACCGAGAAGAAGCTGTTCACGCTCGACGAGGTCCGCGCGCATACGAAGGCCTCCTCCTCCTGCGGTTCGTGCACGGGCCTCGTCGAGCAACTCCTCGCGAACACGCTCGGCGGCGACTACTCGGAGTCTCCGTCCGTGAAGCCGATGTGCCCGTGCACCGTGCACACGCACGACGAGGTGAGGAAGGCGATCCGCGAGTATGCGCTGAAGTCGATCCCGGACGTGATGCGCTTCCTCGAGTGGAAGACCGAGGACGGCTGCCACAAGTGCCGGCCCGCGCTCAACTTCTATCTGCTCTGCGCCTGGCCGGGCGAGTACCGCGACGACAAGCAGTCGCGCTTCATCAACGAGCGGGCGCACGGCAACATCCAGCGCGACGGCACGTATTCCGTCGTGCCGAGGATCTGGGGCGGCGTCACGACGCCCAAGGAGCTGCGGGCGATTGCCGACGTCGCCGAGAAGTATCGCGTGCCGACCGTGAAGATCACGGGCGGGCAGCGGATCGACCTCCTCGGCGTGAAGAAGGAGGATCTGCCGAGAATCTGGCGCGATCTTGCCGCGGCAGGCTTCGTCTCGGGCCACGCGTACGGCAAGGCGCTCCGCACCGTGAAGACGTGCGTCGGCAAGGAGTGGTGCCGGTTCGGCACGCAGGATTCGACGGGTCTCGGGATCAGGCTCGAGCGCATGGCGTGGGGCTCGTGGCACCCGCACAAGGTGAAGCTCGCGGTATCCGGATGCCCGCGAAACTGCGCCGAGGCGACGATCAAGGATTTCGGCGTCGTCTGCGTCGAGTCGGGCTACGAGATCCATGTCGGCGGCAACGGCGGCATGAAGGTGCGCGCGACGGACTTCCTGTGCAAGGTGCCGACCGCCGACGAGGTGCTCGAATACTGCGGCGCGTTCCTGCAGCTCTATCGCGAGGAGGCGCGCTACCTCGAGCGGACGGCGCCGTGGATCGAGCGCGTCGGGCTCACGTACGTGAAGCAGCGGATCGTCGACGACGACGCAGGACGCCGTGCGCTCTACGCGCGCTTCCTCGAATCGCAGCGCCATGCGCAGATCGATCCGTGGGCGGAGCGGGCCGCCGGCAAGGATGCCGACGAGTTCGAGCCGCTCGACGCGACGCTGCTTCGCGACGGAGAGCCGGCATGACGTTCGTCGACGCGGGTCCGTTCGACGCGATCCCTCGCCGCGGCGCACGCGTGCTGCGCGCTCGCGGCCGCACGATCGCGCTTTTCCGTACGACGGACGATCGCGTGTACGCGCTCGAGGACCGCTGCCCGCACAAGGGCGGGCCGCTGTCGCAGGGCATCGTGCACGGGCATTGCGTGACATGCCCGCTGCACGAGTGGGTCATCGATCTCGAGAGCGGCGAGGCGACGGGGCCGGACGAGGGCGCGACCGCGCGCTTCGCGGTGCACATCGAGGACGGACGGATCCTCGTGGCGGTCGAGCCCGTAAGCGCTGCGGAGGACGCCGCGCCCGAGGACGCGAAGCAGCCCGTCGCGTCGGGAATCGCAGCGAGCGCGGACGCGCCTCCGACGCGCATCACGCGCGCATGACGGCCGTCCGCACGACGTGCCCGTACTGCGGCGTCGGCTGCGGCATCGTCGCCGCACGGCCGAAGGCGGGCGGCTCGAGCGTCGTGATCACGGGCGACGCGAACCACCCGGCGAACGCGGGACGGCTCTGCTCGAAGGGCGCCGCGCTCGCCGAGACGCTCGGCCCCGAAGGGCGGCTGCTCTATCCCGAGATCCACGGGCGACGTGTGACGTGGGACGACGCGCTCGACGTCGTGGCTTCACGTTTCGCCGCGACGATCGCCGAGCACGGCCGTGATTCGGTCGCGTTCTATGTCTCGGGTCAGCTCCTGACAGAGGACTACTACGTCGCGAACAAGCTGATGAAGGGTTTCATCGGCAGCGCGAATATCGACACGAACTCGCGCCTCTGCATGGCGTCCGCGGTCGCCGGGCACAAGCGTGCCTTCGGCGAGGACGTCGTTCCCGGCGCGTATGCCGATCTCGATGCGGCGGAGCTTTTCGTGATCGTCGGCTCGAACATGGCGTGGTGCCATCCGATCCTGTTCCAGCGCGTGCGGCGGGCGAAGGAGGAACGGCCGCACGTTCGCGTCGTCGTGATCGATCCGCGCCGCACGGCGACGGCCGACGTCGCCGACGTGTTCCTGCCGATCCGTCCGGGCACGGATGCGGTGCTCTTCAACGGGCTCTTGAGCTACATGCGGCGCGAGGACGCGCTCGATTGGGAATACATCGACGCGCACGTCGACGGCGCATCGGCGGCCCTCCGTGCCGCGAAAGCGTCGTCGCCTTCGGTGCCGTCGGTCGCGGCGGCGTGCGGCGTGCCCGAACACGACGTCGCGGAGTTCTACCGGCTGTTCGTCCGGACGCCGCAGGTCGTGACGTTGTTCTCGCAGGGCGTCAATCAGTCGTCGAGCGGCACCGACAAGGTGAACGCGATCCTGAACGTGCACCTCGCGAGCGGCCGGATCGGCCGCGAAGGCGCAGGACCGTTCTCGATCACGGGCCAGCCGAACGCGATGGGCGGCCGCGAGGTCGGCGCGCTCGCGAACCAGCTCGCGGCGCACATGGACTTCTCGCCGGATCACGTCGAGCGTGTCGCGCGTTTCTGGCGCGCGCCGCATATCGCGACGCGGCCGGGCCTGAGGGCCGTCGAGCTGTTCGACGCGGTGCATGCCGGGAAGATCAAGGCGATCTGGATCATGGCGACCAATCCGGTGGTCAGCATGCCGGATGCCGATCGTGTCGCCGACGCGCTCGAGCGTTGCCCGTTCGTCGTCGTGTCGGACTGCTTCCGGCATGCGGACACGGCACGCTACGCCGACGTGCTGCTCCCCGCAGCGGCATGGGGCGAGAAGTCGGGGACGGTCACGAACTCCGAGCGGCGGATCTCGCGGCAGCGGCCGTTCCTCGAGCCCGCCGGCGAGAGCCGGCCGGACTGGCGGATCGTCTGCGACGTCGCGCGCGGCATGGGCTTCGGCCGCGCGTTCACGTACCGCTCGCCGGCCGAGATCTTTCGCGAGCACGCGCGGCTCTCCGCGTTCGAGAACGACGGGTCGCGCGCGTTCGACATCGGCGCGCTCGCCGAGCTTTCCGACGAGGAGTACGACGCGCTCGAGCCGGTGCAGTGGCCTCTGCCTGCCGCGCGCGCGGACGCTGCGCAGGACGTCGCGCGGCCGAAGCGGCTCTTCGGCGACGGGCGCTTCTTCACGCCGAACGGCAAGGCGCGGCTCGTCGCGGTCGAGCCGCGCGCGCCGAGAAGCCTGCCGAACGACGCCGCGCCGATCGTGCTCAACACCGGGCGGACGCGCGATCAGTGGCACACGATGACGAGGACCGGCCGATCGCCGCGGCTCACGGGCCATCGCGCCGAGCCGTTCGTCGACGTGCATCCGGACGACGCGGTGCGCTTCGCGCTCGACGACGCCGGGCTCGCGGTGCTCGAGAACGCGCGCGGTCGGATGCTCGCGCGGGTCCGCGTGACGACGGACGTGCGCCGGGGCGAGGTCTTCGCGCCGATGCACTGGAGCGCGCAATTCGCGACGCTCGGCCGCGTCAATACGCTCGTCGCGCCGGAGGTCGACCCGGTGTCCGGGCAGCCGGAGCTCAAGCACGCCGTGGTGCGGTTGCGGCGCCATGCGCCGGCGCGGCACGGTTTCGTGCTGTCGCGCGAGCCGCTCGTGCTTCCGGGCTGCGAGTATGTTGTCCGCGCACGGTTGCGCGGCTGCTGGCGCATCGAGTTCGCGGACGACGCGGATGCGAGGTCCTGGCCCGAATGGGCGCGCGCGGTCCTCGGAGCGGACGGCGAGTGGATCGAGCTCTCCGATCCCGGCAGACGGCGCTATCGCGCGGCCGTGCTCGAGCGGCGGCGTTTGAAGGCGTGCCTCTTCGCGTCCTCGGACCCGATCGGCGTCGGACGCGAGTGGCTCGCGGCGCAGTTCGACGAGGCCGAGATCGCAGACGCGGTGCGGCCGAGCCTGCTCGCGGGCGGTCCCGCTCAGCGCGACGGCGCAGCCGCCGGCATCGTCTGCGCGTGCTTCTCGGTCGCGCGAAGCGTGCTGGTCGACGTAATCCGCGCGCAGTCGCTGACGACGGCGGCCGAGATCGGCCGGATCCTCGGTGCCGGGACGTCGTGCGGATCGTGCGTGCCGGAGCTGAACGCGCTGATCGCGGCCGAGCGCCGCGCGTGACGCGCCCGAGCGGCGCGTCTACGCGGTTTCCGTCGCGTGCAGCCCGACGATCCCGACGACGATCAGCGTGATGCAGACGAGCCGCACGGGCGACGCCGATTCGCCGAACAGCAGGATCCCGAACAGAACGGTGCCGACCGCGCCGATTCCGGTCCAGACCGCATACGCGGTGCCGAGCGGCAGCGTGCGCACGGCGACGGCGAGGAGCGCCATGCTCGCGATCATCGCCGCGATCGTCGCTGCGGCGGGCACGGGGCGCACGAGTCCGTTGCTGACCTTGAGCCCGACCGCCCACGCGATCTCGAGCAGTCCGGCGAGCAGGAGGATGATCCAGGCCATTCGGGAGCGTCTTCCGTCACGCAGTTGGGATGCTGCGCGGCCATTCTAGCCGGACCGCTTCGGATGGCCTCGCGATCAATGCCCGATTGGACGCGGCGCGCGCCGCGCTCGCGCGGCCTCTGCGCTTCTCCGTTGCTTCATCTACGGTACTCGAGTACTACATATCCCCACCCGCCTCTCGGGAGGTGGAGTCGCATCGACGTAGGTTATGCTTCGGTACCTGCTCAGCCTGGTCGTTACGCCAGCAGTCGTTCCCGCGCTCACGATCGCGGTTGCCAAGATGCACTATCTGCTTCTTGGCGAGAACGTTTGGGACTACGCCGTGTTCGCGGACCCGCGGTTTCACATCGCGCTCGCCTTGGGCACGTTCGTTCTTCTCGCGATCACGACTCCGGTTGCACTCCTGTTTCGCCGCCGGCTCGGACAGCGGTTGATCGATTACCTCGCGTACGGCGCCGCTATCGGCGCGGTCCTTTACGCGGGCCTGCTTCTTCGATACGGATGGGGAGCGGCCCGGATCGTCGACGCATTGACTACTGCTCTTCTCCTCACGATCGGGGTTGCCGGGATCGCAGGCACGTTCTGGGCGCTATGTGTGTGGCGCAACGACTGGTGGCATCGCCGCTCCGACGTGTGAGCGGGATCAGCGAAAGCGTTGGTTGTTGCGAGAGACCGCTACGACGAGACCCGGGATCGGGCTCGAGCGAGAGTATCGGCCGCCCGGTCAGTTGTTCAGAGCCTGAAGCGGGGCAGGGATGCGTCCGCCGCGGCGCACGAAGTCCGCGCTCGAGTACGGGGAAAGCGGCAGGACCGGCGCCCGTCCGAGCAGGCCGCCGAACTCGACGAAGTCGCCCACCGACTTTCCGGGCGCGGGCACGAGCCGCACCGCGGTCGTCTTGCGGTTGATCATGCCGATCGCGGCTTCGTCCGCGATGATCGCGGCGATCGTCTCGGGCGTCGTGTCACCCGGCACCGCGATCATGTCGAGGCCGACGGAGCAGACGGCGGTCATCGCCTCGAGCTTGTCGAACGTGATCGCGCCCATCGCGGCGGCCTCGATCATGCCGATGTCCTCGGAAACGGGGATGAACGCGCCCGAGAGTCCGCCGACGTAACCCGAGGCCATCGCGCCGCCCTTCTTCACGGCGTCGTTCAGGAGCGCGAGCGCGGCCGTCGAGCCGTGGGTGCCGACGCGCTCCAGGCCCATTGCCTCCAGAATGTGCGCGACGCTGTCGCCGTGCGCGGGCGTCGGCGCGAGCGAAAGATCCACGATGCCGAACGGCACGCCGAGCTTTTGCGACGCGGCCCGGCCGACCAGCTCGCCCATCCGCGTGATCTTGAACGCGGTCCGCTTGATCACGGACGCGAGCTCGCCGAAGTCGGCGTCGGGTGCCTGTCGTACCGCGCTCATCACCGCGCCGGGGCCGCTGACGCCGACGTTGATCACGCAGTCGGGCTCGCCGATGCCGTGAAATGCACCCGCCATGAACGGGTTGTCCTCGACGGCGTTGCAGAACACGACGAGCTTCGCGGCGCCGATGCCGTCGCGGTCCGCGGTGCGATGCGCCGTCTCGTGGACGATCCGGCCCATCTCCGCGACCGCGTCCATGTTGAGGCCGGCGCGCGTCGTGCCGACGTTCACGGACGCGCAGACGCGCTCGGTCGTCGCGAGCGCTTCCGGGATCGATGCGATCAGCGCGCGGTCGCCGGGCGTCGCGCCCTTGTGCACGAGCGCCGAGAAGCCGCCGAGGAAGTTCACGCCGACCTCGGCCGCGGCGCGGTCGAGATGCTCCGCGAAGCGCACGTACCGGTCCGCGGACGTGCACTCGGCGACGATCGAGACCGGCGTCACCGAGATGCGCTTGTTCACGACCGGGATGCCGTACTCGCGCTCGATCTCTTCGCCGACCGCGACGAGGCGTCCCGCGAGCCGGCAGATCTTGTCGTAGGCCCTTGAGCCCGCGACGTCGAGGTCCGGGTGCGCGCAGTCGCGAAGGCTGATCCCCATCGTGATCGTGCGGATGTCGAGATTCTCCATCTGCACCATGCGGATGGTCTCGACGATTTCCTGCGGGGAGAACGGCAGCGGCATCGGCTCGTGCTCGGAATCGCGAACGGCGGATACGCCGTTCAGACGCGGTGCATGTACTTGAAGACGTCCTCGTGCTGAGCGTCGATCTTGACGCCCATCTCGTCGCCTTTCTCGCCGAGGCGGCGCTTCAGCTCGTCGAACGGGACCGTCGCCTGGCCGAGATCCGCCAGCAAGATCATCGTGAAGAACTCGCGCAGGGTC
The DNA here is from genome assembly GCA_964553875.1 of uncultured Gammaproteobacteria bacterium. Taxonomy (GTDB): domain Bacteria; phylum Pseudomonadota; class Gammaproteobacteria; order Steroidobacterales; family Rariloculaceae; genus ZC4RG20. The sequence continues at coordinate 18,967 of CAZKNH010000002.1, read as the reverse complement.
GTCTGCGAGATGTCGACGATGTTCGCGTTCGCTTCGGCGAGCACGGCCGAGACGCCGGCGATGATGCCGACGCGGTCCGCGCCGATCACGGTGACGATGATGCGGTTCGATCGCTCTTCTGGCATGGCGGGCATTCGAATCGATTTCGCGCGGGAGCGCAAGCGCGGCCGTATCCCGAGGACCGTCAGACCGGCGGTCCGCCGCCGGCGGGACGGCCGATCAGTCGGTCCCGCGTCGTGCGTCGTCGTGCATCCTGATCAGGAACGAGCGCAACGCGGGCTCCGCCTCTTCGGCCGTCATCAGGCGCTGCTCCGCGAGGACACGCGCGATGTCCTTCAGCGACCGTTTACCGTCGATCAGCGACATGATGAACGCATGGATCCGTGTCGTCATGATCTGTGCGCGGAACGCGGCGGAGAGCGGCACCGGCTCGGTGCCGCGCACGATCCAATCGGGTAGCGCCGCGTGGCGGAGCGGCGGCTCGAGGCGCCGGGCCTTGTCCGCCCTCCAGACGACCACCTCCTCGCGCCGCGCATGGCGGCTCGACGGCGACGCAAGGTACGGGATCGTCCGTTCGATGATTACAGGCTGCGCGAACCCCTGCTCGGTCATCACGTCGATGCACTCGTCGAGCGCGTAGCGCAGCGCCGGGTCGGCATCGTGGAACGCGAGCGAGCCGAAGTTCACCCAGCAACCGCCGTCCGTGAGCAGATGGTTGATGCGACCGGCCTGTGCATCGAGAGGCTCCGGGAGGATGTCGACGAGCCACGGCGTGACGATCGTGTCGAACGTGCCCTTCGCGAACGGCGGCCGATGTGCGTCCGCGAGCACATGCCCGAGCCCGGGGCGGGCAGGAGTCTCCGCTTCGAGGACGCGCAGCACGGCATGATCCTCGGCGCGGCGCGGCGCGAGCGGAAACTCGTAGAGCTCGACGGGCCGGCCGGACGTGACGCGGTCCCCGATCAGGACGAGCAGGGGGTTGAAGTCGAGCGCGACGGTCGTCTCGGCGCCGAGCGTCATATGGATGTCGTACGCGAGTCGGCCCGCGCCCGAGCCGAGCACGAGCGTGCGGCCGGGCGCGCGGCCGTCGAGCGCCTCGCGGATCAGCTCGATCGATAGCGTGTTCTCGTCGCGGCCCCACGCCCAGTCGCGGTGCACGTTCGCGTAGTAGGTCAGGAGGCCCTGGTCCGAAGGCGGGCGCGTCCTGAGCGCGAGATACGTCTCGACGCTCGCGGTGAGCTTCGCGACGTCGAGCGGCGCGAGCAGGTCCGCGAGCCGCTTCGCGTGATCCGCCGTCGCGTCGCGAAGCAGCGTGAGCCGCCTGCGTGTCGCGTCGCGCAGGCCGCGCCGCTTCAGCGTCTCGTCGAGCTCGGCGCATCGGCGCTCGAGCTGACGCAGCGAGAAGTGGAGCCGCCCCCGCCATTCGCCGAGCGCGGCCTGCGGCTCGGCGAAAAGCCACGGGATGCCGCCGATGCGCGGGAAATCGACGCGGCAGCCGGCGCAGCGGTGACCGTGCTCGGTCTCGTCGAGCGCTCGGTCGCAGCGGGGGCAGGCGAACGGGATGGAAGTCGTCACGCAGGCACACTCGGGGCGGAAGCAGCGCCCTTTTTCCGGACAACGACCGTCCGTGTCAAGGAAATTCGGGGTCAGAGCCCGATTCTGACGGGGCAGAACCGGGTCAGACACCATTTCCCTTGGAAATGGTGTCTGACCCGTTGGGAGGCTAAGCGATCGTGCCGTTCACGATCGCCTCGAACGCGGTGAAGCGATCGAGGTTCGTGGTGTTGCCGAGGCCGTGGTTCGGGAAGCGCGACGCGAACAGATGCTGCTCGCCGTGCAGCGCCATGTAGTTCAGCGCGACCATCTCGACGAGCAGGTTCACGTTGTTCGCGCCCGGCGAGCTCGAGCGCTGCACGTCGCCGTTCGGCGTGAAGTAGCCGATCTGCTGGTGCTGGAACATCGAGAGACCGTCCGAGCCGCTCTGGTAGATCGGAGGCCGCCCGATCGGGCTGTAGACGAGGAAGAACGACGCCGCCGTGTCCTGGTTGTCGCTTGTCCACTCGCCCTTGCCGCGGCCGTTGATCGAATCGTCGATCACGCCGTTGCTCGACAGCGAGCCGTCGCTGAAGACGTAGAGAACGAGCGGCACGCCGACGCGCGCGGCGTACTCGAGGCACGCGCCCATGCAGCGTCCCGCGCGGAAATCCTTGATCTCACCCTCCTGGCGTGCGCCGCCGTGGTAGTCGTAGCCGCCCATCGTGATGCAGCCCGCGCCCGCGTAGCCCTCGATCACGAGCTTCATGATCGAAGCGGTCTTGCGGAACTCGGCGCCGTCTGTGTTGTTCGCGAAGAACTCCTCGGTCGTGAAGATGCCGTTTGGCCCGACGATGTTCGGATCCTTGCCCGGATCGAGGATCACCTTGCCGAAACGGTCGGCGACGTCGGCGGCCTTGAGGTATCCGCACTTCAGGAGCTCCTTCACGACCTCGTCGCGGCTGACGCTCAAGCCCGTCGAGGTGTGCCCGTCGATCTTCCTGGCGCTGATCCGGTAGATCGCCTCGAGCACCGCGGTCGCGTCGCTCGGTCCGAGCAGGCCGACGAGCTGACCCGTATCGACGAGACCGACGGCGTCGCTCGGACGATCGACCTTCGTCGGCCGGTACTGCGGGTCGATCATCGACATCGGCGCGACGGAATTACCGCCCGAATCGGTATTGCGCGAGCCGCAGAGCGTCACGATCAAGCCGTCCGCGCCCGCTTTTTGGATCGCATAGAGCGGATTGTGCGGATTGTTGCTCGTGTCGTTCTCGGATCGCGCCGGAATCACCGCGCCGTTGACTCTCGTCTCGAGGCCCGGCGTGCGGAGGCTCGCCTGGATCCCGCGCAGGAACGCACTGTCGCTGTGGAACGCGAGCCCGAGGCTCGTGTCCGTGTGATCACCGTTGCTCGTCGCGGTCGGGTTCGCTTCGGTGACGCCCGGCACCATGTCGCCCGGCAAACCGAGCTTGCGATACCCGGCGGTGCTCAGGAGATCGAACTGGCCGCCGGGACCGCCGACCAGCACGTTCGATCCCGCCATGTTCGCGCCGCCGGCGAGGTCGAAGCAGATGAACGGAATCTTGCCGGCGCCGTTCGTGATGCCGCACGCCTGCGTGAGCGGCTGCAAGTCCTTCGCAAGGTCCGCGTACACGGCGCGCGGATTCGCGAAGAGCCCGAGCACGCCGCCCGTGAGCACGGTCGCCGAGCCGGCGATGAAACCCTGGCCGAGCAGCTCGCGCCGCGTCATCGGGCGCCGATGCTGCTCGTGGCGCTGCGGGGCGTCCGGATGCCGCAGCCTGCGCTTGATCTTGATGACCATGTTCCGTTCCTCGTCGAAACCTCACTGAATCAGCATCACGGCGCTGCCGAGCACGGCCGAGCAGACGGCCTTCGCGAGCGTGCGCGTGCGCGCGGCCGCGGGGTCTGGCTCGTTCTCGTAGACCGTTTCGTTCTCCGTGTTGAGCAGGCCCGGCCGCGTCTCGTCGTCCTCTATGCCGTCGAGCAGCTCGTTGAGCCTGTTCTCGAGGAACGTGCGATCGGGCTGCGTCGCGAGAGGGACGACGCCCAGGAAGCTGTCGAGCAGCGGATTGATCAGGTGTTCGCGCGCCGCGAACGCATCCGAAGGTGTGTCGCCGAACGGGAAGTTCGGGAACATCTGCGCGCGCAGCGTCGGATTTTCGATCAACGCGTTGCAGTACTCGATCGCGAGCTGCGCGATCGCGACCTGATGCGACGCGAGCACGGCCTCGAGCGTCGGGACGGCCGGCAACGATTGCCGCACGGTCTCGAACGTGGCTCGCACGTTGGGGTCGTTCGGATTGACGCCGGTGAGCTTCGCCATCGTCGCGTTGATCTCGTCGAACGTACGCACGCCGACCTCCGCCATCTCGCCGAGATCGACGGGGGCAGGCGGCGCGGGCGTCTCTGGCTTCGGCCGGCTGTACGTGCGCGTGCCGATCGCGTCGAACGTCAGGAAGAACTCGTCGGATTCGGGTCCCTTCTCGAGAGGTATCACCGTGCCGATCGTCGACAGCATTTGACCCGTCGCGACGTCGTAGCTCGCGCCCGTGATGGCCGTGTCGAGCTTCCCGTACGCCTGACCGACCGGAGCCTCCACGCCGTTCACGCCGATCCGGATGCCCCGGATCGGTATGTTCGTAGGCACGACGCCGTCGTCGAGGCTGATGAAGAACGGCCTCCGGAACAGATAGCTGTAGCTGTCGAACTGCGCCGCTTCGAAGACGATGTAGCTTTGCGGCACGTTCGTCAGGTGCTCGACGCTGAAGAGCAGGAAGAACTTCTCGCCGACGCCGGCCTCGAAATTCTGCACGATCTGCTCGGGCGTGAGCGCGCGGTTGTGAATCGCGACCAGTCGGATCACGCCCGTGAACGGTTTCGTGCCCGAGACTTCGTTACCGAGCACGAACGCGAACGTGTCGTCCCACGACGTGAGCAGGCCCCCGGGTGCCGGGTCAGCATTCGTGACGAGCTCGCCGTTCACGTAGATCTTGCGGCCCTCGACCGGATGGAACGTCGCGACGACGTGCTGCAACGTCGCCTGCAGCACCTCGTCCGCCGACGGCGTCGACAGGCGCGGGTTACCGTTCTCGTCCGAGGTCTCCGTGCGGACGAAGAACTCGTAGTCGTACATGTTCTGGCCGAGGTTGAAGTTGCGCTGCATCTCGCCGCCCGAGTAGCTGACGATGCGCACGTCCTCCTGCACGACGTTGCCTGGTGCTACCCATGCCTCGATCGAATACTCGCCGGTCGCGACGATCTGGTCGTAGAGCTTCCGGCTCGTCGTCGTCGACGCCTGCGCCTTGCCGCCCGAGAACGCGAGACCCCAGCCGCCGACCCACTCGACCGCGCCGGAGAGCGTAAGATCCATCGCCGGGTCGACGCCGCTCGTGTCGAATGCGGTGCCGCCTTGGCCCGTCTTGAACTCGTAGAGCGCGATCTGGTGCGCCTCGTAACGGTTACCGCCGGCCGCGATCGTGCCCTCGAAGAGCGTGAGCGCCTTGCTCGTCAGGAGCGCGGGATCGACCGACGTGACCGGCACCTGATTCGCGAATGCGCGGATCGCGTTCTCCATCTCGTCCGCGTCGCTTTTGCAGTCGGACGTCCAGCAGTTGTGCGATTCCTCGCGGAGCCTCACGACGAGGCGCGACGACTGCGGCGCATCGAGATTGATGCGCGGCTTCGCGGCGTCGTACGCGGCCCGCACGGCGTTGGGGTCACTCGGGGGACCTTCCGCGAAGAACGGCGATTGCCGCGTCGTCGAGCTCGCTGCATGACAGCTTCCGCAGTGCTCGCGGAGCAGGGGGTAGACGTGCGTCTCGAACAGCGACACGTCGGCCGGGAAGCTCTTACTCTGTCCCGGATCGCGAAGCGGCGGCGGCTCGAGCGTGATCTCACGGCCGCCGGTCGCGAGCTCGCCGGCCCAGTTCCTGATCCACGTCTCGAGGATGTCCGCGCACGCTTCGTCGCTCGTGAGCCAGCAGTTATGACCGCCCGCGACCTTCAACACCATCGGCGAGTCGGCCGGGGACGTAAGGTTCACGAACGAGTTCACCTCGGCATACGCGAGGTTCACGTCGTCGGTTCGCGCGAAGAGCGGCGACTGGCCGCCGTCGAGCCCATGACAGGCGCCGCATCGGTTCGACGCGCGGACGTTGTCGTACAGGTAAATCTTGAAAGCCTGGACATCCGGCGTCGACGGCGGCGGTCCGTTGTACGTCGCACCGCTCGTGCCGCCCCCGGATCCCGGCAGCTCCTCGACGCTCGCGCCGCTTCCGCCGCTGCATCCGGTGAGCACCGCCGCGAGCATCACTGCGAGCGCCGTCGCGCCTGCCCGTATTCCGTGCTGCATCGTCGTGCCTCCGTGCGCGCTCATTCGGCTATGCAGTACACCGCGGCGTCCGCGAACACGCCCCGAAGGTCGTAGTTGCTGCTCTTGAACGATTCCGCCATCGTGACGATCTGCTGGTGATCGTTGCCGTTCGCCGGCGGACGCAGGCAGACCGTCTCGAACACCTTCTTGACCTGGCACTGCGCGAACGCATCCGATGCCGCGAGCTCCCGGCCCAGCGACTTCGCGCCCTGTCCGCTTCCGGGAAGGAACGGACTCCAGCCGAGCAGCGCGTTACGTCCCTCGCGCCAGTAGTTGTCCCACGAGTCGTCCGGCGTGACGAACCCGTCCGCGAACGTGTCCGCGTTGTTGAAGTACTTCGGCTGCACGACGCCCGACGTGTACTCGATGCTGCCCGCGTCCTGATCGAAGTTGTAATAGGCGAAGGCCTGCGCGAGGGGGTCCATGCCGGCGTGGCAGCCGATGCAGTTGTTGTTGAACACGCGGCTGTCGCCGCCGGGGCTCCGCGATACGTCCTGCCGGATGCGGTCCGGGACGATGCTCGTATCATGCAGCTGCTCCATGTCGACGCACAGGTGATTGAGCAGCGTGAAGCGGAGCATCGCGCGGTTCGTGCCCGCGATGAAGAACGCCTCGGCGGCCGCGCGCGTCGTCATCGCGCCCGCGGTCGCGTTCGGAGGCAGCGGATAGACGGACGATTGGGTCGTGCGCTGGAGCCCCGTCTCGGGGTCGAAAGTCGGATCGAGCATGCGGCGCTCGAGCGCTTCGTAGTGCGCGTTGCTCGTCGCGGACGGCGGCGGCGACACCCCGACGCCGACGTAGAGCACGTCCTCGTAGAGAATCTGGTCGAACGGGTAGTCGTCCTTGACGAGCCCGATCACGAGCGCGATGTAGTCGTTGAGCGGCACGAACGGCGACTGATCACGGTTCGTCCATGGCGCCGCGAGGTTCTTCAACGTGACCGTATAGAAATGGCGGTCGTTCGTCGCGACGAGCGCGGCCCGGCGCGGGTTGCCGTTCTGAATGAGCGTCGTCATTTCAGTCAGAACTTCGGGGCTCGGCGGCACGCCGGCTATGCGGTCGTGCATGCGCTGGGCCTGCTCCTCAGGCTCGGCGGCCCACGCCGTGCCGATCGTCGCCGCGGCGAGCGCGACGAAGACGTGAGCTCGGCGGCGAGTCGAAGGTATTCCGCTGTTCATCTGCAGTCGTCCGAATCGAGACCAGACACTCGTGGCCATTCGAAGATCTAACAATCTCCGATCCGGCGCGAAGTACACCACAGCGAACGATCTGATCCGACATGTGGAACTTTCGCGACGTCTCGGTTCTGCGACAGGTCGTTCCGAAGCCTAGCTCGCCATTAAGCTCCGCGGGGTGATCTACCGCAGATTTCCCGGCTCGCAGATTTCCCGCGTCCGAATTGCTTCGCGATTAAGTGAAGTCGCGCGCGGAGCCGCGGCGGAAAGCACGTCGGGAGACGCCGCTCACTGATTCGGGGAAAGGGCCGATGCAGCGGGGCGATCTTGTGATCGCGTTAACGGTAGGCGCGTTTTGACCTAACTCATTATGCAGCGACCCATGATTGCGTCGAGTCGCCGAGCGATGTGTCGTGACGGTACGCGTCGCCGCGCGGCCGGCCTTCCTGCCATTCTTCAGTCGATCGCCGCCGCAGCGCTCGTCGGCGGTTGCGGCGGCAGCAGCGACGGCAGCGTCGGTGTCGGCTCCGGGCAGGACCCGGACCCGGTCGTGCTGGACTTCCCGATCGCCTACACGAAGGGGCCGCTGTTCGACGAGAACGGCGAGCTCAACGCCGAGACGGACCTGAGGCGCCTGCTCCGTTTCAACGTTGGAACGGATCTCTACGTGCGCGACCGCGCGTCGCCGAGCGCCGAGGAGCGCAACGTCACGTTCCCGGTCACGCAGGGCCGCGGCGACGTGCAGGGTGTCGAGATTTCGCCGGACGGCACGAGGCTGCTGTTCGCGATGCGCGGCCCGTTCGATCCGAACCTCGCGGCCGACGAGCAGCCGACCTGGAATATCTGGGAATACGAGATCGCGACGGATACGCTGCGGCGGATCATCGCGTCCGACCTCATCGCCGATGCCGGGCACGACGTGTTCCCGCACTATCTGCCGGACGGGCGGATCGTTTTCTCGTCGACGCGGCAGCGGCAGGCGAAGGCGATCCTCCTCGACGAAGGGAAGCCTCAGTTCGACGCGCTCGACGAGGATCGCAACGAGCCCGCGTTCGTGCTCCACGTGATGGACGCGGACGGCGAGAACCTGAAACAGATCTCGTTCAACCAGAGTCACGACCTCGATCCGACCGTGCTCGACGACGGGCGGATTCTGTTCAGCCGCTGGGATCGCGCGGGGACCGTGAACGGGATCCACCTTTACACGATGAATCCGGACGGCACCGGGCTCGAGCTTCTGTACGGCGCCGAGAGCCACGCGACCGGCACGGACGGCGGCCTCGTTCAGTTCGTCGGCGCGCGCGAGATGCCGGACGGACGGGTGATGGCGGTCGTGCGTCCGTTCGTGAACGGCTCGCTCGGCGGCGACGTCGTCGCGATCGACGTGCGCGCGTTCGTCGAGAACCAGCAGGCCGTCGCGACGTTTGCGGGACTTTCGGGTCCGGCGCAGGTACCGGCGACCGTGAACGTGGTCGTCACGGGCGACAGCCCATCGCCCGGAGGGCGCTTCACTTCGGCGTTTCCGCTGTGGGACGGCACGGGCCGAATACTCACGACCTGGTCGATGTGCCGCCTCGTCGATCCCGAAGGCAGGATCCTGCCATGCACCGAGGACCGCCTCGCGGACGAGACGCTCGAGCCCGCGCCGCCGCTCTATGGCGTCTGGATCTACGATCCGCGCGACCAGACGCAGCTGCCGATCGTCGTCGGCGAGGAGGGCGTGCTGATCTCGGAGGTCGTCGCCGCGCAGCCCAGGCCGAATCCGCGCTTCATTCCGCCGTCGATTCCATCGGGTATCGGTGCGCAGCTCGTAACCGAGCGGGCAGGGATCATCAACATCCGGAGCGTCTACGACGTCGACGGCGTCGCCGTGCAGGACATCGCGGCGCTCGCGAACCCGGCGGTGACGACTGCGGATCAGCGTCCTGCACGGTTCCTGCGCGTCGTGAAAGCGGTCGCGATTCCCGACGACGAGGTCGTCGAGCTTCCGAACACCGCGTTCGGCCCGAACATCCGCAACGGGATGCGCGAGATCGTGGCCTACGCGCCGATCGAGCCCGACGGCTCCGTGCGCATCAAGGTGCCGGCGGAGGTGCCGCTCGCCGTCGAGATCGTCGATGCGCGCGGCCGGCGGATCTCGCCGCGGCATCAGAACTGGCTGCAGGTGCAGCCGGGCGAGGAGCTCAAGTGCAACGGTTGCCATAACCCCGCGAGCGGGCTCTCGCATGGGAGGCGCGACAGTTTCCCGAGCGCGTACACCGGCGCTTCCGCGACCGGTGTGCCGTTCCCGAACACGGTGTCGACGATCTTCCCGGATTTCGGCGAAACGATGGCCGAGGCGCGCACGCGTGTGAGCTGCCAGACCGACTGCGCGGCGCTTACGCCGTCGGTCGATCTCGTGTATTCGGACGTGTGGACCGATCCCGCCGTGCGCGGGCCGGATGACGATCTGGTACTGAGCTACAGGGATCTCCCGACTGACGCGGCACCGACGACTCCGGCGTGCAGGAACGTCTGGAGCGCGGACTGCCGGATCATCATCAACTACGAGCAGCACATCCATCCGCTCTGGAGCGTGCCGAGGATCGACTTCGACACGGACGGCGTGACGATCATCGGCGAACGCACGTGCACGATGAACGGCTGCCATGTTCCGGTCGACGCGATGGGCGCGACGGGCGTGCCGGCCGCGCAGCTCGACCTCTCGGACGGGCTCTCACCCGACCAGATGGATCACTTCAACTCGTATCGCGAGCTCCTGTTCACGGACAACGAGCAGGAGCTCGTCGGCGGTGCGCTGCAGGATCGGCTCGTCGAAAACGGAGTCGACGAGAACGGCAATCCGATCCTCGTGACGGTTCCCGTCGCTCCGCCGATGAGCGCGGCGGGCGCTGCCGCGTCGCCGCGGTTCTTTTCGCGATTCGATCCGGGCGGCTCGCACGAGGGCTACCTCTCGGATGCGGAGCTTCGGCTGATCGCCGAATGGCTCGACCTCGGCGCGCAGTACTACAACAACCCGTTCGACGTGCCCCAGGAATGATCGCGACGCGCCTCTTGGAGCTCACGCGCTGCGTGCGCGGACGAATCGTCCGGGCGATCGTCCGCGTCGCCGCGTGGGCGGGCCTCGCGCTCGCGTCGTCGGCGGTGTCCGCGAAGACCTACGAAGTGATCGTCGAGGATCCGTACCTCGAGCTTCGCACCGGCCCGGGCCGCGGCTATCCGATCTTTCATGTCGCCGAGCGCGGCGAGCGCGTCGAGCTGATCAGGAGGCGCACCGACTGGTTCCAGGTGCGCGTTCCCCGCGGCGAGGTCGGATGGGTTCCGCTCGAGCAGCTGCGCCGAACGCTCGGACTCGACGGCGAGCCGTTCGAAGTGCCCGCTTTCGAGCTCGCGGATTACACGGAGCGGCGCTGGGAGGCCGGCGCGCTGTACGGCGATTTCGGCGGCGCGAACGTGATCTCGGTCTACGGGGCCTTCGGCATGACGCCGAACCTGTCGCTAGAGCTCTGGCTGTCGCAAGCGCTCGGTCGCTTCTCCGACAGCAAGATCGCGAGCCTCGACATCGTGCACGAGCTCTTTCCGGACAAGCGCTTCTCACCGTACATCGGCCTCGGCGCGGGCGTCGTGAAGACGAGTCCGAAGGCAACGCTCGTCGCGACCACCGACAGGAGCGATAAGGCGGCGCACGCCGGCGCGGGCCTGCGCGCCTATCTGACGCGGCGCTTCGTGTTCCGGGCCGAGTACAAGAGCTACGTCGTGTTCACGAGCCGCGACGATAACGAGGAAATCAGGGAATGGAAAGCAGGCTTCTCGTTCTTCTTCTGACGGTGGCAACCGCGGCGAGCCTCGCGGGCTGCGGCCGTCATCGCGCGATCGAGACGGCGGACGCGGATCGGCCGCCGGTCATCGAGCCGAGGCTGGAGCGTCGGCAGATCGATCCCGCGGACATCGACACGGAGGACTTCGAGGTCGGGATCTTCGCGGGTCAGCTGAGCGTCGAGGATTTCGGCGTGAACACGGTCGTCGGCGCACGCTTCGCGTATCACATCACCGAGGCCTTCTTCGTCGAGGCCGCCGCCGGGCGCAGCGACACGGAGCCGACGAGCTACGAGCGGCTCTCGGGCGCTGCGCAGCTGCTCACGGATTCGGAGCGCGAGTATTCCTACTATAACGTCTCGCTCGGCTACAACTTGTTGCCGGGCGAGAGCTTCATCGGCCGCAACCGCGCGTTCAACTCGTCGCTGTATCTGATCGGCGGCGTCGGCAACACGAGGTTCGCGGGCGACGACAGGTTCACGATCAACTTCGGCATGGGTTTGAGGTTGCTGCCGCTCGACTGGCTGGCCGTGCACGCGGACGTGCGCGACCACGTGCTCGACATCGACATCCTCGGACGCGAGAAGACGACGCACAACCTCGAAGCCCATGTCGGCGTGACGTTCTTCTTCTGACCGGAGGTGACGCGATGCTGAAGAAGATGCTAGGGATAGCGGCGGGCCTGCTGCTCGCGTCGGCGACCGGAGCCGGGGAGATCTCGGGTCCCGCGCCGAATTTCTCTCTGCCGTCGAGAAGCGGCGAGCAGGTGTCGCTCGAGGACCTCAAGGGTCAGGTCGTGATGATCAACTTCTGGGCGACGTGGTGCGCGCCCTGCCGGCAGGAGATGCCTCACCTCGAGGCGCTGCATCAGCGCTATTCGAATCTCGGCTTCACGCTGCTCGGGGTGAACGTCGACAAGGATACGAGCGGCGTCGAGAAGTTCCTGGCGCAGACGCCGGTATCGTTCAAGGTGCTGTTCGATTCCGCGAACGAGGTCAGCGAGCTGTACGACGTCATCGCGATGCCGAGCACCGTGATGGTGGATCGCGAAGGCAACCTTCGCTACATGCATCACGGTTACCAGCCCGGATACGAGCACGAGTATCAGGCGCAGATCCGCGCGCTGCTACGCGAATGAGCACGTTCGACAGGAGAATGCTGCGGGCCGCGGGGCTTCTCTGCATCGCGGCGCTGCCGCTTGCGGCGGGATGCGCGGTGGAGCCGTGGGTCAAGCCGTACGAGCGCGACCGGCTCGCCGATCCGATCATGTCGTGGGACCGGGATCCGGTGTCGAGCGCGTACATGCACCACGTCTACGAAGCGCGCGAGGGCGCTCGGGGCGCGACCGGCAGCGCCGGAGGCGGGTGTGGCTGCAACTGACGGCCGTCTCGCCGCCGTGGCGCGCTTGGCGGCCGTGCTGGCCGCGGCCGCCGCGCTCGCGTCCGGCGCGTCCGCGGGGGTGCTGCCCGAGGACCGCGCCGACGTGCTCTTTCACTCGTACGACGGCGGCGGCGTCACGATCGAGGGGCCATCGCTCCTCGTGCGCAAGCAGTTCGCGGACAAGTTCTCGGCGTCCGCGAACTACTACGTCGACCGCGTGACGAGCGCGTCGATCGACGTCGTTTCCACGGCGAGCCCGTACACCGAGGAGCGCACGCAGTACTCCCTCGGCCTCGATTATCTGCACGACAGCTGGATGCTGAGCCTGGGCTTGACGTCGAGCGAGGAGAACGACTACACGGCGAACACGTTCAGCATCGGCGTGAGCCAGGACTTTTTTGGCGATCTGACGACGCTGTCGCTCGGCTATTCCGTCGGGAGCGACGAGGTGCGCCGCCGCGGCGATTCCGCGTTCTCGGCCGACGTCGACAGGCGGCAATATCGGCTCGGGCTCTCGCAGATCCTGACCCGGAGCCTGATGCTGGGTCTCTCGTTCGAGACGATCACGGACGAAGGCTTTCTGAACAACCCGTATCGGTCGGTGCGTTTCCTCGACGACACGAACCCGCGCGGCTACTCGTGGGAGGCGGAGGTGTATCCGCGCACGCGGACGAGCGACGCGGCGGCGATCCGGCTCCGCTACTACCTGCCGTACCGTGCGGCGCTGCACGCGGAGTATCGAACGTACACGGACACATGGGACATTCGCGCCGATACGTTCGAGCTCGGCTACACGCATCCGATCGAAGGCGGCTGGATCGTCGAAGCGAAGGTTCGCAGATACTCGCAGACGGCGGCGTCGTTCTATCGGGATCTTTTCCCGCGCTCGCGGTTCCAGAACTTCATGGCGCGCGACAAGGAGCTCTCCACGTTCGACAGCACGACGTTCCGGCTCGGCGCGAGCTACGACGTGCTGCGCGGGGGTTGGCGCTTCGTCGAGCGCGGCACGGTCAACATCGCCTACGACCGCATCCTGTTCGACTACGCCGATTTCCGCGATGTGACCCGCGGCGGCGCGCCGGGCGAGGAGCCGTTCTACTCCTTCGACGCGGACGTCGTGCAGCTCTACCTGTCGTTCTGGTTCTGACCCGACCGCGACTCAATCGGGGTCAGCGCCCTTGGACTCGGTCTCCGGGCTCTGACCCCGGATGCTCGCGGTCACCACCCGGTCGGGGGCTTCCCGGGTGGCTCTTTGAGCTCATTGATCCGCGACAAAAGGAACGACAAGAGGAGCGCTACGCCGAGTATCACCGCGAGCGGAGTGTTGGCCGGATTCCTCGCAATCGAGGCTCGCATCTCCGGGGGAACACTCGTGGTCGTTCTCGTCATGAGCTGCTCGACGCTTTTTACGTCATGGGCGGCCTTCAGGATTTCCTCGAGCGCTCTCGCTCGGGCCTCCCACTTCTGCGCTTGGGGGCTGTTGCTTGCGGCGCGAAGCATGAGGTCCAGCTTGAGAAACGTCTTACCCAGCTTGTCGCGCGCTCGTTCGAGCTCGTGAGCTTTGCTCGTGAACCATTGTGCGGCTCGCCATTTTTCTTGCCGCGCTCTCTCGCCGCGCAATCGGCTCTTCTTGGCGCCTTCGAGCTGCCGTTCGAGCTCCGACTCGAGCTTCCGCCACTGCTGGTTGAGCGCGCGCTGGATCGCCTCGAGCTCGGCTCGGTACAGCCCGAGCGTCCGTTTCAGCTCGAAGACGGCGCTACCGGGGTCGTCGTTGGAGTAACGTAGCGACGGGGCGAGTAACGGGCTCTTTTCGTATTGTCGGCATGTCTGCTCGATCTTTGTCGCGATCCTGTCGAGCTTCCAGGCGAGCATCGAAAGGTTCATCAGTCCCTCTTCTTCTTATCGTTTGCCGATCCGCCCCCAACCGGCTCTGAACAGCGCCGTCACAATGAAGTCTCGGCGAGAGCACGGGTAGAGCTCGGCGTCAGGTAACCGCACGATGCCGATGATGGCTTGTGGGCACGTCCTGGTACGCCGTGTCGGAGCGGAAGCACCCTCACGGTGTTGCCGCATGGGGCCGCACCCGCGAGCAGACTATCCTAACAATTTCGATAATCGTTGGTCGAAGAATGCGCCAGCGACAAGCGAATTGGAGTCGGAGGAGCCCTCTGCAGAAGAAGAGCTACACCCCCCCCATTTCGGTTATCCCATTTCGGGGTCAGAGCCCTTTTGATCGGTCTATGGGCTCTGACCCAAGTCGCAATTTCGTGTTCAGCGCCTTTGGACGGTATACGGGCTCTGACCCCGATCAATTCACCAGCGGAACAGTTTGACCGCTGTGCCTGGGGGGTAGGAGGCGGGGCCGCGCGGCAGCTCTACGAAGCCGTCCGTGCCGGCGAGGGTGATGAAGTCGCCCGACGTGTTCGTCGGCCTCGGCTCCGCGAGCAGCACGCCGTCGTCGCGTGACGCGAGCACGACCGGCACGAAATACGCGAGGCGCGCAGGCATCGAGACTTCGTCGGCGAGGACGGCATGCTCCGGGCGGTGCGGCGCGAGTCCGAGCGATGCGCGCAGCGCCGGCAGCACGTAGCGCGTCGTGCAGACGAGCGTCGAGACGGGATTGCCGGGCAGCGCGAACACGGGCTTCCCGTCGCGGGACATCCCGAACCACATCGGCCGTCCGGGCCGCTGCTCGATCTTGTGGAAAACGAGCTCGACGCCGAGGCGCTCGAGCACGGCCGGCACGTAATCGAACTGTCCCATCGATACGCCGCCCGACAGGATCAGCACGTCGTGCTCGGCGTGAAGCCGCGCGAGCGCGTCGAGCAATATGCGTTCGTCGTCGGGCAGTTTCGCGCGCGTCACCGTGCCGAGCACATGGCGGATGATCGCGGCCTCGATCGCACGATCGTTGCACGAGCGAATCTGATGCGGCGCGACCGGCTCGTCGACGTCGACGAGCTCGTCGCCGGTCGAAACCACGGCGATACGCGGTAACGCCGCGACCGTGACCTCGCCGCGGCCGGCGCTCGCGAGCACGGCCATCTCGGGGCCGCCGATCGGCGTGCCGCGCACGAGCACGACGCTGCCCGCGCGCCGGTCGCTGCCGCGCCGATGCACGAACTGCCCCTCGGCGACATCGGTGCCCGCCGCGATCTCGGCCTCCGTGCCGTGCCGTTCGAGCCGCTCGACGGGCACTATCGTGTCGCAGCCCTCAGGCAGCATCGCGCCGGTCATGACCTCGACGCATTCCCCGGGCCGGCGCCGCTCGAGCGGCGGGGCACCGGCCGCCTGCGTTCCGACGATCGCGAAGCGGCGGATTCCGCCGGCGAAATCCGCGTGCAGGATCGCGATGCCGTCCATCGTCACGCGGTCGAACGGCGGCTGGTCGCGCTCCGCGGTCACGTCCTCGGCGAGCACGCGGCCCACGCACCGGGCGAGCGGCTCGCGCACCCCCGGCATCTTCGGCATCCGCGCAAGGATCAACGTTTCGGCTTCGGCGACTTCGGTCATAACGAATCCGCGAGACGGTGCGGGCCGGTCACGATGCTATACTCTGCCGCAGGAGGCAACACGCCATGCGCCGCTTCCTCCTCGTCGCGAGCCTCGCCGCTTTCCTTCCCGAAGCCTCGGCCCAGCCGGATAGCCGTTCCGTGTTCGGAGAGCGCACGCCGCTGCTCGCGGCGGGCGCGGACGCGATCCAGGCCGGACGCTACGACGACGGCATTCGTCTCACGATCGAGGGCCTCGAGAAGGAGACGGTGTCGTCGCGGCTCAAGGCCGCAGCGCTCGCGAATCTCTGCGCAGCCCACGCCGCGAAGGGGGAAGCCGACGTCGCGATCGGCTTCTGCGACGAGTCCGTCGAGCTCGATCCCAGCAACTGGCGCGCGTACAGCAACCGTTCGTACGCGTACTGGCAGAAGGGCCTGTACGCCGAAGCGACCGCGGACATCGACGCGGCCGCGAGGCTTGCGCCGGACGCGCCGCAGATCGCCGCGATCCGCGGCCTGATCAACGAGAAGACGTTGCTGCCGCGCGTCACGATGGAGAACAGGCAGTGAGCCCGGGTGCCGCGTGCCGCCGCCGGGTCCGCTTCGCGGCCGTCGCGGCGCTTGCGGCCGTCGCGGGCGCGCCGGCGAGCATGGCGCACGAGGCCGACGCGTGGCCGATCGGCGTCTGGAGCTGCCTGCTGTACGGCATGACCGGCGATCTGCGCTTTTACCTCGAGCTTGCGGGCCACGGCGGCGCGCGGATCGCACGCCCGACGGAAGCGGAGGAGGGCGAGTGGCGGCCGTTCGGCGTGTGGCGCCGGACGCGCGATCGGATCGAGCTCGACGATCAGCTGAACGGTCGTTTCTTCGCCGCGAGCCTGGGCCGCGCGGACCTCGGCGGGACGTGGCTCGGCGCCGGGGAGCGCGGCGGGTGGTGGTGCGCGGCGACCGCGCACGCCGTCGACGACGAGCCGCCCCCGGTCGCGGGTCTGATCCACGTTCTCGTGCCCGCCGTGATGGCAAGTCCCCGCTACCCGCTGGCCGCGATTCGCGAGGCGAAGGAAGGCAGGGCGGTCAGTTGCTTCGTCGTGACCGGGGACGGCGCGATCGTGCGGCCCGAAATCGTCGAGACGACGGACGACGTGTTTCGCGGCCCGACGCTGGAAGCCGTGACTGCATCCCGGTACCGGAGCTGGGGCGACGAAGACGAGGCGCTTCCGGCCTGCCGAAGCTTCACGTTCGAGCTGAGCGCCGGCGACTGATCCGGCCCTGGATCGCCTCTTCGCCGTTCAGCGGCTGACCGCCGTGCCTCGCAGGCTCCCCGAATCCCGCGCGCGGGCTCCGGCCGCGGCGTTCGACTACAATCCGTTGCCATGGACACGGAACGTACCGCAGCCACCGATTTCATCCGCCAGATCGTCGCGGCCGATGTCGCGGCCGGCAGGAACGGCGGGCGCGTGCAGACGCGCTTCCCGCCCGAGCCGAACGGCTACCTGCACATCGGCCACGCGAAAGCGATCTGCATCGATTTCGGCATCGCCGAGGAGTTCGGCGGCACATGCTACCTGCGCTTCGACGACACGAATCCCGGCAAGGAGGACGTCGAGTACGTCGAGGCGATCATGCGCGACGTGCGCTGGCTCGGCTTCGACTGGGGCGACCGGCTGACCCATGCGTCGGACTACTTCCCGCAGCTCTACGAGTTCGCGGTGCAGCTGATCAAGGACGGCAAGGCCTACGTCGACCACCTGTCGCCCGAGGAGATCCGCGAGTACCGCGGCACGCTGACGGAGCCCGGCCGCAACAGCCCGTACCGCGACCGGTCCGTCGAGGAGAACCTCGAGCTTTTCGAGCGGATGCGCCGCGGCGAGTTCGAGGAAGGCGAGTGCGTCCTGCGCGCGAAGATCGACATGGCTTCGCCGAACATCAATCTGCGCGACCCGACGCTGTACCGCATCCGCAAGATCCCGCATCAGCGCACGGGCACGGAGTGGTGCATCTATCCGATGTACGACTTCGCGCACACGCTGTCGGACGCGCTCGAAGGCACGACGCATTCGCTGTGCTCGCTCGAGTTCGAGGATCACCGGCCGCTCTACGAGTGGTTCCTCGACAACCTGCCGGTCCCGAACCGGCCGAAGCAGATCGAGTTCTCGCGCCTCAATCTCGCGTACACGCAGATGAGCAAGCGCCGGCTGCGGCAGCTCGTCGAGGAGGGGCACGTCGAGGGCTGGGACGATCCGCGGATGCCGACGCTGTCGGGCTTCAGGCGGCGCGGGTATACGCCGGAGGCGATCCGCGACTTCATCGCGCGGATCGGCGTCACGAAGAAGGAGAAAGTGATCGAGCTCGGCCTTCTCGAGAGCTCGATCCGGGACGACCTGAACGTGCGCGCCGAGCGGCGTTTCGCCGTGCTCGACCCGGTGAAGGTCACGCTCGTGAACTACCCGGACGACGAGGTCGAGTGGCTCGAAGCGGCGAATCATCCGAATCGCCCCGAGCTCGGCACGCGCCGCGTGCCGTTCTCGCGCGAGCTTCTGATCGAGCGCGACGACTTCATGGAGAATCCGCCGAAGAAATTTCATCGGCTGATGCCGGGCGGCGAGGTGCGGCTGCGCTACGGCTACATCATCAAGTGCGAGGAGGTCGTCAAGGACGCGGACGGCAACGTCGTCGAGCTCAAGTGCACGTACGACCCCGCGACGCGGAGCGGCACGGGAGACGACGGCGGCCGCAAGGTGAAGGGCACGATCCACTGGGTGTCGGCGCGGCACGCGGTGCGGGCCGAGGTGCGGCTCTACGACCGGCTGTTCCAGGTGCCGTTTCCGACCGGCGAGGACCTGGCCTCCGAGCTCAATCCGAAGTCCCTCGAGATCGTCTCCGCGGCGGTCGAGCCCGCGCTCGCCGACACGGAGCCGGAACGGCACTACCAGTTCGAGCGTACCGGTTACTTCTTCGTCGATCCGGTGCTGTCGAAGCCCGGCAAACCGGTCTTCAACCGGACCGTGACGCTCAAGGACAGCTGGGCGAAGATCGAGCAGCAGGCGCTCGCGGGGGCGTCCTCGGCGTAGTCGTGGGGGCGTAGTCGCGGTCCCCGGGGGCGGACGTGTCGTATCGCCTCTTGCCGGACCGCCGCAAGTACGTCCCTGTAGGCTGCGGGCGCGGCATCCCGGCCG
>CAZKNH010000001.1:41159-129313 GCA_964553875.1 uncultured Gammaproteobacteria bacterium | reverse complement strand
TCTACCGCTCTAGTGCACGTCCCCGTTTGCCTTCGGCGACGCGCTCTTGACGGCCCCGAACGCCGGCGGCGGTATGCGGTACTGGGTTGCGGCTTCGTACGCCGACGCGGCCTTTACGACCTTCTCCTCATCGCCCGGTCCGGCCCAGAAATTGATGTTGAACGGCATTGGATGAGGGAGCTTCGACGGTACGCTGCCGGCGACCAGGTAGTAGCTCTTTCGATCGGCGCTCAGCACGTAATGAGGGTCGTAGACGACGTCGTTGTAACCGGCGAGCACGGTGACCTCCGGCACACCGAGAAGGTCCGTGATCGACGGTCCGGCCGCGCGGCGGTGATCCACCGTGGGCTCCCTGTCGATGCCGATTTTCCACTGCGGCACGCCGACGCTCGGATGGACGAACAGGTCGATGTCGTTCTCGTACATGACCTTGAGAACCGCCATTCTAAACACCGTCTGCATCTTGATGCGGTCGACGCCTTCCGTGGGCAGAATGTTCTGTACGCCGTTACGCGCGGCGTTCAGCGCGCCGACTCTCCTCTCCTCCGAGAACCACTTCGAGCTCTCGACATACGTCGGCCAGTCGACGATCTTCGCGTCGCCTCTGGCGCGCAGGTACTTCGCCATCATGAACGCGGTTCTGTCCGTGTTGTCGAGCCCCTCTAGAATGCGCCTCATGTTGAGCTTCTCGGAAAGCGGTGCGCGGCCGAGCGACAAGTCGACCAGGTAATCCAGAGTCGTCACGTCGTATCCCGGCACCGCGAACTCCAACGCGTCGCCTTTCTTTTGAATGAAATACTCGGGCGCGTTCAGCGCAATCACTTCCGCGAACGCATCCTGGAACGTGTAAGCCATGTTCGGCACGTCAGGATCGTCCGGGTATGCCGGATCGAGCGACTCCACGATCTCGGCGCCGAGCTGATCGCGAAGCACTCTCTTTATCTCCTGATCGACCCGATCGCTGATCGCGTGGTCGTTCAGCGTGTGCTTCACCATGTACTCGCGAACGATCCCGATACGCATCCCAGCGAGCGGCTTCGGATCTCGCGCGAGATCGTCCGGATCGACCACGAACGACGAAAGCGACTCGTCCGGAATGAAGTCCCGCGGAATCGCGGTGAACATGTCCTTGCTATCGAAATATCCGGCGTCCGGGCTCCTGATCGCATCGACCACGCGTACGGCGTCGCCCAGCGTCCGGCAGATGACGCCCGGCCGGTGGTTGATGAACTGCGCCGTCGGCGTGCCGTGCTCCGACACGAGCCCTTTCGTCGTGACGAAGCTCGCGACGCCGTTCTGATTCGCCGGCTCCCGGCACGAGCCTCCCGTCGTCTCGCAGATCGCGCACGTGACGAGATTGGCGTTGACCGACGCGCCGGCGCCGCCGCTCGACGGACCTGCCGTGCGCTCCGTGTCGTACGGGTTACAGACCTCTCCGCCCCACGAGCTTCTGACGCTGCCGCTGCCTCCGACGAAGCTCTTTTGCGGACGCACGGGACCGCTCGCGGCGCGGTAGCTCGTCTCCGCGGCGATCGACACGCCCAGAATGATGGCGCCCTTGTCCCGGAGCGCCGCGACGACGGTCGAGTCCTCCGGCGGCACGTCCATCGCATATGCGACGTCGTTGCCGCCCGTGGACCGCATGTCCTTGACGTCGTACCAGTTCTTCACGGAGAACGTGACGCAGTACATCGGCAGCTTTTCGGGATCCGGGTTGTTGCCGTACAGCGCATCGAGCTCCGCCGCCCGCTCGAGCGCGTCCGGGAGCTTGCGGAAGTCCTCGCACGCAGCAGGACAAGTTGCCGGAAGCTCGCCCTTCGACGGATGCGTATCGCACGCCGCCTTGCACGTGACCGAGCGCTCGCCGCGGAGGTTCAACGTCTCGAGCGCGTTGATCTGCCCGGCGTTCTCGATGCCCGCCACCATGCCGGACTGCTGCATCACGCTCGGATCCGAGATCGTCGGCTCCATCCGGCCTAGGTCGAGCGGCAAACCTTCGTATTGCTCGAGATTCGGCAATATCGTCGAGACCGCCCGCGTCTCTGTCGGGAAGACCAGCGGCGCGCCGGCCCGAACGTATCCCGTCGCGGGCGGCACGGGCCGCCCGTCCATCGTCACGAGCTGCGTGCACACGCCGTTGTAGGCTTTCGCCCGCTCGATGTAGGCCTGCACGATGTCCAAGCACGTCGTTTCGCCCGTCTTGATCGCGGCGTGGATCTCGTCGATCGAGGCTTCCTCGACGCGAAACTGCGCCGAGGCGATCGCCGGGAGAAACGTGGACGCGATGCCGGCCGTTCCGACGAGTCGACGAAGCGTTCTACGCGAAGCCGCCGGCGGTTTCCGCGGCGGAGCAGGTCGTGCAGGTACCATCCTGGTTTCCTCGGGGTTGCGACGGTCGACTCGGGCCGGCGCCGGTCACGCGCTCATGGCGCGCTCGAGACGAGCTCGTCGTAGCCGAACCTTTCGCCCGGCAACGGCGGCGTCGTCGGCGGGAACTTCCGGAACTTCCCGGTCTGCTCGAACGCGTAGGCCAGCCGGAAGAGCGTGGGCTCGCTGAACGGCATTCCTAGGAACTCGATCGAGATCGGGCCGTTGGCTTCTTTCGTATATCCTGCCGGCATCACGATCGCCGGAAGCCCGGTGATCGAGCTCAACGAATTGTCCGCCTCGACGTTCGGCTCGAGATGCTTGTTCGGCGGAACGGACCGGAACGGATACACGAGCGCATCGAGCCGATACTTCTCCATGAGGTCGATGATCATCGCGCGGAGGCTCTGCTGCGTGTCGAGGCGCGCGAGATAGTCCTCGTGATTCATCAGCGAATCGATCTTCCGGTACGCGTCGGCGATGTTGGGTTTCAGCAGCGCGCCGCCCTTCTCGATCAGCTCTTCCATGTTGCGGATCGGAGCGTTCGGCCCGAGCCGCCTGAAGTAGAGCTCGTACGAGAACTGGCTCTCGTAGTAGTTCGTCCGCGCAAACGCGTCTGGACCCGTTCCGTCGATCAGCGGGAACATGTCGACCCCCAACGTCAGACCGTCGACGATGACCGCACCTTCCGACTTCATGTGCGCGATCGCGGCCTCGATCAGTGCGATGCCTTCCGCGTGTCTCTCGCCCTTGCGGAACATGTCGCGCAGCACGCCGATGCGCGCACCTCTGAGCCCGTCCCGATTCAGGAACGTCGTGTAGGACTCCTTCGGTGTGCGTCCGAGCGACGCCATCGTGACGAGATCCTCCGCATCGAAGCCGGCGATGACGTCGGTCAGCGCCGCGACGTCGTAGACGGACCGCGCCATCGGGCCGGCGCGCTCCTGCGTGAACGACGTCATCACCTGACCGGTCCTGCTGATCAGGCCGCGCGTCGGCGCGAGCCCCACGACGCTGTTCGCGGCGCTCGGTCCGCGAATCGACGTCCCGGTCTCGCTGCCGAGCCCGATCTGCGCGAAGCCCGCGGCGAGCGCCGCGCCCGTGCCGCCCGAGGAGCCGCTCGGGCTGAGCTCGAGGTTGTACGGATTCAGCGTGCGGCCGAGCACCGTCGACTGATCGCCGGGAGGAGGCACGCCGAACCAGTCGCTCAGATTGACCTTCGCGAAGATGATTGCGCCCGCATCACGCAATCGCTTGACGACGGTCGCGTCGTGAATGGGCTGCGAATCCTTCATCGGCAAGAACCCTGCCGTAGTCGGCATGTCCTTCGTGTCGAACAGGTCCTTGAACACGACGGGAATCCCGTGCAGCTTGCTGCGCGGACCCTTCGTACGCCGTTCCTCGTCGAGGGCTCGAGCGATCTCGAGCGCATCCGGATTCAACGTGATGATCGCGTTGATTCTCGGTCCGTTCTTGTCGTACGCCTCGATTCGATTCAGATAGAGCTGCACGAGCCTTTCGGACGTGAGCGCACCGGCATCGAACGCGGCGTTGATGTCTTCGATCGTCGCCGTCGATAGATCGAATTCAGCGGCGTTCGCGGCGCACGAGACGGCGACCGCAGCGAGCGCGGAGTGGAGTAATCGTCGCATGGGCTTTCCTTCGTTCTTCTCGCGGGTTGGGATGTCAGTGGTCTAGACGGCCCAACCCGCGTTCACCCTACTTCCCTTCGGACTTGACCGGACCGAACGCGGGCGGCGGCACGCGATGATGAGTCGCCGACTCGTACGCCGAAGCGGCCTTGATGACGTTCGGGTCATGCCCCGCGCCCGCCCAGAACATCAGGCTGATGGGCATCGGATGAGGCAGGATCGAACGCTCGCTGCCCGTCACGGCGTAGTACGTCGTGCCGTCCTCGCTCAGCACGTACTGCGGCTCGTAGACGACGTGCGTATAGCCTGCCGGGACCTCGATCTCGGGCCCGCCGATCATCGGCGTAAGACCCTGGCAGCACCCGTTCGACTCGCGGTAATCGACCTCGGGCTCCGAGGGACCGCCAAGCTTGTACGGCGGCGTCGTCTGCTCGGGATTGACGAATACGTCGATGCCGTTCTCGTCCATGACCTTCTGCACGATCAGCCGCAACGCCGTCTGCATCTTCACGTAGCTGATGTCGTCCGCGGCGATCCGCGGATCCTTCACCGACAGGACGTTCACGGCTCTCGCGCGCAGCTCATCGCTGTCGAACTTCGCGTTCTCGACCCAGCTTGCCCAGTCACGAACCCGCTCGTCCCCTCGCAATGCAAGGTATCGGTCCCAGGCCAGCGCTCCCTCGAACTGGGCTGCGTTCTTGCTGATGCGCCGCATGTGAAGCTTCTCGGAGAGCGGCGCCTGACGGAGCGACAGTGCGACGAGATACTCCGTCGAGGTCACGTCCCAGCCCGGCACGGCGAACTCGAGCTCGCCTGTCGGCGTTCGCTGCCAGAAGTACTCCGGAACGATCAGAGGCAATACTTCGGAGATCGCATCCTGGAACGTGTACTTCATGTTCGGCACGTCGGGGTCGTCGCCGTACTTCGGATCGAACGATTCGACGAGCTCCGCGCCGAGCTTGTCGCGCAGAACCGCCTTGATCTCGCGGTCGAGCTGGTCCGAGATCGCCTCGTCGTTCTTCGTATGCTTGACCATGAACTCGCGCACGATCCCGATCCGCATCCCCGCGAGCGGCTTCTGGGGCACGTCTTCGTCGCGGACGAGGAAGCTCCCGTACGGCTCGTCGGGAATCATTCTCGGCGGCAACGCGCTGTAGATGTCCCGTGAATCGAAACCCTTCGCGGCGTCGAGAACCTGCACTGCATCCTCGACCGTCTTGCAGTGGATGCCGGCTCTGTCGCCGAGCTTCTGGTAGCCGTACCCGCCGTCCATCATGACGCCCTTCGTCGGAAGAAGGTTCACGACGTTGTTTCTTCCGGCCGGGCCCTTGCACGAACCGCCCGACTGCTCACAGATCGAGCACGTGACGAGATTCGCTGCGACCGAGACACCCGAGCCCGAGCTCGAACCTCTGGGCACGCGCTCCGTGTCGTAAGGATTGCAAGGCTGACCGCCCCACGAGCCGAATCCGAGGTTGTCCGCGAGAAACACGGTTGTCGGCTTCTCCGGTCCATCGGCGGACGCCTGCGCGCGATTCGCGGTTGCAATCGCGAAGCTGATCGCACCTTTCGCTCGGAGCTCGGCGATATCGGGCGAATCCGCGGGCGGCGCGTCCATCGCGAAGTCGACGTCCATGCCGCCCGTGGAGCGCATGTCGGTCGCGTCGTACCAGTTCTTCCACGAGAAGACGACGCAGTACATCGGCATCTTCTCGAGGTCCGGGTTGCGCCCGTACAGTCGATCGAGCTCCTGTGCGCGCTCGATGGCATCCGGCTGCTGCCGGAACGAATCGCACACTTTCGGACACGTCGCGGGCAGCGGTCCCGTGGAAGGATGGGCGTCGCACTCGGCCTTGCACGTCACCGAACGCTCGCCGCGCAGATTGATCGTCTCGAGCGCGTTGACTTGCCCGGCGTTCGGCACGCCGACCCTCATGCCGTACTGCTGATAGACGGCGGGATCGGACTTCGTCGGCTCCATGCGCCCGAATTCGAGCGGCGGGCCTTTGTACTTGTCGTAGTCCGGCAGCAGGGCCGACACGGCGACGGTCTCGGTCGGAAACGTCAGCGGCGCACCTCCGCGCATCGTTCCAGGAACGGCAGGAACGTCTTGACCGTCCTCGGTGACGAGTCGGGTGCACGTGCCGTTGTACGCTTTCACTCGCTCGAGATAGGCACGCACGACACCTTCACACGTCACCTCTCCGGCCTTGATCGCCTCGTGGATGTCCGCGATCGACGCCTCCTCGATGCGAAAAGACTGAGCGCACACCGCGGTCGGCACCGCCGCGATCAGGCACGCGAAGGCCGCCGGAAGACGAGTCGTCCCCGATCCGGGTCGAAGCTCTAGCGTCATCTTCATTTCCTTTCTTTGTTGACGTGAGTGTTCGGTCGGCGCGAGTCGCGCCTGCTTCCTCTACCTGAAGTTGACCTTCGCCGTGAGGGCATACGACCTTCCCGGCATCGCGCTCAGAAGCATGTCCGCTGCGTTGACGTAGAGCCTCGGGTTGTAGTAGCGCTCGTCGGTCACGTTCGTCACGTCGAACTTGAAGTCGATCGAGTCGAAGGTCTTGAACACGCCGAAGTTGTACGTCTTCACCGAAGGCAGCGTGATGAGACAGAGACGTCCGCCGCAGACGTCCGACTGATAGTTGCCGCTGAAGGTGAATCCGAGCCCCGAGAGGACGCCGCTACCGCGCGGGAACTGGAACGTCACCGTCGCACCGGCCTGGCGTTCGGGCTGAGTCGGCCGCACCTCGAACTCCGCCAGCCCGTCCGGCATTTCGATGTTCGCGATACCGCCGTAGAGGAACGCCTCCGCCGGATAGATGACCTCTCCGGTCTCGGGATCGATCACGTCCATGAAGCCGAGATGCCGCGCGTCGATCGCGAATGTGCCGCCCGTGATCGGGCGGAACAGCGTCTCCTGCTTCAGCGCAAAGAGCGAAAGGGTCAGGCCCGAGCGCGGCACGATCTTGAGCTCGAGCTCGGTGCCGCGGGCCCGCGTGGACGTCACCTCGGCATTGAGCGTCGGGTCATCCGGATCGGCGGTGACGTCCGTCCGGGTCTGCTCGTAATTCGCGACGCTCAGGAACAGACGCTCGCCGAGCGCGCTGTACTTGACGCCGTATTCCTTGAGCTCGGCCTGGCCGATATGCCCCGACTGGATGACCTCGTTATTGATGCGGTTGTTGTTCTGGTCGAGCGTGAGGCTCGAGTGCGCGATGGTCACGTAAGGTCGAATGCCGTCGCCCGCCCGATACGAAAGGCTGACGCTCCACGAAGTGCCGCTGTCGGAGCCGTGCGCCGACGTTGTGCTCGTGCGGAACGCGCCCGGATTCTCGGAAGTTCCGGTGTTGACGTTGTACGTGCCCGCGTACTCGTGATTCCTGGCCTTCGAGTAGTCGTACCGCCCGCCGGCAAGGAGGTTTACGCGGCCGCGCAGGAAGTCGACGTCGAACAGCAGGCCGATGCCGTACTCGGTAAAGACCGTCTTTCCGCGCTGCGCGTACCACGTGCCGTCATTGTTGAGATCCGGGTTGTCGCGGGCCGTGGCGAACGTCGTGTTCGGCGTCCTGTAGGTGTCTACCCAGTTCGGATCGGTAATGTCGACGCGCGTGCGCGAGAGGTCACCGCCGATACCGGACGAAGTTCTCGATTCCGTGCGGCGCACGTTGATCGATCCGAGCGTGTTGACGCTGATCCACGACGGAAGCTTCAAGAGCCGCTTCGTCACGGTGAACTTGTTCTCCATGACGCTCACGTCGTTGGTCAGGTACAGCGGCTGATTCGACACCTTGTACTGATCCATGCTGTCGTAGAACAGCTGGTTCTTCATCGTGAAATCCGGGTTCTCGTCGTAGACGAGATCGAAGAACCCGGTCGTGAACAGCGCTCGAAGCTCGCGCTCGTGAGCGCCGGCGCGCCTGCGCTGATCCTCCGTGAGCGTCACGACGCGAACGGTGCGAGGATCGAGGAAGAAGCCGACGGGGATGTAACCCGAACGGGGCACCGGTCCGCCGATCCCCTGGGCGCGCAGCACCCCCGTCGGATCGGCTTCCGGATGCTCCGTCAGGTAGTCGTAGAGCGACTCCGGAATACCCGGGATCTTGGGGAACTGATCGAGCGGCAGATAGTTTCCGTTCTCGTCCGTCGGCCAGTCGAAGACCTGGACCAGCGGCTGATTTCCGGAAGATAGATTTCCTCGCACCGGCGAAGCCCGATGCATCTCGTAGTAACCGATTCTTCCGTTGCCGTTGAGATCGAGATTGACGAGCGGGGTTCCAGCGATGTACCTGCCGTTATCGACGAGATCCTGAGTGACGCGGGAGGAGAGCGCACCGGCAGTCACACCATCCTGATAGTTGACGCCCGCCTCGACGCGAAAGCGCCCGATGCCCCGGTCGATCGACGTCGCGGCCTGCAGCAGCTTCTGCGAGTAGGGCGTCGCCTTGTAGAACGACTGCGAATCTTCGAGCAGGCCGAACACGTAATAGCCGCCCTGCTTGCCGAAGAGCTGCATGGGGCCGCCGACGCCGGCCGTGAATTCCCGCCTGTCCCGTCCGCCGGTGCCCGAGATGATCTGAGCGAATCCCTGCATGCTCGGCAGGTAGCCGCCGATCGCGGCGCGGCCGGACTTCGGCGTGAAGTTCGTGTAGCCGCCGATCTTGCCCATTCCGTAGATCGGCGACGGCGGCCCCTTGACGACCTCGATCGCATCCATTGCGGCAAGGACGCTGCGGGCGTTGCCCTGCAGCGTCAGCCGCTTCATGCCGCGGATATACGTATCTGCCGAGACTCCGCGAACGTCGACGGAGCCCTGGATGCCGTAGCGCGACGGCGTGAACACGCTGGGCGTTACGCGCCCCAGATCCTCGACGGACGAGAGCCCGAACAGCTCGATCGTCTCCTGACTCACGAACGAGACCGATCGCGGCGTATCGAGGATCGGCTTCGCGAATCCGAAGGACGAAGCGCTGATCTCGTTCGGCAGAATGCGGAGTGGGTCGTCCACGACCTCGATGCCGCTCAAAGAAGCGACATCACCGTCGTCATCCTCGGCCGCGTCCTGCCCCATCGCGGCCGATGCGCACGCTCCCAGACATGCGACGGCAATCGCCCAACCCAACACCGTCATCTTGACGTGACCCATGCGGAACGGCTCAAGCATCTCCTTGCTCTCCTACGCGCCGCGCGACGAAACGATTTGCGCGGCTCTCTTGCAAGCCGAGACGTTTGCGCATCTACGAACCCTACCTTCTGCGGAAAGTGATCGGCCTTTCGCTTTCCGGGTAGGGGAGCGTCGTCTTCGGTCGTCTGAGCTTTCGTACGGATCGTCGTCGAGCTCGTCATCATGAAGCAGCTCTTGGCCGTCGGGATGTCGGCCGCGGCACTGGCCAGCGTGCTGGCTCTTGAGATCTTTCAGGACCGAGAGGACCGTGGCTCCTCGGACGTTCGCCCCGAGATAGAGCAGATCGTGCACAGCTATCTGCTCGATCACCCGGAGATCCTCGAGGCAATGCAAGACGAGCTCGGCAGGCGCCGCACCGCCGCGGAGATCGCTCGGCGCAAATCGGCTCTCGCGTTGCACGAAGAAGCGCTCCTCGAGTCGGGATCCGATATCGTGCTCGGGAACCCGGACGGCGACGTCACCGTCGTCGAGTTTTTCGACTACAACTGCGCGTTCTGTAAGAGGGCACTCGCCGGGAAGCTCGAGCTCTTGAGCACGGATCGCGACGTCAGGTTGGTGCTCAAGGATTTTCCGATTCTCGGCATCGACTCGCTCGAGGCAGCGGAGGTCGGCGTCGCGGTCAAGATGCAGGTACCGAATGGCGACGCGTATGCGACGTTCCATTCGAGGCTCCTCGGCATGGAGGGACGAATCGACCGCACGACAGCGCTCGAGGTCGCGGCGACGATGGGGCTCGACGTGGACCGCATCGAGCAGGACGCAAAGAGCCCCGAGGTACGAGCGATTCTCGAAGAGAACATGCGCCTTGCAGAGGCCCTCGGGATCGAAGGCACACCCACTTACGTCGTGGGCGACGCGATCGTCCCGGGTGCGATGGGCGCTGGAGGGTTTCTCGACCTCGTCGCGGCAGCTCGCCGAGCGAGCGACTAGCCGTCGCTCTGCGGGCGCGGCGGACGTTCGGCGGCTAGAAGCATACTCTGACGGACGCCTGCCACCGCCGCCCGGGCATCGCCGACACGAGCACGTCGCCGAGCGTGTCGCCGGTGCGGGCGCGGAAGTAGCGCTCGTCGAGCAGATTCCACACGTCCCACTTGAGCTGCCAATCGCCGCGGTTCAGGTAGACGCCCGCGTTCAGCACGTTCGCCGCAGGCATCTCGACGAGCTTGAGGCGTCCGCTGTACGTGCTCGAGAAGTGATTGCCGCTCAACGTGAACCCGAGGCCGCTCGGAAGCTCGTAGCGGAACAGGAAGCCGTGCTGTGAGCCCGGGTTGCCCTGCTTTTGCTCGTACTCGTCGAAACCGTCCGGCAGCACGAGGAAGCTGCGGCCGCCGTACAGGAACGCCTCGGCCGGATAGATCACGTTTCCGTCGGCGTCGATCACGTCGCGGAATCCGAGTACGCGAGCATCAACCATGATCGGCTCGCCGACGTTCGGCGTGTAGCGGGTCACCTGCTGCAACGCGTAGAGCGAGAACGACAGGTTCCGCGTCGGCGTCCAGCCGAGCTCCGCCTCCCAGCCCTCCGTCGACGTCGCCGAAACATAAGCGGTGAGAACGCCCGTCGGGTCGCCGAGCCGCGCGTCGCGGCGCGCCTGCTGGTAGCCCGCCACGGAAAAGTACAGACGGTCGTCGAGCAACGCCGCCTTGAGCCCGATCTCCGCGAGCCTCGCCTTGCCGATGTGCCCGTGCTCGATCACGTCGTTGCTGTACTTGTTGTTGTTCCCGTCGAGCGCGAGCGTCGATTCGCCGACCGTCAGGTACGGATGGAAACCCGCGCCGAATCGCCGCGAGACGCTCAAGCTCCACGACACGCCGCTGTCCCAGCCGCTCGCATGTCGATCCTCGGCCTGCAGCACGACCGGATTCTCGGCGCTCCCCGCGGAGAGATCGACGACGCCGCCGTAATCGACGTTGCTCGCCTTCGAGCGGTCGAATCGCGCGCCGAGCGTGAGCGTCGTCCGATCGTTCAGCACGACGTCGACGATCATTGCGGCGCCGATCTCGAGCGCGTCCGTGGCATAGTGCGCGGTCCACGGCATCCCGCCGTCGTAGACGCGGTCGTCTATCAGGCTCGTCGCGAACCGCGCGCCCGGAGACAGCGCACCGTCGACACCGTGCATCGCGTCCGAGCGATGCGTCGCGTAGTCTCCGCTCGACGATCGGCCCTTCGACGACGTGTAGCGGACGTTCGCGGTCGCGAGGGCTTGGACGTCGATCCAGCCGGGCAGGCGATCGAAAACGCGGGTGACCGTCAGCTTGTCCTCGACGACGTAGACGTCCTGCCGCTGGCTGAACGGCAGCTCGGACAGCTTGTGCTGCTGCATCGCGTCGAAGAACAGCTGGTTCTTGACCGTGAGGCTCGGATCGGCGTCGTCGATCAGATCGAGATACAGCGTGACGAAATCGGCCTCGAGCTCGCGCTCGAGCGCGCCGGGCCGGCTCGGGTCGAGCTGGCCGTATCCAACCGTCCGCGGATCGAGCGCGAACCCGACGGGCACTCGCCCCGAGATCGGCACGGGCCCGCCCGGTCCCTGAGCTCTCAGCAACCCGGTCGGATCGGCCTCCGGGTGCTCGAGCAGATAGTCGTACAGGGACTGCGGAATGCCGGCGGCTGTCGGAAAGCGCTCGACCGGGAGCGGAACGCCGTCCGCATCGGTCGGCCAGGCCCAGTACTGCTGGAGCGGTCGATTGCCTGCGGACACTTTGCCCTCGACCGGCGAACGCGCGTGCATTTCGAGGAATCCGATGCTGCCATTCCCGTCGACGTCGAGGTCGACGAGCGGAACGCCGCGGATGTAGCGGCCATGGTCCGCAAGCTCCTGCGTGAAGCGATTCAACAGCGCGCCCGCGGTGCCCGACCGCTGCAGGTTCATGCCCGCTTCGAGCCGAAAATCGCCGACGAGCTCGTCGAGCGTGAACGACGCCTGCAGCACTCGCTGGCGTATCGGCACATGCTCGACGTGCGAGTGCGACTCCTCCACGAGACCGTAGACGTAGTACCCGCCCTGCCGACGCGACGTCGGCAGCGGTCCGCCGATGCCGAAGGACACCTCCGACTTCTCGAAGGAGCCGAACGTCATCTGCACGTAGCCTTGCGGCTCCGACCAGTAGCCGCCAGTCGCGGCACGCACGGATCGCGGCACCATGTTCGTGTAGCCGCCGATCTTGCCCATCCCGTAGAGCGGCGTCGAAGGTCCCTTCACCACCTCGATACCGTCGACGGCAGCGAGGACGCTGCGCCCGTGTCCCTGCAGATTGAGCCGCTTCATGCCTCTGAAGTACGTGTCGGCCGGCACGTTGCGGACATCGATCGAGCCCTGAATCCCCCATCGTGTCGTTGTGTAGACGCCCGGCACGACCCGAACGAGATCCTCGACGGCCGAGAGACCGAGAAGGTCGATCGTCTCCGCCCCTACGAACGACACCGCACGCGGCGTCTCCAGGAGCGGCTTGCCGATGCCGAAGAGCACACCGCTCGGCTCCCGCGGCACAGGTCGCGATGGATCGTGCACGACCTCGAGGTCGCCGAGACCCGCGACGCCGGACGGCACGTCGTCGCGCGCTTCGAGCATCGCTCGCGCTACGTTGCGCCGCACCGGCTCGAGCGCGACCGTCTGGTCGTCGACGTAGCGCCAACGGATGTCCGTGCCGGCGAGGAGCCGGTCGAGCGCCGCCGCCGGCGGCATCGCGCCTGCGACCGCCGGTGCACTCCGGTCGCGCACCGAAACGGAGGAGTAGACGATCGAGAGACCGCTCTGCTCAGCAAAACGCTCGAGCGCGTCCGCGAGCGGGCCGCTCGCGATGTCGAACGGAACCACCGCGGGCGCGCGGCCTTGCGGCGCCGCGATGTCTGGCGCTAAGGCAAGGAGGAGCGCCGCGCAAAGCGCCCGCACGGTCGAATGAAGTCTCGGCATCTCCGAAAACTGCCGCTCCGGCGCAGAGCTGCAGCGCGGGGACGCCGCGTCGCTCTGCGCATCGACGCAGACGGCGCGAGCCGTGCCGCGATCGCCGCCGCGTCGCATCGCGGTCGTTCATCGGCGGCGAAACAGCAGCAGCTCGTCGCCGCTCTCCGCGATCTTGATCGGCAGCACCGCCGCGAATGCCGCGACGATCGACGCGCTGTCGCCGGCGACGAAGCTTCCGCTAACGGTCAGCTCCGCGAGGCTCGGGTCTGCGATCACGACGCGCCGCGTCGCATAACGATTCACTTCTTCCACCGCTTCGACGAGCGGACTGTCCCTGAAGACGTGCCGGCCGTCGGACCAGCTGGTCGCCGCTTTGGCGTCGACCCTTAGCTTGCGCCACGCGCCGGGATCGTCGGACATACGGAGCTCGTCGCCCGGCGCGAGGCGCTCGCGCTGCGTGCGTCCGCGCACATTCGACTCGACCTCGACCGCGCCCTCCGCGAGCGTGACGACGATGTCGTGAGCACTTCGCTTGTGGACCTGGAACACCGTGCCGAGCGCCGTCACACGGCCGCTCCCGACGCTGACGACGAAGGGCCTTTCGGCGTCGTGCGCGACGTCGAACAGCGCGCGCCCGCGACGCAGGTGCACCTCGCGCATCGACGCGCCAAGCTCGACGTCGATCTCGGTACGCACGTCGAGGATCACGTTCGTGCCGTCCGGCAGCGTGAGCTCCTGCCGAGCCGCTGCCGAAGCGTACTGGAGGGGAGCGTCGCCCACGTCGGCGACGCCGAACCCGAGCACGAGAGCGACCGCGGCAATACCGGCAGCGAGGCTCGCCGGCACCCACCACGCGCGCTTACGCTCGGCGCGCGGACCGCCGCGGCGCGCGTTCGCTTGATCGACCATCGCGCGCAGCCGCGGATCGGACGCTGCGGCACTCGCGAGCAGCGCGCAGATTCGCTCGGCCCTCCGCCACGCCTCGCGATTCGTGCCGCTCCCGAGCCACGCGGCGAACGCCTCGCGCTCCTCCGCCGTGCAGTCCGGGGCCTCGAGCCGCGCATGCCAACGAGCCGCCTGGTCGAGGGCGGCTTGATGTGACGAATCTGGTTCCATCGCCTCTAGGACGTATCGCCGTCCTCTCCCCCTACCCTCTTCATGCAATGCGCGAGCGCGCGGCTGATCTGCTTCTCGACCATCTTCACCGAGATCCCGCAGTGTCGCGCGATCTCGGGATAGGTCATGCCGTTCACACGGCTCAACAGAAACACCTGCTTGCACTTCGGCGGCAGCTCCTCTATCGCATGGAGCAGCAACTCGAGGTCCTGGCGCCCGGTGACGTTGCGCTCCGCGGACGGCAGCTCCGACTCGAGCTCGAAGTCGTCGATCGGCGAGTGACTGCTCGACAAGCGCGACAACGCCGCCCTCCCGTGATCGTTCGCGACGTTGACGGCGATCCTGTAAAGCATCGCGGACGGAGACTTGATCTCGCTCGATCCCTCGTACTTCATCATGCGGATGTAGGTCTCCTGCGCGATGTCATACGCGTCCTCGGCGATGCTGAGTCGACGCCTCAGGAACCTGATCAGTGCGTCGTGGTGTTCGCGAATCACGTCCGCGACGCGAACACATGTCGAATCCGAAATCAGTCCCGCCTGCTCCGCCATCGCCACAGTCGGTTCGATCAGGTGGATGCACCGCGCGGCACGATGCAAGCGGCGTGCCTGCATCGCAGAAACCGTCCGTTGACGGAAATTTTCTCGATTCGACAAGGCATTACGATCTGACGACGCGACCGGGATCGCGAGCGTCGAACGCGACGGTTGCCTCGCTCCGGTGCCCGCGCCGTGCGACCGTGGTCACACTTTGTGCGCGGCGTCGTCGCGGGAAGCTCCCCGGGGCGGGCTTCGCCGATATCATGCGGCTGCCGCGTGCCTGACGCCCACGCGGTGCAAGCAGCCGGACGCTTTCATCGCCGCGAGCAGGCGCATCGGCGCCAAGGGGTGCGCGAGGTTGATTCGCGAACTGTCAGATCTCGGTCTCGCCGCGCACCCGCCGTTTCTCGACCTCGTGTTCGAGCATGCCGGTCACGGCGCGAAGACCGTGCGCGAAACCGCAACTGCGATCCTCACGGGCGTGCCGCCCGAACGGCTCGAGCCGCTCGCGACGGCGCGCCTCGACGACAGCACCGTGAACGTCAGAGCCGCAGCCGTCGAGTTGCTCGGACGGATCGGCACCGAGACCGCGCTCGCGACGCTGCGCACGTGGGCGAGCTATGTCGCCGGCGAGACGCATGCGGCGCTGCGATTTTGCGGCTGAGCGGCGCTCGAGGGCTGCCCCGACGCGCAAAGACGTGTACCATCGCGCGCTCCGATTTGGGACGCGCGTCCGCGTTTGGTGCGGGCAAATCTGTAAACCTTTCGCGCCCGCCAGGAACGAGGAACCTCGAGCCGATGAGCTCCATGCACATGGATGCGCTGCGAACCGTGTGGATATCGGACGTGCACCTCGGATCGCGCTCGTGCCGCGCGTCGCTGCTGCTCGACTTTTTGCGTCGCACGCGTTGCGACGTGCTGTATCTCGTCGGCGACATCATCGATCTCGAGAGCCTGCGCCACGACTTCTATTGGCCGGAGAGCCATAACGAGGTCTTGCGAACGATTTTGCAGAAGAGCTTCGACGGCACGCGCGTAATCTACATTCCGGGCAACCACGACCACGACATCCGCCGCTTCGCCGGGGCGCTGCTCGGCAACATCGAGCTTGCATCGGAGAAGATCCACACGACGGCCGACGGCCGTCGGCTGCTCGTGCTGCACGGCGACCGGTTCGACTGCATCGTCCGCGGCACCGGGCTCGGCGTGCGCATCGGCGCACACGCGTGCCGCGCGCTGTTGGAGCTCAACCGCTTCGTGCACTGGCTGCACGACATGAGCGGCCGCCCGTACTGGTCCCTCGCGCAGCACGTGAAATCGCGCTTCGGCTTCGTTCGCCGCTACGTCGAGCGCTTCCAGCAGGCGACCGTGCACGCGGCGCGCGACGCCGGCGTCGACGGCGTCGTCTGCGGGCACATCCACAAGGCAGAGCTTACGGCCGTCGACGGCCTTCTCTACTGCAACGACGGCGACTGGGTCGAGAGCTGCACCGCGCTCGTCGAGGATCGGACGGGGAAGCTGTCGCTCGTCGCGTGGCGGCCCTCGGTCACGGCCGTTACCGCGACGGCGAGCGTCGTCGCGGTCGTACGGCGCAAGCCGCTCGCGGCACGGTTGCGCCGCCACGTCGTCGTGCGTTCGCGGTTCTTCCGCGCGCCGCGCACGCGCCGATCCGAGGCGCGCGGCGCCGAAGCGCGTCCAAACTAGGGGCGGCGCTGCGCGACCTCAGTGACTCGCGCGGAGCCGCGCTTTCGGCGAGTCACGGAGCGGCAGACGAACGACGAACTCGCTCCCCTTGCCGATGCCGTCGCTTCGCGCGGCGACCGACCCGCCGTGAAGCTCCGCGATCTGCCGGACGAGCGGAAGCCCTAGCCCCATGCTGCCCGCACCGGGCGGTCCCGCCTGCACGAGGCGGTCGAACAGCCGCGGCAGCATCGCCGGATCGATGCCGATGCCGTTGTCGCGGACGACGATCACCGCCCGCTCGCCCTCGGTCTCGACGCGAAGCTCGATGCGCCCGCCGACCGGCGTGAACTTCGCCGCGTTCGTCAGCAGGTTCACGACGAGCTGAGTGAGCCGCATCCCATCGCCCTTCATGTAGAGCGGGCGCTCGGGGACCATCGATGCGAGCAGATGCTGCCGCTCGGTCATCAGCGGCGCGACCACTTCGACCGCATCGAACACCACCTGACGCAAGTCGAGCCGCTCGGTCTTCAGCACGACCCTCCCCTCGAGGATGCTCGACGCATCCGACAGATCCTCGACGAGACGGGTCAGGTGATTCAGCTGCCGACGAATCATTCCCCGAAGCTCGCGTGCTCTCTGGTCGTCGGGCAGCAGCGCCTCGACGAGATCCATCGCCGTCTGCAGGCACGACAACGGATTCCTGAACTCGTGCGCGAGCGTCGCGAGAAACTTCTCGATGCGGCGCTCTTCGATGGCAAGCGATACGTGCCCTACCGGGTATCCGCGCTCGATATCGCGCGGCGGCGAATCCTGCCTGGCTACCATACGAAAGCCCTCCTGCTGTTGCTGTTCCTGCACGAGGGACGGCCAGTCCGGACGGACGCCGAACCGCGCCGCAGGCGACCGTTCGATGTCGTTTGGCGGGCTCGGCGGGCCTTGGAGTGGGATCGAGAGATCGGCCGTCCCGAGGATCAGTGCCCCGGGGAGGTCGGACGCGCGCGTCGCCGCCCCGGGGCTAAGCTCGGCCGAGCCGTCTACCGGCGCGGCGCGGACGGCTGCGCAAACATACCGCGTCGAACGCTTTTCGCGTGGAAAAGCGTGCCCGACGCGTCGAGAAAACCATGCAAAACATGCCCTTAACCGTCGGCAAGTGTAGCGGGTATCGTCGGCGATAGTACGAGGACTGTCAAATCGCGGCTCCGCGGCGCTTACGCCGCCGGCACGAAGTCCGCCCCCAGCCTGAACCCTCGCGCCTCGAGGCGCGCGCGGATCTCCTCGCGCGCGCCGCGGACGCCGACGCCGCCGATCACGAAGGATTCGTCCGGCGAAGGCAGATCGTCCGGCGACCGTACGGGTCGGCCGCCGATGCGCTGGCCGATCTTCGCCGCGTCGATATCGATGTAGCCCGCGAGCTCGATGCCCGCGCTCTCGAGCGCGGCAAAGCGCTTCCGCGTCGTGCGGCCGGCGCCCCAGAGCCACACTCGGCGCGTTGGGCCCGCATGACGGCGCACGAACCGCGCGAGATAGCGGCCCTTGCACGCGTAGAACGCGTCGCGTGCATAGCGCACGGAAGTACGCGACATCCGCGTCGGCGAATCGTTCCAGCGGAGCAGCACCTCCGGCACTTTCGCGAAGCGGACACCCGCGTCCATCCAGCGGAGCCACAGCTCGTAGTCCTCTGGCTCGTCCGAGTCGAGATAGCCGCCGAGCCGGTCGACCAGCTCTCGGCGGAACGTGACGCTCGGATGCGCGACCGGCGACTCGACGAAGCGGTGAAGCGCGATCTCGTCGGGCTCGCGCAGCGAGTTCAGCCAGTCGACGTGCAGCGCATAGCCGCACGCGTCTTCGCGGTCGCCGCCGAACTCGACGAGGCATCCGACGACACCGACGTCGGGACGCTCGGCGAGCAGCGCGACCTGCGCCTCGAGGCGGTGCGGGCGCATCTCGTCGTCCGCGTCCATCCGCGCGATCAGCTCGCCGCGTGCCGCGCCGATGCCTTCGTTCAACGCCCGGACGATCCCGCCGTGCCGAAGCTCGAGCACTCGCACGCGCTCGTCGCCGTTTGCCGCGGCGTGCACCTCGGCTGCCGTCGCGTCCGTCGAGCCGTCGTCGACGACGATCAGCTCGAAGTCGCGATACGTCTGCGCGAGCACCGAGCGAACGGCGCGGCGAACCGTCGCGGCCGCATTGAATGCGGGCATCACCACGGACACGAGCGGCGTTTTGTTCAATGGCGACGACACCGAGACCAGAAACGGGCGTCGATCATACCGGCGCGGCATTTGGAATGCCGACCCTTGCAGGGCGTAGACGCGTATAGTAGATTCTACGACATGCGTAGTAAAAAGAAGCCTGCGGCACCGCGACTGAGCCGCCTCGAGCTCGAGGTCATGGACGCACTCTGGAGCCTCGGGCCGTCATCCGTCCGCGAGGTGCAGGAGCGCTTCCCGGAGAAGCGCCGGCCGGCCTACACGACGGTGCAAACGATCCTGTACCGCCTCGAGGCAAAGGGTGCGGTTCATCGCAAGAAAAAGGTCGGCAACGCGCATATTTTCGAGGCGCTCGTGTCGCCCGAAGCGGCCCGCCGCCCGATCGTCGACGAGCTGCTCGGCCTCTTCGGCGGCCGCCCACAGCCTCTGATCTCGCATCTGATCGAGACCGGCCGCCTCACGCTCGACGACATCGAGGAAGCGCGTCGCGCGCTCGAGGAGCTCGGCAAGAAGGAGTGACGCGATGATCGCAAGCCTGGTGAACCATCTGTGGCAATCCACGATAGTCGCGCTCGCGGTCGCACTCGCCGCGCGGCTGCTCGAGAACGATGCGGCGCGGATCCGGTACGCGCTCTGGCTCGCGGCGTCGCTCAAGTTTCTCGTGCCGTTCGCCGCGCTCGCAGCCCTCGGTGCGGCGTTGGCGCCCGCTCTCGAGCGCCCGATCCTCGAGATCACCGCCGGCCCGATCCCGCTCGAGCGCCTCGCGGCACCGATCCCGGCGGGCGGGCTCCCGCCCGCGATCGCGAACGCGCTCGTCGCGGTCTGGCTCGCCGGCGCGGCGCTCGTTCTGCTGCAGTCCGTGCTGCGCATTCGAAGGCTCGCCGCGCTCGTCGATCGCGCAACGCCCGCGCCGCAGGCGCCGGGCGCCGCGCTTCCGGTCAGATACTCGAACGCTCGCATCGAACCGGCGCTCGTCGGAATCAGGCGGCCCGTGCTGCTCTTACCGACGGACGTCGAGACGCGGCTCTCGCCGGCGCAGCTCGAAGCCGTGATCGCGCACGAGGTATGCCATTGGCGGCGCCGTGACAACCTGACCGGCGCGCTGCACATGCTCATCGAGGCGCTCTTCTGGTTCTGCCCGCTCGTCTGGTGGATCGGCGCCCGGCTCGTCGAGGAGCGCGAGCGCGCGTGTGACGAAGCCGTCGTCGCAGCCGGGCACGATCGGCGCACCTACGCCGAAGCCATCCTCGGCGTCGCCGAGCTCCGCGCCGCTTCGCCGCTCAAGTGCGCGGCCGGCGTCGGCGGCATCGATCTGAAAGGCCGGGTCACGGCCGTGATGAGGAGTCAAGCGATGAAAGAGCTCGCGATTCACAAGAAGCTTCTGTTGAGTGTCGGCGCATTCGCTGCAATCGCGCTCCCTGTCGTCGGCGGCTGGCTCGGCGCGTCGAGCGCCGCGCTCGCGGAGGTCGATGAGTATCTGCCGATCTTCAAGGCCGTTCCGGTATACCCTCCGGAGGCCGCCGCGGCCGGGCTCGAGGGTTATGTGATCGTCGAGTTCACCGTGAACGAGGAAGGGCTGGTCGAGGATCTCTTCATCGTCGAATCGAGCTCGCCGCTCTTCGAGCAGGCCGCGCTCGATGCGGCCAGACAGTTCCAGTACCGGCCGCGGGTCGTCAACGACGTGCCCGTCAAGGTCCCCGGGGTACGCAACAGAATCACGTTCGTCGTGGAGCACGACGACCTCGCGTAGCTACGGCGCGCGGCGGGAGCGACCTCTGCGCCCGTTGAGCAGCGTGCGCCGGCCGAGCGGCGTCGTCGATGCGGGATCAGCGCGCGTCCGTCGGACGCTTGCGCTCACGCCGCGCGGAACGGATACGCGAGCTGCCCGAGGAACCCTTCCGGCACGTCGTCGTTGCGGATTCCGAAACGCTTCGGCACGCGGTCCTTCGGCATGTAATACGTGCCGAACAGCACGTCGAAGAACGGAAAGAGCCCTGCGAAGTTCTTGTCGAGCCCTTCGTCCTCGGACGTATGGTGCCAGCGGTGGAATCGCGGGCTCGCGACGACTTTACCGAGCGGGCCGAACCCCCACGAAACGTTCGCGTGCAGGAAGATCGCGTAAAACGTCAAGAACGGCACGTATGCGGCAACCGCGAGCGGGCTGAAGCCGAGCAGCACGAGCGCGGAGGCCTGCACCCAGCGGGTCAGCCAGTCGTTCACCGGATGGAGCCGCACCGACGACAGCCAGTCGAGGTCCTTCGAGCAGTGATGGATCGCATGGAACTTCCACAGCCGCCGACCGTGGAACGCGCGATGCATCCAGTACGCAATGAAGTCGCCGATGACGAGGATCTCGATCGCCTGCAGCCACAGCGGCTGGCTCGCGAGGCCGGTTTCGCGAGCGAGGAGCATCTCGCGGATTTCGACGGGCCGTTCGCGGTAGATCAGCACGAGGAGCAGCGCGAGACCGATCTGCGAGATCGACTTCGTGACGAGCGGGGTCGCGAACCAGTACACGACGTCGGTCGCGAAGCCGCGGCGACGGTGAAGCCGCGGCTGATCGGGGTTCGCAGC
Source organism: uncultured Gammaproteobacteria bacterium (assembly GCA_964553875.1). Classification (GTDB taxonomy): domain Bacteria; phylum Pseudomonadota; class Gammaproteobacteria; order Steroidobacterales; family Rariloculaceae; genus ZC4RG20. Next base: position 108,077 of record CAZKNH010000001.1, on the reverse strand, counting down.
GAAGAGCGACTCGACGATCCAGAAGAACGCCGAAAGGAGCAAGAGCCCCACGAACAAGCCCGCGAGACGATCCATCCGCGCCTCCTCCCGGCGGAGCAGCCCGGCCGCCGGCAACGACGATAGGCCGCGCCGGCGCCGCCGTCATGGAACGCGTTCGCGTTCCCGCGCTACTGCGCGTTGATCACGCCGGGATTGTACTGCTGATGACAGCCCTCGCACGGCGGATACAGAACGTCGCCGGCCTCGAGCAGCTTGTCGTGGTCCCGGTTGCGGATCGCCTCGAGCGCCATGCGTCCGGCGTCGATCATCACCTGGTTATACGCCTGCCAGCCGGGCTCGCGGGCCCACTCGGCGTCCATCGGCCCCGTGCCGCCCTGGGCGACGACACTCGCCGCGGCGAGCAGCGTGATGGCGGCCTCCTCGAGCGCAGCCCACTGCGCCTCCTCGGTCGGCGGCTCGAACGCATTCCACAGCGTGTTCGTGGCCGGCGTGATCGTCTTCTCCATCAGCTCCTTGATGGATACGAGCGGCGTGAACGTCGGGCTCTTCGCGCCGCTGTCCTGCGCGAGCGTCGGCGCGCCGAGCAGCAGGGCGGCGACGGCCGCGGCGGAGAGGGCCTTTGGCGCGCGGGCGTGGCGCGCCGCGAGCCGCCCGGGCAGTTCGGTCTTCGTGCTCATCACACTCCTCCCCTGACGAATCTACGGAGGGCCAAAAGTATCCGCCTCGACTGGCCCCGCGATAAAGTAGCGAAAACCGTACGCCCCGCCGCCGCGTCGACCGCCGCGACGGCTGTGCTATAAAGGTGTAACGCCCGGTTCCCGTACCGAGGTTCGAGGAGGTGACGTCATGCTCGGCTCCTTCCGCGCGGTTGTGATCGCCGCCGCAGCCCTTTACGCCCTTCCCGTCTCGGCCCAGAACGACGCCGCATCCGACGACAGCGCTCGATTCGACCGCACGCCGCGGGACTGCATCCTCGCGTCGCGGATCGACCGCACGGAAGTCATCGACGACAACACGATCATCTTCCACATGCGCAGCCGCGGCGAGGCGTACGTCAACTACCTGCCGCAGCGCTGCCCGAACCTCGGACGCGAGAAGCGCTTCACGTACGAGCGCCGCACCGCGAACCTCTGCGACGATACGACGATCACGGTGCTCGAGCTCACCGGTTTCGGTCCGGGCTTCACGTGCCGGCTCGGCGAGTTCAATCCGATCACCGAGGCGGAGATCGCGGAGATCAGGAGCGTCGCCGGGCAGCGGGGCCGGGGGGAAGCGGTCGACGTCGAGCAGGTCGAGCTGCCGGACGACGCGGACGATGAGACCGGGCGCGGCGAAACGGACGCCGGCGACGATCGTTAGCGCGAAGCCTCGCTGACTGGCCGAAGCGCCGGGTTTCCGACCGGCGTTCGGAGTCGCTGTCCTGAAACCCCGGCGTCGAGCTTTACCGCTCTAACGCCGCGCCGTTCGGGCTCGGATAGCGTCCGCCGCGTGCGCCGGGGCGACCGACGGATCGTCGTCGAGCGGAACGAGGGCCGGCGTCTCCATGTCCGCGAACTGATCGTGATCGACGGCCCAGAAGAACGCCGCGACCGCGCCCGCGAGGAGCACCAGCGACAGCGGGATCATCACGACCAGCACGTTCATGCCGGATCCTCGGCGGGCACAGCGGGCCTTTCGAGAGGGCGAGCGGCAGCGCCCGCGTCCCGACGGCCGATCCGCATCGCGTTCAGCACGACGACGAGCGAGCTCAACGACATGCCGAGCGCCGCGAGCAGCGGCGGCACGAAGCCGAGCGCGGCGAGCGGCACGACCGAGAGGTTGTAGCCGAGCGCCCAGCGCTGGTTCTGCTTCAGGATCTTTAACGTCTCGATCGCGATCGCGCGCGCTCGCGGCAGATGCGTGAGCCGGCCGCCGGTCAGCACGATATCGCTCGTCGCCTGCGCGAGCTCGGCGCCCTCCGCGAGCGCGACGGCGACGTCGGCGCCGCCGAGCACGGGCGCGTCGTTCACGCCGTCGCCGACCGCGACCACACGCTCGCTGCGCTCGCGGAGCGCCGCGAGTCGTGCGAGCTTATCCGCCGGCATCTGCCGCGCGTGCCAGTCGCGGACGCCGAGCTTCGCGGCGATCGCGCGCACCTTCTCGGCGGAATCGCCGCTCGCGATCGACACCTTAACCCCCTGCCGCTCGAGCGCGTCGACGGCGTCGCGCGCGTCCGGCCGGAGGCGCTCGCTCAGGCGGAATGCCGCGATGACCCCGGCATCGTCGGCGAGCACGACCGCGTCCTCGTCCAAAGGCTTCGCGAGTCTTTCGCCGAGGGCAAAGTCGGCACGTCCCAGCCTGAGCTCGCGCCCGCCGACCGTCGCACGGACACCGAGACCCGGTTTCATTTCGACTTCGGTTGCGGCATCGAGCACGCGCTCGGGACACGCAGCGGCGATCGCGCGAGCGGCCGGATGCCGACTCTCTCGGGCAAGCGCCGCGGCGAGTCGAAGCGCTTCCGCGTCGGAGTATCGGCCCCGCGTCTCGATGCGGCTGATCGTCAACGCCGGCTCGGTCAACGTGCCGGTCTTGTCGAAGACGACGTGTGTCGCACCCGCGAGCGCTTCGAGCGCATCGGGCTTCACGACGAGCACGCCGCGGCGCGCGAGCACCGCGAGCGCCCGTGTGATCGCGACCGGCACGGCGAGCGCGAACGCGCACGGGCACGACACGACGAGCACCGCGAGCGCGGCGGTGAACGCGCGCGACGGATCGACGAAGCTCCATGCCGCGGCCGTGATGCCCGTCAGCACGAGGACCCTGATCACGAAGCGCGACGCCGCCCGCTCGCCGGCCTGTGCGAGCCGCGGGCGCGATGCCTGCGCGCGGCCGACGAGCTCCGCGATGCCGGCGAGCGCGGTGTCGCTGCCGACGCGCTCGACGCGAATGTCGACGGGCCCGTCGACCAGAACGCTCCCGCCGACGAGCATCTCACCGCGGCGCCGCTCGACCGGTGCGGACTCGCCGGACAGCAACGCTTCGTCGACCAGGCAGCGCTCGGCGAGCAGGACGCCGTCCGCGGGAACGACCGCGCCTTCGGCGACGCGCACGCGATCGCCCGGCACGAGCTCGCGGATCCCGACGCGCTCGATCTCGCCGTTCGGCAGCCGACGGTCCGCATGAGGCGGCGTGAGCCGCGCGAGCGCGTCGGTCAGGTCGCCCGCGCGGTGCCGTGCGCACATCTCGACGTAGCGGCCGATCAGCAGGAAGAACACGAACATCGATACGGATTCGAAATAGACGTGCTCGCCGCCGCGCACGGCCTCGATCAGGCTCGCGACGTAGATGCCCGCGACCGCGAGCGCGACCGGCACGTCCATGCCCGGACGCCGCGCCTTGAGCGACCGGAGCGCGCCCGCGAAGAACGGCCGCCCGGAATAGAGGACGACCGGCGTCGCGACGAGGAAGCCGAGCCAACGGAAGAAGTCGCGAGTGGCGAGGTCGAGGGCATCCGGATCGCCTAGATACAGCACGCCCGCGTACATCATCGCCTGCATCGCGCCGAATGCGGCAACGATCAGGCGCTTCAACGCGGACCTCGACTCGTGACGCCGCACGTCGTCGAGCGCCTCGGCATCGAGCGGCAACGCGCGATACCCCGCGCGCGCGACCGCGTCGAGAAGCTGCGGCAGCGACGTGTCGGGATCGCGCCAGACGATGCGAGCGCGGCGCGACGCCGGGTTGATCTGCACGTCGACGACACCGGGCTCCGCGGTCAGCGCCCGCTCGATGCTCCGGACGCATCCCGCGCAGCGCACGCCGTCGACCAGGAGCAGCGTCTCGCGACGGCCGGCCCCGAGGTCGCGGATCGCGTGGCGCGCGATCTCGGGACGGGCCCAGACGCGATGCGCGTCGTCCGCGCAGACGCCGGCGCTCATCGCTCGGTCTCCGTGTGCGCCGTCGGCACGTTCAGCAGCCGCTCGCCGACGTCAGGGAGCGCCGCGTCGGGCTGCGCGACCGCGATCATGATCGTGACGATGCAGCCTGCGATCGTCGCGACGAAGAGCGCGAGCGCGAGCCACACGATCGGCAGTCGGAAGACGGAGTCCGTTCGCCGTGCGGCGAGCGCTCCGATCGGCCGCGTGTGCATACCGTGCTCCCTGCGTCGGTCCGCGTTCACTGGCGGGCCGCAAGCCGCGGCTGCCGCTGCTGCGTGTAGAGCCATGCCGCGATCGCACGCGCCTCGTTCTCGCTGAGCCGCCCGCGCCATGCCGGCATTTCGCCGCTGCGCCCGTCGCGGATCGACGCGATCACGCTCGTGAGATCGCTGCCGTAGAGCCAGTCGTCATCGGTCAGATCCGGCGCGCCGAGCGCCTGCAGGCCCTTACCGTCGACGCCGTGACATGCGGCGCACAGCGTCTCGAACTGCGTCTTGCCCGCTGCGGCACGCTCGGCCGACGCGTCGAGACCGGCGAGGCTCCGCACGTACGACGCGACGTTGACGACGCCTTCGTCGCCGAGGACCGCACCCCACGGCGGCATCGTTCCATGCCGGCCGTCGAGGATGCTCGCGATCACGGTGTCGGGATCGCCGCCATAGAGCCATGCCGAATCCGTCAGGTTCGGCGCACCGAGCACGGTGTTCCCCGTCGCGTCGGTCCCGTGGCATGCGGCACAGTTGTCGAGGTAGAGACGCCGGCCGACGACCGCGGCGGGATCATGCGCAGGAATCGAGTCGAGCTCCCGCTCGCCAAGCGACGCGAGAACCGGCTCGAGACGCGCGGCGCGCTCGGCGGCGACGCGCTCGTACTCCGCAGCGGACGTCCACCCCAGCAGACCGCCGTAACCGCCGAGCGCGGGATACAGCACGAGATAGACGATCGCGACGATCAACGATGCGGCAGAGATCACGACCCACCAGAGCGGCAGGCGCCGCACGCCCTCCCGCAGCACGCCGTGCGCCCACGCGTGACCCGTCGTGCCGTCCGGTTTGGTCGGAATCTCGACGCGCTGGCTGAAGACGAACAGGAACAGCGCAATGCCGAGATTCAGCACGATGAAGAAGATGACCCAACCCGACCAGAATCCGTTCATGTCGTCGGTCCTCGATCCTCCGGCCCCCGATTGCAGCAGCACTCGGACGCTTCCTTGCGCTCCGTGCTCGCGCGGCCGTCCTGCATCGGAATCTGCGCGAGCTCGTCGAACACGGGCCGGTGGCGCGGCCGCCACGCCCAGATCCAGATGCCGATGAAGGTCGCCATCAGGATCACCGTCACGACGCCGATGACGTGTCCCCAAAGCGCGCTCATTCCGCCGCCCTCGTCCCGAGTCCCTGGAGATATGCGATCAGCGCGTCGAGCTCGCTCTTGCCTTCGAGCGCGGCCGGCGCCGCCTCGATGTCCGCGTCGTCGTACGGATCGCCGAGGCGCTTCAGGCTCCGCATTCGCGCCTGGATCTCCTTCGCGTCGATCGGCGCGTCCGCGAGCCACGGGTAGTTCGGCATGTTCGACTCCGGCACGACGTCACGCGGCGAAATCAGATGCAGCCGGTGCCACTCGTCCGTGTACTTGCCGCCGATCCGCGCGAGGTCGGGTCCCGTGCGCTTCGAGCCCCACTGGAACGGCCGGTCGTAGACGAACTCGCCCGCGACGGAGTAGTCGCCGTAGCGCTCCGTCTCGAAGCTCAGCGTGCGAATCATCTGCGAATGGCACACATGACAGCCTTCGCGCACGTAGACATCGCGGCCCGCGAGCCGGAGCGGATCGTACGGCTCGATCCCCGGCGCCGGCTGCGTCTCGTGCGCGCGCATGAAGAGCGGCGTGATCTCGGCGAGACCGCCGATCGCTACCATGAAGCCGATCAGCACGGCGAGGAGCCCCGCGTGCTTCTCGATCGCCTCGAAGTACTTGTAACGGATCTTCATCGTTCGGCCTCGCCTGTCAGGTCGTCGAAGGCGCATGCCGCCCGCCGGGCTCCGGCATCGGAATGCGGATCGCGTTGATCAGCTTCGCCCGCGCGAGCGCGGCGGTGTGCCACATGTTCCACGCCATCACGCCCATGCCGGCGACGATCAGGAGCCCGCCGAGGAGCCGGATCACGTAGAACGGCTTCACGGCGATCAGGCTCTCGAGGAAGCTGTACGTCAGCGAGCCGTCCGCGTTCGTCGCACGCCACATCAGCCCCTCGACGATCCCAGCCGTCCACATCGACGCGACGTAGAGCAGGAGCCCGGTCGTGTGGAGCCAGAAGTGCACGTTCATCGCACGGATCGAATGCATCGCCGGCCGGTCGAGCGCACGCGGCGCCATCGCGTAGAGCGACCCGATCGTGATCATCGCGACCCAGCCCAAGGAGCCCGAGTGCACGTGCGCGACGGTCCAGTCCGTGTAATGCGACAGCGAGTTCAGCGACTTGATCGCGAGCATCGAGCCCTCGAACGTCGACGCCGCGTAGAACACGAGGGCGACGACCATGAACTTCACCGCCGGATCGGTGCGCAGCTTGTCCCACGCGCCGTTGAACGTCATGAGCCCGTTCGCGGCGGAGCCGAGGCTCGGCATCAGGAGCACGAGAGAGAACGCCGCGCCGACGGACTGCACCCAGTCGGGCAGAGACGTGTAGAGCAGGTGATGCGGTCCCGCCCACATGTAAATCGAGATCAGCGCCCAGAAGTTCACGATCGAGAAGCGGTAGCTCCAGAGCGGCTGCTGGGCCTGGCGCGGGACGAAGTAGTACATCATCCCGAGGAAGCCGGCGGTCAGGAAGAACGCGACGGCGTTATGCCCGTACCACCACTGCACCATCGCGTCGACGACGCCTGCGTAGATCGGATAGGACTTCGTCCACGACGCCGGGATCGCGAGGTTGTTGACGACGTGCAGCAGCCCGACGGCGATGATGAACGCGCCGTAGTACCAGTTCGCGACGTAGATGTGCTTGATCCGGCGACGGGCCAGCGTCGCGAAGAAAACCGCGCCGAACGCGACCCACACGACCGTGATCAGGAGGTCGATGAACCACTCGGGCTCCGCGTACTCCTTCTGCTGCGTGAGGCCGAGCGGCATCGTCAGCATCGCGAGCACGCACGCGGCCTGCCAGCCCCAGAACGTGAAGCGGGCGAGACCGCCGAGCGCGAGCCGAGCATGTCCGGTGCGCTGCACGATGTAATAGCACGTACCCATGAGCGCCGAGCCGCCGAACGCGAACACGACGCCGAACGTGTGATCCGCGCGCAGGCGGCTGAAGGTCAGCCACGGTACGTCGAAGTTCAGAGACGGCCAGGCGAGCTGGGCCGCGACGAGCACGCCGATCGCCATGCCGACGATGCCCCAGACCGTCGCGGCCAGCAGAAAGAGACGGACGACATGGTCGTCGTAGGTCTCGGTCTGCGACACGAGGTTCCCTCCGCGTGACGGATGCGATCCTTGCATCCCGCGGGGCGTACTTTCCTAAAATTGCGGCGGTAGGGCTATTTCGTTATTCGAGACTCGAGCTTCGAGCAGCGAAGCGCGCCGACGCGCTCGAGGACCAGCATCCGGCAAGCGACGGCTATTCCGAGCCGCGCATACGACGGTCGGCGCCGCCGCGCGAAATGTTCGCCATTTTCTCTAACGGCAGCATCGACGGCGCGAGCGCGAGGTGCACTAGGACATCGGATTCGGCGGCGACGGCTCCTCCGGCAGCGGGATCCACTCCTGATCGTCTCCGATCGGCAATGGCATGCGCCCGGCGCGCCAATCCGCCTTCGCCTGCTCGATACGCTCCTTCGACGATGAAACGAAGTTCCAGTCGATGAAACGGTGTCCGACCGGCTCGCCGCCGAGCGCCATCACGACCGCGCCCTGCTCCGCCGCGAAGCTCACCGGCTCGCCCGGCGACAGCACGGCCATCTGCCCTTCCGCGACGCGCTCGTGACCGATCTCGATCGCGCCCGACGCCACATAAAGCGCGCGCTCGGAGTACTCGGCCGGAAGCGACGCCTCGCTGCCCCTGCCGAGCTCCCAATGCACGTAGAACAATGGGGAATGTGTCTTGACGGGGGACGGAAGGCCCCACAGCGTCCCCGCGATCAGCCGGCCGGCCGCGCCGCCGTCGTCGAACGTCGGCAGCGCGTCGGCCGGATAGTGCGTGAACTCGGGCTCCGTCTCCTCGTGCTCCGTCGGCAGCGCGACCCATGACTGGATGCCGTGGAGCGGCCCGCCCTCGCGACGCCCGCGCTCGAAGCGTTCGGAGTGCGTGATGCCGCGCCCCGCAGTCATCCAGTTCACCTCGCCCGGCCGGATCGGCTGCACCGAGCCGACGCTGTCTCGGTGCATGATCTCGCCGGCGAAAAGATACGTAATCGTCGCAAGGCCGATATGCGGATGCGGCCGCACGTCGACGTCGCGCGGGATGCCGGGCTCGAAGTGCACGGGCCCCATGTGGTCGAAAAAGATGAACGGACCGACCATGCGGCGCTTCGCGAACGGCAGCACGCGTCCGACGTCGAAACCGCCGAGGCTGCGCCTTCGTTGCGTGATCACGAGATCGATCATGTCGCCCTCCTCGCCGCAGGCTGAATGTCGGCGTCGAGAGATTGTCGCGCCGAACGTCGAGGAAGGGAAACCGAACCCTTTGGCCCGGGTGTCCGTGCCGTGCACCGCTCGTGCAGCCTCATGCGCCGCTCGGCGAGCGTGACACGCACCGGACGGTCCCAGTTTACGCACGACGCGTCCGCACCCACAATCGAATGGCGCCTTTCCGCGGCGGCAAAGGACATCGAAGCGCAAGGAGCTGATCATGCAGAAACGGCCTCTCGGCAACACCGGTATCGAGATCGCACCGCTCGTCTTCGGAGGCAACGTCTTCGGCTGGACCGTCGACGAGCGCGGCTCGTTCGAGCTGCTCGACAAGTTCTTCGGCCACGGTTTCAACGCGATCGACACCGCGGACTCGTACTCGTTCTGGGTGGAGGGCAATCAGGGCGGAGAATCGGAGACGATCATCGGCAACTGGCTCGCGCGCTCGGGAAAGCGAAGCGATGCCGTGATCATCACGAAGGTCGGCACGACGCTCGGGCCGGACAAAAAAGGACTCTCCGCGAAGCGAATCGTCCAGGCCGCGGAGGACTCGCTGCGACGGCTGCGCACCGATTACATCGACGTCTATCTCAGCCACTATCCCGACCCGGAGACGCCGATCGACGAGACGCTGCGCGGGTACGAGCGCCTGATCCACGACGGAAAGGTCAGGTTCATCGGCTGCTCGAACTACGACCCGACGCAGCTGCGCGAAGCGCTCGAGACCGCGGCACGCGAAGGATTGCCCCGCTACCGGGTGCTGCAACCCGAATACAACCTTTACGACCGCGCGGGCTTCGAGAGCGAGCTGCGTGATCTTTGCCTTGCGGAAAACCTTGGCGTCATCCCGTACTTCGCGCTCGCATCGGGCTTCCTGACCGGCAAGTATCGGTCCCCGGAGGACGCGAAGAAGAGTCCGCGCGGCGAGCGCGTCGTCGGCAAGTACCTCAACGACCGGGGACTGCGCATCCTGCACGCGCTCGACGACGTCGCGAAGCGCCACAGCGCCAAGCCCGCCGAGGTCGCGCTCGCATGGCTGATGTCGCGCGAGGGCGTGACCGCACCGATCGCGAGCGCGACGTCGCTCGAGCAGCTCGAGAGCCTCGTGCGCGCGACGGAGCTCCGACTGACGGGCGACGACATCTCGGCGCTGACACAGGCCAGCGACTAGCAGCCGCCGGGCCTCCGTGCCGAACCGTCGAGGCCGCGGGGCAAAGGGCCGAATCGGACCCTTGGGTCCCGAGGAGCGGCCGCGAAGCGCCCGAACAATCTTCCCATCCGCGGAACGAGATGCGGCGGGCATTCCCCTGCGGGGGTTGCCCTCGCGGTTATAATCCGTCAGGGTTCGCACCTTCACGCCAACGAGGAGGAACCAGGCGCCGCCACGGCCGGCGCGTTCGGTGATGCCGAAGTCGATACGCAACAGATCCGCTACGGACTGGGCCGTCTTCGGCGCGGTCGCTGCCATCATGTTCGCGCTGGTCGCATGGGGCGGGCTCGCGACGGAGTCGCTCGCGAGCGCGACGTCAGCCGCGCTCTCGTGGCTGATCGTGAACCTCGGCTGGTTCTTCGTGCTGTCCGCGACCGGCTTCGTCGCCTTCTCGCTCTACGTCGCGTTCAGCCGCTTCGGGGACATCCCGCTCGGGCCCGAAGGTGAGCCCCCCGAGTTCAAGACAGCGTCGTGGATCGCGATGATGTTCAGCGCCGGCATGGGCATCGGGCTCATGTTCTTCGGCGTCAGCGAGCCGCTTTCTCATTTCGTCAATCCGCCGCCCGGCACCGTTCCCGTCGACGCCGACGGCACCGTCCCGCCCGAGCAGATCTCCGCGGCGCTCCGCACCGCGATGGCGACGACGCTGTTCCACTGGACGCTGCACCCATGGGCGATCTACGCGGTCGCGGGTCTCGCAATCGCCTACAGCACGTTCCGCAAGAAGCGCAGGAAGCTGATCAGCGCCGTGTTCATCCCGCTGCTCGGCAAGCGGAGAGCCGAGGGTCCGCTCGGCAGGCTGATCGATATGCTCGCGCTCTTTGCGACGCTGTTCGGATCGGCCGCATCGCTCGGCATCGGCACGCTGCAGATCCGCACGGGTCTCATCGAAGCGGGCTGGATCTCGGGCGCGAGCACCGGCGCGCTCATCCTGATCATCGTCGTGCTGACCATCTGCTTCATTGCGTCCGCGGTCTCCGGCGTCGCGAGAGGCATCCAGTACCTTTCGAACATCAACATGGTGCTCGCGGCCGTGCTCGCGGTGTTCGTGTTCGTCGTCGGGCCGACCGTCTTCGTGCTGAACCTGATTCCGACCTCGATCGGCGCATACCTCAGCGATTTCGGCCTGATGGCGTCACGCTCGGGTGCGACGGGCGGCGAGACGATGAGCGCGTGGCTGCAAAGCTGGACCGTCTTCTACTGGGCGTGGTGGATCTCGTGGACGCCGTTCGTCGGTCTCTTCATCGCGCGCATCAGCCGCGGGCGCACGATCCGCGAGTTCGTCGGCGGCGTGCTCCTCGTGCCGAGCGCCGTCAGCGTCGTCTGGTTCGCGATCTTCGGCGGCACGGCGATCGGGCTCGAGATGGAGGGTGCGGCGGTCGCGGTCGGCGGCGCCGAGGCGCAGACGTTCAACGTGCTCGCCCATCTGCCCCTCGTCGGAATCACGTCTGTCGTCGTGATGATCCTCGTCGCGATCTTCTTCGTGTCCGGTGCGGACGCGGCATCCGTCGTGATGGGCACGCTGTCGCAACGCGGCTCGCTCACGCCGTCCCGGTGGGTCGTGATCTTCTGGGGCGCGGCGACCGGCGCCGTCGCCGCGATCATGCTCGCGATCGGCGGCGACACCGCGCTGTCGGGCGTGCAGAACCTCACGTTCATCGCCGCGCTGCCGTTCACGGCCGTGATGGTGCTGATGTGCTGCGCGCTGCTCAAGGATCTGCGCAGCGACCCGATCGTCCTGCGCAAGGAGAAGGCCGTCGAGGTCCTCGAGGCGGCGTGCGCGCAGGGGCTCGAGGAGCACGACGGCGACTTCGTTCTCGCCATCGAGCCGACGAACGGCTCCGACGAGGCGCAGGCGCCGAAGCCGTTGACGCGGCCTGCTCCCCGGCCGTAGCGTCCCGGGCCGGCGACTTTCGCACGGCCGGCGCACGGCCGCCCGACCTCGCTTACCATTGGTTGCCGGACGAACGCGGCCGATCCGGCCCGCCGAACCGAACGACATGATCGAGAAGAGCCCTGCGATCGTCGCCGCCCTCATCGCCTACATGGCGGTCTGCCTGCTGCTCGGCTTCCTGGCATATCGCCGCACGCAGACGCTCGGCGACTTCATCCTCGGCGGGCGCAAGCTCGGCAGCTGGGTCACGGCGTTCTCGGCGCAGGCCTCCGACATGAGCGGATGGCTGCTGATGGGACTGCCGGGCCTCGCGTACCTCGCGGGCTTCGACGCCGTCTGGCTCGCGCTCGGGCTCACGATCGGCACGTGGCTCAACTGGCGCTTCATCGCGGCGAAGCTCCGCACGCGCACGGAGCGCCTCGCGGACTCGCTGACGCTGCCCGACTACTTCGAGCGGCGTTTCGATGACCGCACGCGCGTGCTGCGCACGATCACGGCCGCGTTCATCCTCGTGTTCTTCGCGTTCTACGCGAGCTCCGGCTTCGTCGCCGCGGGCCGCCTCTTCGAGACGCTGTTCGCGCTGCCCTACGTCGAGGCGATGTTCTGGGGCTCGATCGTGATGCTCGCGTACACGTTCTTCGGCGGCTTCCTCGCGGTCAGCTGGTCCGACGTGCTGCAGGGCACGCTGATGTTCGTCGCGCTCGTGCTCGTCGCCGCGCTCGGCGTGCAGCTCGCGGGCGGCATCGGGCCCGCGCTCGACGAGCTCGCGGCGCGCAATCCCGCCCTGCTCGACCCGTGGCTCGGCGCGGGCGGCGAAGCGCTCGGCGTCGTCGGCGTGCTATCGCTGCTCGGCTGGGGCTTGGGCTATCCGGGCCAGCCGCACATCCTCGCGCGCTTCATGGCGATCCGCCGCGCCGAGGAGCTCGCGACGTCTCGCCGCGTCGCGATGGTCTGGGTCGTCACGGTGCTCGCGGCAGCGGTCATCGTCGGGCTCGTCGGCGTCCTCGCGCTCGATCCCCCGCTCGAGGGCGCGAGCAGCGAAACCGTGTTCATCCGGCTCTCGACGGAGTTCCTGCATCCCGCGCTCGCGGGCATATGTCTTGCGGGCATCCTCGCCGCGATCATGAGCACGGCGTCGGCACAGCTTCTCGTCTCGTCGTCCGCATTCGCGCAGGATTTCTACCGCGGCCTCTTTCGCACGAACGCCGGACGAACGGAGCTCCTCTGGGTCGGCAGGCTCGCGGTGCTCGCGATCGCGGTCGTCGCCTTTCTGCTCGGCCTCGACCCCGAAAGCCGCGTGCTGTCGCTCGTCGCATGGGCGTGGGCCGGCTTCGGCGCCGCGTTCGGCCCGGCGATCGTGCTGTCGCTCTACTGGGAAGGCATGACTCGGAACGGCGCGCTCGCCGGCATCGTCGTCGGCGGTCTCACGGTCGTCGTCTGGCCGCAGCTCGACGGCGCGCTGTTCGAGCTCTACGAGCTCGTGCCGGGGTTCCTGTTGTCGTGCGTAGCGATCGTCGCGGTGTCGCTGCTCGAGTCGGGACGCGTGGAGCGTCTCGTGAAGCAGGATACCGGAGCCTGATCGAAGCCGCCGGAGACGTCGTCGTCGGGGCGCCGAGCGGCATGAATGCATGCCGCCGCTAACGAATCGCCGCGAACTCGCGGGCCCTGTCCGACCAGGCCGGCGCCGTGCGGAGCGCCTCCGGAATTTCCTCGGGCTCGCTCACGACCTGCCACATCGCGAGATGGCGCTCGTCGAGGAAGCGCTCGTCGACCGCCTTATGGAGCAGCGTGATCAACGCATCGAAGTAACGGTTCGTGTTGAGCAGCACGATCGGATGCGTGTAAAGGCCGAGGCGCTTCAGTGACAGCGCCTCGAAAAGCTCCTCGAACGTGCCCGTGCCGCCCGGCAGCGTCACGAGCCCGGAGCTTTGCGACAGCATCGAGTGCTTGCGCACGCGCATATCCTCGACGATGCGCAGCTCCGTGAGCTTAGGGTGCCCCCATTCGAGCTCCATCATGAACTTCGGCAGAATCCCGATCACCGTGCCGCCGCGCGACAGTGCACCGTCGGCGAGCGCGCCCATCGAGCCCGCGCCTCCGCCGCCGTACACGATCGAATAGCCTTCGTCGGCGAGGATCTCGCCGACGCGCCGCGCCGCGGCGTGGTAGACGGGCGCGCAGCGTTGGCTCGACGCGCAATAAACGCAGATGCTTCGTTCCGTTACCGTCGTCTCCATCCAGCGTTCCCTGCAGAGATGCTCGCCTTCGCCGTCGGTTCGTCGTTCCGACGCCGCGGCGACCGTCCCGGCCGCCGGTCTGGCCGAAGCTCCTCGGCGGCCGGTTTCACGTCCCTCGATTCGCCTTAGCGCACGCGCTGAAGACGAATCGGCGCCCTCGCACCATCCACTCTGACGTTCACGGCGTCGCCGGTCGCTTCGTAGCTTGCGGCCGTCGAGGTGCCGTCGTCCCACAAGATGAAAAGACGCCCGTCCGCCGCACTCCACGAGCCGGCCGACCGCTCTTCCGTGTCGCGCGCGGCCGTCCCGCCCTCGGCGCCGGTGACGCGTCCCTGAGTGCGGCTCTGGGTCGTGAGCCGGCCGTCGGGCATCAGCGCGTAAACGGATTCCGTGCGGAAGAACACGCTGCCGGACAGGCTCGAATCCGATTCGGTGCTGGTCGCTCGCCAGGTGCCGACGAGCGCAGGGTCCCGGCGCGGCTCGGCGTGACCGAGACTCGCGAAGATCCGCTGCAGGATCGGCTCACGCTGACGCAACTTCTCCTCGGTCGCGATGATCGCGATCGCGACGGCATACCCGCCGAGGATCGCCGTGCGGAACTGCGCCCCCGCCGGCTGCCCCGTATTCAGGACACCCCGATACTCGTACAGCGCCCCCGTGCCGCCGCGGAAGTCGATCGAGGTCGGCTGGCCGGTCCGGCGCATCGCCACGGCCACCTGGCTCACCAGCACGTCGAGGTACTGACCGACCTGAGGATCGGTGGGCCCGCGGAGCCCGGCCGCCGACTCCCCGAGCGCAATGATGAGCTCCGAGTTCGGATCGAAATCGCCGGGCACCAGCGCGATTCCGACCTCCGTCGGCTGCGTGCGCCACGACGCAGGATGCTCGAGGAACACGCCGGTCGGATGGCGATACGCGGTCCAACTGCCGTCGAGCAGGCTCTGAGCGCCCGCAGGCATGCAGGCGACGAGGCCGATCAATGCGACGGCGATCCGCAGCGTCAACGACGAATCGAGATCAGCCAGAACTGCCTTCACTTTGCGCCCCCCCATCGATTGCCGATAAGCGCCCGACGCCGATCGGCCGCGGTCGAGGGACGGGCGCTGATCGAGCCGTGCGACTGGGCGGATGCTACCTCAGACGGTTCCCGTTCGGCGACGCAGGGCCGTGGACAGCCGGCGGCGAACCTTGCGACACTCGTGCCGGCGTACGGCGCTTCCGAGGGGCTCGCGACGACATCGAAGCCATGCCGTCTCGGAGAGGATTGCAGATGAAGAATCGGATCGAGGACAGAAGCAACAAATCCGGGAATCGTCCGTTCCGCGACGTGTTGTCCAGATACTTGAGCCGGCGCGACGTGCTTCGCGGAGGGCTCCAGTCGGCCGCAGCCGCGTTCTTCGCGTCGTCGCCCGGACGGTCGCTGGCCGCGCGCAAGCCGGGAGCGAAGGCGCGGCCGGGACTGATGGACTTCACGCCGCTCCCGGTGGCGGGCGGCGGCGGCAAGGTGCCGCGCATCGCGCCGGACTACGAGATGCAGATCCTCATCCCGTGGGGAGAGCCTATCAATCCTTCGTCGGGCCCGGCATTCCAGTGGCCGCCGAGCGCGGCCGATCAGGAGAAGCAGGTCGGCATCGGGCACGACGGCATGTGGTTCTTTTCGCTCGAAGGGAGCGAGCGCGGCCTGCTCGTGCTGAATCACGAGTACGGCATGAGCCGCCACATTCTCGGCCGCGATCCGCAGAGCCTCGACGACGTCCGCGTCTCGCAGCACGCGCACGGCATCACGATCGTCGAGCTCGTGAGGCGGGACGGCCGCTGGCAGCACGTCGACAGCCGCTACGCACGACGTATCCACGTGAATACGCCGGTCGAGTTCAGCGGGCCCGCCGCCGGCTCTCCACTGCTCCGGAATCCCGCGCGCAACGCCTTCGCCGGCACGCTGAACAACTGCGCGAACGGCCACACGCCGTGGGGCACGTATCTGACGTGCGAAGAGAACATCCACTTCTACTTCGGGGGCGAGGGTTTCGAGCCGAGCCCGCGGCAGCAGCGCTACGGCTTGAACGCCCGCTGGACATCGTTTCACGGCTGGAGCCGGTTCGACCCGCGCTTCGATCTGACGAATCCGGAATACGTCAACGAGAGCAATCGGTTCGGGTGGGTCGTCGAGATCGATCCAATGGCGCCGTCCGCGCCGCCGGTCAAGCGCACGGCGCTCGGGCGCTTCAGACACGAAGGCTGCGCGATCGCGGTCGGGCGCGACGACCGCGTCGTCGGCTACATGGGCGACGACGAGCAGTTCGAGTACATCTACAAGTTCGTGTCGGATCGGAGCTGGAAAGCGCTGCGCGACGAGGGCTCGTCCCCGCTCGATCACGGCCGGCTCTATGCGGCGAGGTTCGACGACGACGGCACCGGCGAATGGCTCGAGCTCACGATCGACGATCCTCGGCTCGCCGCGGAGTTCGCCGATCAGGCGGAAGTATTGATGTTCGCGCGGCGGGCGGCGGACATCGTCGGCGCGACGCCGATGGACCGTCCGGAATGGACCACCGTCGGCCCGGACGAGTACGTGTACTGCTCGCTGACGAACAACTCGAGGCGTCGCGACACGAACGCCGCGAATCCGCTTGCGCCGAACCGGCACGGGCACATCATCCGCTGGCGCGACGAGGATCACCACGTGGGCACCCGGTTCCAGTGGGAGATCTTCCTGATCGCCGAGGAGACGCACGGCACCGAGGAATCGCTGTCTTCGCCGGACGGCCTCTGGGCCGATCCGGACGGCCGCCTGTTCATTCAGACGGACGGCAGCGGCCAGGCGGACGGCCTCAACGATCAGATGCTCGTCGCCGATACCGAGAGCGGCGAGCTGAAGCGGCTCTTCGAAGGCGTGCCGGGCTGCGAGGTCACCGGGATCGCCGTGACGCCGGATCGACGCACGATGTTCATCAACGTGCAGCACCCGGGCAATGGCGATCCGGCGGAAACGAGCTTTCCGCTCGAGTACGACGGCGTGACGATCCCGCGCGACGCGACGATCGCGATCATGCGGAAGGACGGCGGGATCGTCGGTTCCTGACCTCAGGAACGCCGGGCGGCTGCGAAGCGCGATCGGCCCGCCGTGCATGGCGGGCCTCCGCGCTTCGGTGCCCTCAAGCCGAAACCGCCGTGGCCTCGGCGCCTTCGAGCGCATCGAGCCGCGGATAGTCCGTGTATCCGCGCGCATCCCCGCCGTAGAACGTCGCAGGATCGGGCTCGTTCAACGGCGCGCGGGCGCGGTAGCGCTCGACGAAGTCCGGATTCGCAAGCGCCCAGCGGCCGATCGTGACGACGTCCGCGAGTCCGGACTCGATGTCCGCCGCGAGCTTGTCGAGGGCTTGTCCCGGACGGTTCACCAGCAACGCGTTCGGCCAGAGGCGTCTAAGGTCGCGAACCAGCTCCTCGTTGCCGTGGTGCACGATGTGCACATACGCGAGGTCGAGCTTCGCGAGCTCGCGGACCAGATAGCGATAGAGCGCCTCGTATTCTTCGCCCTCGTCGATCGCGTTGAACGTCGAGGCAGGCGACAGGCGTATGCCGGTGCGCTCGGGACCGATCGCCGCGGCAACGGCGGCCGCCGTCTCGATCGCGAAACGCGCACGATTCTCGATCGGCCCGCCGTACTCGTCGTCACGCAGGTTCGCGTTGACCGACAGGAACTGCTGGACGAGGTAGCCGTTCGCGCCGTGGATCTCGACGCCGTCCGCGCCCGCCTCGATCGCGCGGCTTGCCGCGTACGCAAAATCGCGGATCGTCGCGCGGATCTCGTCGATCGACATCGCGCGCGGCACCGGCTCATCCTGCAGACCGCGCGGGGTGAATATCTTCTCGCCCGTCGCGACGGCCGACGGCGCAAGCGCCTGCCGATGATGCGGCGTGTTGTCCGGATGGCTCACGCGCCCGACGTGCATCAGCTGAATGAACAGGTGCCCGCCCGCTTCGTGCACGGCATCGGTGACGCGCCGCCATCCGGCGACGTGCCGATCCGTGTAGATGCCGGGCGTCGACATGTAGCCCTGCCCGTCGTCCGACGGCTGCACGCCTTCGCTGATCAAGAGCCCCATCGAGGCGCGCTGCGCGTAGTACTCGGCCGCGAGCGGCCCCGGGGTGCCATCGGGCTGTGCGCGGCTCCGCGTCATCGGCGCCATCGCGAAACGATGCGGCAGCGTGAGCCGGCCTACCCGTACCTCGTCCCAGATCGTGGTCATCGTGACGCTCCTTTCGTCTCGTTCTTCTGCCGCGCCCCTGCGGCGAATTCGCTTCCAATGGCGCGACAGGGTAATCTGTCCATACAACGGGCCACAATCCACAAATGAGAGACGCGTCGTTCCAATAATGGATCAGTCGAAATTGGACCTGGGCCTCCTCGCCGACTTCGATCTGGTCGCCTCCGCGGGCGGCTTCGGCAAGGCGAGCCGCGCGAGCGGACGACCGAAGGCGACGCTATCGCGGCGCGTGATGGCGCTCGAGGAAAGCCTGGGCGTGCGTCTCTTCGAGCGAGGCGCGCGGACGCTCAAGCTCACGGAGGACGGCCGCGCGCTCCACGAGCGGACCAGCACCTTGGTCGCCGAGCTTGCCGACGTCGGACGAAGCCTCTCGGAAGGCTCGTTCCGCCCGCGCGGGAAGCTGCGTGTCAGCGTGCCGTTGTTCATCGGGCAGACGCTGCTCGGGTCGCTCGCCGCGGAGTTCAATCGCCGTTACCCCGAGGTCGAGCTCGAGGTCATCGCGGAGGACCGCTACGTCGATCTCATCGAAGACGGCTACGACGTCGTCGTGCGCGTGAACCCGCGCAAGGACGAGACGCTCGTCGGCCGACGGATCGGCGAGGATGCGCTCGTCGTCGTCGCACCGCGGGGCATGCGCCGGCCGAAACCGACGCGCGACGGCACGCCGCCGCGCGTGCCCGCGGTCACGATGATCCATCTCGCGGACAAAGGCCCGTGGCGCGTCACGGACCAGCTCGAGATCATGCCAGACGTGCGCATGCGGCTCTCGTCGCTCCTGATGGTGCGGGATGCCGTCGCCGCAGGCGCAGGCGTCGCGCTGCTCCCGCGTGCGGTCGTCGAGGAGGCCGCGGACGAGGGACGTCTTACGATCTGGAGCACCGTGCCGCACCGCACATCCGAGATCTGGGTGCTGCACGCATCGCGGCGGCTCGCGAGCACGAAGGTCACCGCATTCGTCGACTTCATCGTCGAGACGCTCGGCGAGAAGTGCACCGAATCGGTGACGACGACTCAGTCGTCGCCGCGAAAGTCGAACAGATTCCGATAACGCGACGGCTGTGCGCGCAGGTACTGCTTCGGCGCCTTGACGCTCGCGCCGAAGTGGGCGGCCGCGTGCCACGGCCAGCGCGGGTCGTAGAGGATCGCGCGAGCGATCGCGATCAAGTCCGCATCGCCCGCGACGAGGATCGATTCGGCGTGATCGAAGTCGACGATCTGGCCGACCGCGACGACCGGCATCTTCACCGCGGCCTTCACGGCGCGCGCGAGCGGTACCTGGTAGCCCGGCCCGACCGGAATCTGTTGCGTGGGCGCGAGCCCGCCGCTCGAGATGTGGATCGCGCTGCAGCCGCGCGCTTCCAGGGCGCGTGCGAATTCGACCGTCTGCTCGATGTCCCAGCCGCGCGGCACCCAGTCGGTTCCCGATACGCGGACGCTGACCGGGATCTCGGGCGGAACGACTTCACGCACGGCGTCGAAGACCTCGAGCGGAAAGCGCATGCGGTTCTGGAGCGAGCCCCCATACTCGTCGTCGCGGGCGTTCGACAGCGGCGACAGGAACTCGTGCAGCAGATAACCGTGCGCCGCATGAATCTGGATCGCGTCGAGGCCGATCCGCACCGCGCGACGCGCGGCGTCCGCAAAAGCGGTGCGCACGCGTGCGAGCCCTTCGCGGTCGAGCGCGACGGGCGGCGTATCCGTCTCGAGATAAGGGATCGCCGACGGCGCGACGGTGCGCCAGCCGCCGGGATGATCCGCCGGCAGCTGCCCGCCGCCCTTCCACGGCACCTCCGTCGATGCCTTGCGGCCGGCGTGCGCGAGCTGGACCGCGATCGGCATGTCGGACCACCGGCGCACGGCTTCGAGCGTGCGCCGCATCGCTGCTTCGCACGCGTCGGAATAGAGCCCGACGTCCGCATACGTGATCCGGCCTTCGGCCGTCACGGCGGTCGCCTCGATCGTCAGGAGCGCGGCGCCCGAGAGCGCGAGGTGCCCGAGGTGAATGACGTGCCAGTCCGTCATGCAGCCGTCCTCGGCCGAGTACTGGCACATCGGCGCGATGACGATGCGGTTCACGAGCTCGAGACCGGCAACCTTGAACGGCGTAAAGAGCCGACAGCTCATGGCGATCTCCGGGGTTGTTCCGATGGCGACGCTTGCAGCACTGCGGCCCGGGAAAGGTGCCGGCCGCTGCGCTCGCTCCGGTTCATCCGCCGAGACTCAGTTCAGCGGCAACGGCGAAAGCTCTCCGGACAGCACGCCGAATGCAAGAAATAGGCACCAGACGCCCAGGGCGCAATAGAACGTGAACGCCATCCAGTACCGGAAGGGCTGTTCGTCCATCCGGAACTCCAATCGCCCCCTGGGGCCGCTCGGTCCGAACGGCAGCCATCCGGTGCCGAGCGACCGATAGGTGACGCCGAGCGTCCCGTAGCCCATGGCGAGGAGCAGCAGGCTTTGAAAGAGCGCCATCACGCCTCTCCGTTTCGAGCAGAACGGATGCCGGACGCGAGGTGGTCCGGCTCGGGGGAAATCACCTCGGGGTTCCTTTCGACATCCAGCGGATCAGCATGCTGACCGCCGTGCCGACGACGATCGGCGGCAGCAAGGCCCACGTCCAGTAGACCCCTGCGATCGGCCAGAGGTTGGACCCGTACAGGATCGCCGCGATGCAGACGCCGAAGAACACCCCGCCCGTCAGCACGAGGCCCGACCTCCACGCCGCGGCCGCGCGCACCGTCAGCAGGAACGCCGCCGGCAGCATCACGAGCCACCTCGACGCGTTCAGCAGCCCGGCCGGCAAGTCTTCGGGGTCGTACGTGAACAGAAAGACGATCGCGAATGCCGCACCGAAAAGGGCCGCCGCACGCTTCGGCGTGCGGGTCGCAAGGTTGGTCATGAATCGATTCCTGCCGGCAGGCGGCGCGACGATGATGCGAAATTACCCTAAGTCAAAGGCGCAGCGAGACGACGCGAATCACAAAGCGTGCATTGGCGGGTCGTCCTCGACGCGCGTCACACCGTCGCCGTCGCCCGTGCCCCGGCGTCGGAGCGCCGAGGCAGCCCGGTCACCTCGAGGATCTCCTCTTCGTCGAGCGTCTCGCGCTCGAGCAGCGCCTTGACGAGCGCATCGAGCTCGGCGCGATGCGCGGTGAGGAGCCGCTTCGCTTCCGCGTGGCTCTCGTCGATGATCCGCTGCACCTCGGCATCGATCCGGCGGGCGGTGTCCTCGCTGAACGGCTTCTCGCCGACGAACGAGCTCGGTCCGCTGAGATAGGGATTGCGCTGCGGCGCGAGCTGCACCATGCCTAGCTCGTCGCTCATGCCCCAGCGCGTCACCATGTTCCGCGCGAGATCCGTCGCCTGCGCGATGTCGTTCTCCGCGCCCGTCGTGCGCGTGCCGTAGACGATCTCCTCGGCCGCGCGGCCGCCGAGCATGCCGATGATCCGCGCTTTCAGATACGACTCCGGATAGTTGTAGCGGTCGCTGTCCGGACGCTGATACGTCACGCCGAGGGCCTGGCCGCGCGGAACGATCGTGACACGGTGCACCGGATCCGCGCCCGGCACGATCAAGCCGAGAATCGCGTGCCCCGCCTCGTGGTACGCGATCCGCTCCCGGTCCTCCTGTGTCAAGAGCAGAGGCCGCTCCGGGCCCAGCACGATCTTCTCGAGCGCATCGAGGAAATCGCGCTGGCGCACCTCGTTCTGGCCGCGCCGCGCGGCGAGAAGCGCCGCCTCGTTCGCGAGATTACGGATGTCGGCGCCCGAGAAGCCGGGCGTCGATGCGGCGAGCTCGGCGAGATCGACGTCGGCCGCGAGCGGCGACTGCCGCGTGTGAATCTTGAGGATCTCCTCGCGCCCTTTCTTGTCGGGCAGGTTCACGACGAGGCGGCGGTCGAAACGCCCGGGCCGGAGCAGCGCGCGGTCGAGGATGTCCGGCTGGTTCGTCGCCGCGAGCACGATGATGCCTTCGCGGCTCGAGAAGCCGTCCATCTCGGTCAGGAGCTGCTGCAACGTCTGCTCGTGCTCGGCCGCCGCGCCCCCGAACGCGATGCCGCTGCGGGCTCGGCCGATCGCGTCGATCTCGTCGATAAAGATGATCGCGGGCGCATGCTCGCGCGCCTGCCGGAACAGATCGCGCACGCGCGCCGCACCGACGCCGACGATCATCTCGACGAACTCCGCGGCGCTCATCGAGAAGAACGGCACGCCCGCCTCGCCGGCGACCGCGCGCGCGAGCAGCGTCTTGCCGGTGCCCGGCGGCCCGACGAGCAGCACGCCTTTCGGCGCCGTGCCGCCCAAGCGCGTGTACTTCTCCGGATTCTTGAGGAAATCGACGATCTCGACGAGCTCGTTCTCGACCTCGTCGATGCCGGCGACGTCCTCGAACGTCACGCGCTTGTCGCGCTCCGCGTCGTAGCGGCGTGCGCGGCTCTTCCCGATACCCATGAGGCCGCCGATCCCGCCGCCCTGGCGCGCCGCCCGGCGGAAGAGCCACACGTAGAACGCGATGATCAGTATCGCAGGCCCGAACCCGAACAAAAGCAGCCCGAGCGGCGACGTGCCCGTGTCGATCGGCTCCGCCGTGATCTCGACGCCGTGCTCGATCAAGAGCGCCTCGAGCCCCGGATCGACGAACGTCGGAAGGGTCGTCTCGAACGTCGTTCCGGTGCGGGGCTGCGGGCGCGGGGCGCCGTCTCCGGCAGCGTCGGCAGTTTCCGGCGGCGGGTACGTCACCGGCTCGATGAACCTGCCTTCGATCCGCTGACCCTGGTTGTAGATCTCGGCGACGTTGCCCGCGACGACCTGCTCCTTGAACACGGTGTACGGGATCGTCAGCGCGATATCCGCCCCCGCGAAGAACATGCGGAAGAGCAGGAAGTTCAGGATCAGGAGCAGCAGAAACCAGAGCCACGTGTTCGCCGGAGGCATGCTGGGCGCCTGCTCCCCGTTGCGCCCGGCCGTCCGTTGCCCTTGCGCGCGCGATCCGTTCTTCCACGGATCGGTTGCGTTTCCGCGCGCTCGTTCCCAAATGCTCATCCCTTTTCCTCCAGCCTGCTCTCGGCCGCCGCCGGCAGGCTTCCGCGCCGACGGAGTGGCGAGAGACAAGTCTACCCCAGCGGTGATGGGCTTCCCTGAAATAGGGGCGCGGCGCGATGCGCTCAAGCGCTCGTCCGATCGCCATGAACAGATGTCGACCGTTCCGCAGCGTCGTCGCCCGACGTGTGTGCCAGACCGTTAAGAGACAGTACGGCGGCTCGTGAGCCGATACGGGGCACGAAACGGCACTCGCGAGGCATTCGATAGCGCATGGAGAAACATCTCGCAGTCGTACAGAATACGTAATCGAATCGACGCCCGGTCCGTCGCCCCATGTCGTTCAGTGAAACCGCGGGGCGGTTCCGCTCCGCCCTGCGGACGAGTGAAAGGAAACCAAGGGATACGGCGATTGCACGGGTGCTGCGTCGCCAGAAAAGACCTTCGTTCGTATGCGTTTCACGGTCGTTACGTACGGCACCGAAGGAGACACGCGACCGTTGGTCGCGTTGTGCCGCGGGCTGATCGACGCAGGTCACGAGGTTGATCTATTCGCGGATCGTTCGACGCTGCCCTCCGCAACCCGTACTGGCAGCGCGCATGGCTCAAGAAGATGGCGTTCGAACCGCTGTGAAACACATCGTGCGAATCGTTGAACGAGGCTCGAGCCAACGAATCGGCACGAGCGATTGCTCGCCGGAGTCGAGCCCCCGAAGCTACGCTCGAAGCGAAACTCTATGACCGAGACCAACCCGCCCTACGCCGAACGTGATATCCGCGTCGAAGACGTGGCGCTCGTCTGCGACCATCGGGAGCGCATGTTTCTCGAGGCTGGACACCATCCAGGCATCCTGACGACGATGACGGAGCACTTTCGCCCGTGGCTTCGTGACCAGATCGAGCGCGGGACGAAAATAGGCCGCCCACTCTACGAATCTCTCGGCTGGAAGCCCGCGACCGAGATGGCGTTCGTCGCACGAGGAATCCGCCAATGAGCGAAAATGTTGTCGGCAACCTCGCACAACAGGTGGAGTATTACCGTGCCCGCGCGAGCGAGTACGACGAATGGTGGTTTCGCAAAGGCCGTTACGATCGCGGCCCGGAGCTCAACGCGCAGTGGTTCTCGGATATCGAAGAGCTTGACGCCGCGCTCCGCGACTTCGCGCCTCGGGGCAAAGTCCTGGAACTGGCAGGCGGGACCGGCATCTGGACGGAGAAGTTGTGCGGCTATGCCGACGAGTTGACCGTGGTCGACGCCTCGTCCGAGATGCTGGCGTTGAACGAGAAGAGAATCGGACCCGGGCGCGCACGATACGTCCAAGCCAATCTGTTCGATTGGGTACCGCCTGCGCAATTCGATGTGGTGTTCTTCAGCTTCTGGCTTTCTCGTGTGCCCGACGCGAGGTTCGAATCGTTCTGGAGGCTGGTGCGAACCGCCCTCGCTCCCGAAGGCCGCGTTTTTTTCATCGATTCCAGAAAGGACCCGACGTCGACGTCACCGGACCAGCACCCTCCGGAGTCCGGTTCCATCGTCGAGCGACGGCTGAACGACGGGCGAACTTTCAACATCTACAAGATCTATTACGAACCCGAGGCGCTTCGGGCGAAGCTCGGTCGATTGGGATGGAACGCGGACGTGCGAAGCACGAGCCGGTACTTCATCTACGGCCGCTGCTCCACGGCCGATACGTGACACGGCGTGCGTGTCGAAGTTCGCCGCCCATCCGCCGTACCGCCATCGTGACATGAAGCTGACTCCCGCTTCGCTCGAGACTTGCCCTGCGCGAGGCCGCCATATTGGAACGAGGCCGGTTCGAGAACGGCATGATGCTCCACGCCTTCGGCGAAGCCTGTTCCTGGTGAACATCAGCCGTTACTGACGCAGACCATTGGAGCCACCAAGGGAGGGGAGCACGATGAGATCCGCGTTCGCTGCATTGCTCGTTTTCCTCCATGCAGCGTCTCTATTGGCGCAGACGCCGGAAGACGAGCTGCGACGCCTCGCCGAGGACTATGCGCGCGATCCGAGCTTGAGCTTCGCAGTCACGTTCGGGGTTCGCGTCGACGACGAGGCCTGGACCATCACCGCGAAACCCGCGACCGAAACCGAAGCTGCAAGCGTAACTGTAGAACGCGGTCTGCCCGCAGTCCCGGCTTTCGTTTACGTCACGGACGGTGAGACCTTCGAGCGAATTGCCTCCGGCGAGATTCACGCGCCGACGACGATGGTGCAGGCCCGGGCGTCGGATCCGACCCCGATGCGGGTCGAAACGGTGAACGGCTTCCAGATGGACGAATCCGGCCGTGCCGCGTTTCTGTCCGTGAGCTTTCACTTCTTCACGACCGGAATCCCGGAGTTCGTGCCGCTGGATCCTTCACGTGCGCTGCCGGCGCACGGCGGCGAAGCCCTTCCCATCTACTACGCCAAGGGCTTGCGCACAAGCTGGTACGGGATCGCGCCGGGGCAGCACATCAATGCCGATCCACGCAACCAGGTCAACGACTTCGCATCGCTTTTCATCATCATCGAGGCGGGCACCGCGAGGGCACGTCTCGGCGGGCGAGAGATCGCACTCAGGGACAACCAGGCGATCTTCGTCCCCGCGGGCATGACCCACGAATTCTGGAACCCCGGTGACGAGCGCGCGACGATGATCCTCATCATGTTCGGTGAGAACGCGTGATACGTTGACCGCCGCACACGGGAGCCGCACCATGCGGCCTTCTGCGCTGGCGGAAACACGGCCTGGGTCGACGAGCTCTTCGTGAAAGAGGAACGCCGAGGCGAAGGGACCGGCCGCTCGCTGATGGCGGCACTCGAGACACGAGCCGCCGCGGACGGCTGCGTCCTGGTTTCCCTTGCGACCTCCGGCGCCGGTCGGTTCTATTCGAAGCTCGGTTACGCGAGCATGGCGGGCTACTTCAAGAAATACCTGGTACCCCTCGAGCAGTATGCATATCCAAGACGGGCTCTTAATGGTCACGCGCCGCCATCTGACCTTCACGTGTCTGCTGGGCGTTCTCTTTGCCTCCTCGGCATATGGCGAGGACCTCGTCGACCTCGGTGGAGATGTAGATACGAGTCTCAGAGACGAGATCGCCGACCGGTTCGTCGTCTTCTACGCGAAGGACCTTCCGACCGGAAGCGTTTTCGCGTATCGGCCCGAGGCAGTCGATGTAAGGCACCCGCCGTTCTCATCGTTCAAGATCCCGAACCTGCTGATCGCGCTCGAAACAGGGGTTGCGCACTCGCTCGATCACGAACGGGTTTGGGATCCGCAGAGGCGCCCGCCGGAGGCGTATTGGCCCGATGACTGGAGAGAGAACCAAACGTTGGAGACCGCTTTCAGGCGTTCTGTCCCTTGGTACTTCCAGGACATCGCGAAGGAAATTGGCGGTGCCCGCTACCGTGACGCACTGACACGCTTCGGATACGGAAACGTCGCCGTCCCCGACGGTGACGATTCATTCTGGCTCGGCGGACCGCTGGAGATATCTCCGCGAGAACAGGTTGCGTTCATCGAGCGCCTGCTCCTCGGCCAGCTCGATCTGCGGCCCGCGACGATCGACGCCATCCGGGCCGTGAGCGTGCTCAGCGAAACCGCTGGCTACGTCTTGCACGGCAAAACCGGTTCGGGCCCAGTGGTTCCTGGCCAATTCGACGGAGCGTTCGAAGGCTGGCTGGTGGGATGGGTCGAAAAACCCGACGGCAACACTGTTGCGTTTGCGCTGTATGTGCGCGGCCCGAGCTTCGAGTCGATCAACGCGTTCAGGTACGAGATGTCGGCTCGGTTCCTACGGGCCATCGGAGCACTGCCGGAAGCGTGACATCTTGCTCGCGGCATCCCATGACGCTCGGCGCCGCACCTTACGTCTTCCGCAGTGCCGCGGCAGTCGGCTCGTCTGCCGAGGAGTCTAGTGCTACTCCCACCACCCCATCAGCGCTCCGAAGACACTCGACGTCAAGAAAACGCCGATGCCAAGGAACAGCCATACGATTCCAGAAACACGACGCTCCAGGGTGCAGCGGCTCGGCTTGCGCGGATCGTAGCGGACCGAGACCGGCATGCCCGTTCGGTACCGAGCCAGGACGCGGTTCCCGGCACTTATGCTGGCGTTCAGCCACCCGCCGAACGTCACGCGAGTGCCCGTGTACCTGCGGCCGTCCACACGGTACTCGTACAGGACGGTGGGTATAACGTACGACGATCTCGGCATCGGAACCCACCCGCGGTAAGGCTCGGCGTGCAGAATCCGCCCCGTCGTCGAGGGCCAGTTTGCGCTGCGACGCGCGAGCCAGACTTGCCAGACGAGGTACCCGGTCGGCACTCCGAAGGCGAGGAGCCCGATAAGCGGCGGAACGATCCGTTCGACGAGAGACACGATCTCGGCAGCCTCCGGCGTCTTGTTCTTCTGCGCTCACCTGGATGGTTCGGGTCGCATATATATGGGGCTTTCCTGCGCACGTCCAGTAACGCACATCACCCTGTCACTTTCCGCGCACCGCTGGCTGGAACTCACTCGGTGTACGCAGAGTTGGCCGACGATCCGAGGTGCACTGGCAACGTCTCAACCGAGTAGTTCTCACATCCGCTGGATCTCGCGCACTGCGCCGCTCATCTCTTCCGCAGCATGGCAGCAGTTCGCTCGTCCGCCGGGAAAAACGCCTCGATCGCGAGCTCCGACAGCGTGACGTCGAGCGGCGTGCCGAACACCGTCGTAGTGCCGTAGAACGCGAGCTCCCCGCCCTCGACGGCAAGCCGCAGCGGCACCGCGATGCCGCCGTACTGGGCAATCGTGCTTCGGTGATCGGCGTCCTGCGGCGCCGGGTAGCCCTCGAGCTCATGAAGCAGCGCCGCGAGAATCGTGTCGCCCGTCGCGTCTATCTGCTTCCGCAGCCGATCGAGCAGGTGCTCTCTCCACTCCGAGAGATTCACGATTCTCGGTGCGAGCCCCCGCGGATCGAGGCTCAGCTTCAGGACGTTGATCGGCGGTTCGAGCAGCGCGGGGTCGACGCCGGCAAGAAGGGGGGCGACGGCGTCGTTCCGTGCGACGAGGTTCCAGTGCCGATCGACGACGAGCGCCGGGAACGGCTCGTGACCCTTGAGCACGAGCTCGACGACGCGTCGCGCCGCCGAGAGCGTATCGTCGTCGATGCGTCGTTCCGGAAAGCGCGGCGCATAGCCTGCGGCAACGAGCAGCGTGTTACGCTCGCGAAGCGGCACGTCGAGACGTTCCACAAGGCGCAGCAGCATCTCGCGGCTCGGCGTGGAGCGACCGGTCTCTATGAAGCTCAAGTGCCGCGGTGATGTCCCTGCTTCGAGCGCGAGCTTGAGCTGGCTCAAGCGCCGGCGCGTCCGCCACTCTTTCAGCAGCTGACCGACCGGCGGTGTAACTCGATCCGTGATCATCGTTCGGATGATAGCGGCACGCGGTATCGCCGCCATTACCTCCGAGGTTATCGACTCGCGTTCAGCGGTCGCTTGCAATGCAGCGGTCGCCGACACGGCAATGCAACGGGGGTCCGGTGGGACCAAGGAGGTATTGGATGAACGGAAATCATGCAAAGCTGCTGCGCGTCGTTCTCGCGTTCGACGCAATCACTTGCCTGCTGATGGGCAGCGTGCTGTTGATCGCGGGAAGCACGCTCGGCGAGCTTTTCGTAATCCCGTCGGTCGTCCTGCGCGCAGCAGGTGCCGTGCTGCTCGTCTTCGCCGCGGGCGTCGGTCATCTCGCGCGTCGCACGGTGTTTTCCTCCGCCGGCGTGATCGCGGTGATCGTGCTGAACGCGCTCTGGGCGATCGAGAGCCTGCTCGCACTCTGGGTCGGATGGCTCGACCCGAACGCGCTCGGGACGGCATTCGTCGTCGCGCAGGCACTCGCTGTCGCCGTCATTGCCGAGGTTCAGTTCATCGGCATGCGCCGTGCGCGGGCCGGAATGACTCCGGCCGCGCCGTGACGGCATCGCTCAACGGCCGCCGCCCGCTCCGTCGGCGAGCGGCCGGTTGAGCTCCGTCCTGTATTTGCTCGGATCCGACGTCGAGTGCGGGCCGTCGACATAGCACTCCCAGATATCCGGCGCGTACGCGTGGCCGTTCTCTTCTATCCACGAATGGAACTTGCCCCACGCTTCCGGCAGACCCTCGTACGGGCCGTGATAAACGGTCTGCGCGACTCGGACTCTTGGTCGCTGACCGGGCTTCACTCGGCCGGCCGCGGTGACCGGCTTCGAGACCGGCACGCCGACCTCGAAGTCGAAGATGCCGGGCTCCATGCCGAAGTGATGCGCGAAGACGGGCCCCGTCGGTGTGATGCCCTGCGCGCCCAGCGTTGACATGATTTCCGCGATCGCGGGACCGAAGACTTGCGGCATCTGCTCGCGCGGAATTTTGAGGTGAATGACCGCTATCGGCGCGGCTTCGAGCTCGGTGATACGCGGCGTCTCGATCATGACATGCCTCCTGTTCCGAATGGACATTGCGACCTTAGTCGTCGAGCGGAGGCAAAAATCGACAAGCTGGAAAATCGGGGTCAGACCCCGATTTCCCCGAGCGGAAATCCTGGAAAATCGGGGTCGGAGCCCGATTTCCGAACCCGATTGCCCTGGTCTCGGGTCAGAGCCGAGTTCTTCTGCGGGAGAAAACCGGCTCTGACCCCGATTTTCTTAAATCGGGGTCTGACCCCGATTTCACAATTTCAGCGGGATGCGGCGAAGCCGCATGCCGGTCGCGTCGAACACCGCGTTCGCGATCGCGGCCGGCACCGTGACGTGCGCGGGCTCGCCGGCGCCGCCCGGCGGAAGCTCGGGCCGGTCGATCGTGACGACCTCGATGCTTTCGGGTGCGTCCATCACGTCGAGGATCGGATAGGTCGCCCAGTCGACGCTCCGCACGGCGCGCTCGTCGAAGCGCACCTCCTCGAACGTGCGGCTCACGCCCTGCACGATGTTGCCCTCGATCGTCGCGACGAGCCCCTTCGGGTTGATCACGAGGCCGCAGTCGTGTGCGACGAAGAATCGCTTCGCCCAGATCCGGCCGGTGCGCCGGTCGACCTCGACCTCGCAGACCGTGGCGACATGCGCGCCGAACCCGCTGTTGATCGCGACGCCGCGTCCGGTCACGACGTCGCCGCCGACGTTCCTCCGCGGCGACGGCCGCGTTTCCCAACCGGAAAGCTCCTTCACCGCGCGGAGCACCGCGATCTCCCGCTCGTCCGTCAGGAGCGAAAGCCTGAGCTCGATCGGATCGACGCCGGCGTGCGCCGCGACCTCGTCGAGGAAGCACTCCTGCGCGAAGTGGAGCTGCGGCTCCTGCGGCGCGCGCATGTGCGCGCAGCGGAGCGGCGACGCACGGTCCATCAGCGGCGGAATCGTCTCCCAGAACTTCACGGCGTTCGGGAACGCGTACGATTCGCCGGGCACGCCGAAATTGTGCGCATCGCCCTTGGTCCAGCCGAGGAGCTGCCCGACGAGCGTGTCTTTCGGATCGGACGCGTTGAACATCACGTCCCAACCCGAAAAGCCCTTCGCGCGGAAGTACCACGCGGTCAGCTTGCCGGCGGCATCGAGTCCCGCCTTGCACGTGATCACCGCGGCCGGCGCCTTCGGATCCCACGCGTGTCCCTCGTCGCGCATCCACTGCACCCGGACCGGCCGTCCGACCTCGCGCGACAAAACGGCGGCCTCGAACGCGGCTTCGTCCGCGTCGCTGCGACCGTACGAGCCCGAGCCCGGCCGCCAGACGACGCGCACGCGCTCGGGCGGGAGCCCTAAGAGCTTCGCGATGCCGTTCCGCGTGTCGTGCGGCTTCTGCGTGTCCGAGAAGACGAGCGCCTCGTCTTCCCGCACGTCGGCGACGCCGACCGAAGGCGCCATACGCGCATGCGACTGGAACGGCAGCTCGTACTCGGCCTCGAGCGCGACGGCCGACGCCGCGATCGCGTCGAGCGTCGGCTGCGGATCGTAAGGTCTGCGCGGACCGAAGTTCGCGACCGAGTTGTCGGCGACGACGGGCGCAGCGCGAATGTGATCGTAAAGCGCCTCCATCCCGGGGAACGGCGGCTCGGTCTCGCTCCACGTGACCGCGAGCTCACGCGCCGCCTTGATCGCATGCCACTCCTGCTCGGCGACGACCGCGACGAAATCGCCGACGTGCACGACGCGTACGCCCGGAATGTGCGCGATCGACCGCTCGTCGACCGCGACCGGGACCGCGTTCGCGACGGGCGGCCGTACCGTGCGTCCGTGCAGCATCCCGGGCAGCGTCACGTGGTGGCAAAACTCCGTCGTCGCGAGGACCTTGCCCGGAATGTCCTTGCGCGCCACCGACGTGCCGACGACGCGATACTCCCGCGGCGACTTCCTCGGCGCGCCGCTCTCGACGAGGAGCCCATTACCGTATTGCCCGTTCCAGTCGAGCTCGCGCTCGAACCCGTCCGCGATCAGCTCGGCGTACGTCACGCGCCTGCTCGAATCGTCCGCGACGAGCACGGCGCCGCTTTGCGTGCGCAACCGCTCGACCGGCACGCCGAGCTTCTCGCTCGCGCGCTCGACGAGCACGCGGCGCGCTTCGGCCGCAGCATTGCGGAGCGGGATCGAGCCGAGGCGGCAACCGCTCGAGCCGCTCGCGCCGCCCTGGTTCGGCGTGAGGTGCGTGTCGCCCATCACGACGCTGACGCGATCGACGTCGACGTCGAGCTCCTCCGCGACGACCTGCGCGATCGCCGTGTCGACGCCCTGCCCCATGTCCATCTTGCCGAAGAACGCGGTGACGTCGCCGGACTCGGCGATCGCGATCCACGTGTCGAGCCGCGTCGGATCCGTCTCGCGCGCCGCGGCCCAGCGACTCTGCGCGTCGGCGGAGCGGATCGGCAGGATGCTCAAGCCTCCGCCCGTCCCGAGCGCGAACACGAGGGCCGCGCCGCCTTTCAGGACGCTGCGGCGGTCGATGCTCCTCCCCGCAATGCCGGCGTTCGCTCGGATCTGCGTCGGCGCTTCGGCGGCAGCCGGCGTGTTCACGTCGACCCGGCTCATGCGCTGCCCTCCCCTGTGGACCTCACCGGGCCGAGCCCGTCGCTTCGCGCGCCCGCCGACTGCTCCGCGGCCAGCATGTTCGCCGCTCGGCGCACCGCGCGCAGGATCGCCATATGCGTTCCGCATCGACACTTGAGCCCCGCGAGCATCTCGCGGATCTCGCGGTCGGTGGGATTCGGGTTACGCTCGAGCCCCGCGACGGCCGTCATGATCCAGCCGTTCGTGCAGTAGCCGCACTGCGCGGCTTCCTCTTCGATGAAGGCCGCCTGGACCGGATGCGGCCGCTCGGCGGTGCCGAGCCCGTCGAGCGTACGGATCGACGCGCCTTCTACGGCCGAGATCGGTATCACGCACGAGCGCGTTGCGTTGCCGTCGATGATCACGGTGCATGCGCCGCACTGCGCGAGCCCGCAGCCGAACTTCGGGCCTTTGAGCGCCAAATCGTTGCGGAGCGCGTAGAGCAGCGGCATGTCCGGGTCGGACTCGACCTCGTGACGCTCGCCGTCGACGTTCAGGACGAAACGGGCCATCGGAACCCCTCGGATGCGCGAAGGTGACGGTTCTCTCGACGATTGCGCCGCCGGACCGGTCGATCCGGCGGCGGCCGGCCGAGCTCGAGTCCGAGATTAGTGCGCGTCGTCGCACGATGTCTACCGCTCCGCACGGCGCGAGCGACGACGAGGGCAGGCGACTCTGCGCGATCTAGGGCGCGGCAACTCAGCGGCAAACCAGGGCACGGCGCATCAGCGCAATCTCCGCTCGAGCAGCTCCTTGATGACGCGGGCGTTGTTGTGCTCCTCGTCTCGCGCCGCGTAGACGAGCGTCACGTCACCCTTGCGGCACAGCTCGAGGAGCCGCTCGACCGCGTCTTCGTTCGCGGCGAGCTCGGCCTGGTAGCGTTTGCGGAACTCCTCCCAGCGCTCGGCGGCGTGGCCGAACCACTTGCGGAGCTCGGTGCTCGGCGCGATCTCCTTGAGCCACTCGTCGATCGCGGCCTCTTCCTTCCGGATTCCACGCGGCCAGATCCGATCGACGAGCACACGCGTTCCGTCCGTCTTCGCGGGCTCGTCGTACACGCGCTTGACGTGGATTCGCGATTTTCGAGCCATCGGCACCGGTGCGCTGACGCGCCGGAGCTACCTCTCGCCGACCACGGCGGGGAACCCGGCGAGCGCACACTTGCATTGTAGGACGAACCAACGCGCAAAGCTCGCACCCCCGAGAGAGCGCTGCGACAACGGTCCGAGCCGGTAACACGAGCCTGTCTCGGAATCCGCCCCGGACACGACGCCCGTTGCGGTATCCTTCCGCGCGCGATGGAAGGCTACCCAGGAATCGGGCCGGATACGGCGCTCTTGCTCGTCGCGACGGGCCTCGTGGCCGGCGTCTGTAACGCGCTCGCCGGCGGCGGCACGTTCTTCACGTTCCCGGCGTTCCTCGGCGCAGGGCTGCCGCCGGTCGTCGCGAACGCATCGAACGCGATCGCCGTCTGGCCGGGGCATGCGTTCGCGGCGATCGGTTACCGCAAGGAGCTCCGCACGCTGCGCAAGGGGCTCGCCGGTGCCGCGCTCGCAGCGTTCGCGGGCGGGATCTGCGGCGCGTGGCTCCTGGTCATCATCGAGGACGACGCGTTCGCGCGGATGATTCCGTTCCTGCTGCTCGCCGCAACGCTGCTCTTCGCGTACGGGGAACACGTCAACCGGCTCGTCGCCCGCGCCGCCGCGGGCGGTGCAAGCGTCGCGGCATTGCTCCAGCACGGGTGCCTCTTCCTGTTCTCGGTCTACGGCGGCTTCTTCGGGGCGGGCCTCGGCGTGATCCTGATGGCGGGACTGCTGATGCTCGGCATCACCGACCTCGCGGAGAACAACGCGCTGAAGAATCTGCTCGGAGCGATCATCACTAGCGTCGCCGTCGGGGTGTTCGCGTTCAGCGGACTCGTGTCCTGGCCGCACACGCTGATTGCGCTCGCGGGCGCCGCGCTCGGCGGCGTGCTCGGCGCCCGGATCGCGCATCGACTGTCCGCGGTCTGGCTGCGGCGCGTCGTGATCGCGGTAGGGATTTCACTCAGCGTCTACTACTTCGGCCGCTACTACGTTTGAGCCCCTCGTCTCGCGACGATCGCGGGCGCAAAGCGTCGTTTCGGAAGCGAATCCGCGCCGCGAGACGCCCGCGGGCATAGCCGCGGCTTATGCTGACTATTCCTTGAACGATGCTCACGGCCGGAACCATACTCGAACGGCCGCCGCGAGCCTTTTGGAGGGGAGGACCAGTTGAGACTCGACCAGCCGTGTCTCGTCTTCGTGGCGGCGCTCCTCTCGGCCGGCGCCGCGAATGCCCATCATTCGTTCGCCGCGATCTTCGACAGCGAAAAGCCCGTGACGCTGACGGGCACCGTCACGAGCATCGAGTGGGTCAATCCTCACATTCATTTCACGCTCGAGGTGAAGGGTGAGGACGGCGCCGTTGCCGAGTGGCGTTTCGAAGGTTTCCCGCCGAACATGCTCGTGCGCCAAGGGTGGCGGCGCGGCGAGACGCTGAAGCCCGGCGACACGGTGACCGTGTCCGGATGGCAGGCACGCAAGGAGCCTTACCTCGGGTCGGTACGCTCGGTCCGACTCGCCGACGGGCGCGAGCTCACGGCAGGGCCGCCCGCGTCGATCGGCGGCCGCTGAGCGCCGCGATGCGATTCGTCCGATTCGTCGATCGCGTCTCGAACGCTGCGCTGCGGGGCACGCTCGTCGTCATTGCGTCGACGTGCATGCCGCTCGCGGGGCTGACTCAATCCGATGCTTCCGCTGACGACGTCCCGCGCACCTCGGACGGCCGCCCGGACCTCTCCGGCATCTGGATCG
Organism: uncultured Gammaproteobacteria bacterium; assembly: GCA_964553875.1. GTDB lineage: Bacteria > Pseudomonadota > Gammaproteobacteria > Steroidobacterales > Rariloculaceae > ZC4RG20. The sequence goes on along the minus strand of CAZKNH010000001.1, from coordinate 73,008 downwards.
CGACGAGCGCGCTCGGTCTGCTCGAAGGAAGCGAGGCGCTGCAGGCCGCGCGCGCGGCGGATCGCGCGGCAGGCCGCGCGCTGCCCGCGACCGAGCCGCCGCCTTACAAACCCGAGGCCGAAGCGCTGCGGCGGAGGTACCTGGACCGTCAGGGCATCGACGATCCGATGGCACGCTGCCTGCTGAGCGGCGTTCCGCGCATCAACACCCGGCCGCTGCCGTTCGAGATCGTGCAGCTGCCGGACCGCGTGATCATCCTTTACGAGGTGCATCACGCGTTCCGCCTCATTCCGACGGACGGCCGTCCGCACCCGGAAGACCTCGAGCCGACCTATCTCGGCGATTCCGTCGGACGATGGGAAGGCGATACGCTCGTCGTCGAGGTCGTCGGCTTCAACGCCAACACGTGGCTCGCCGGCACGGGCACGCACCACAGCGAGGCGATGCGCGTCGTCGAGCGATACACCCGCGATTCCGCCGAGACGATCCTCTATGAAGCAGTGATCGACGATCCGATCGTATTCGAGAAGCCCTGGCGCATGTACGACATCTTCAGGCTGCGGCCGAACGAGCGAATTCGCGAATACGAGTGCATCGAGAGCAACGAAGACATCGTTCGCTTCGAAGAGCTGCTCCGAAGCAGCGAGGACACGCCGCGGGCAAACTGACGCTTCGCGGCGGCCGATCGAAGCCGCCGCGAAGCGAGCCCCGTCGTCAGCTTGCGATCTCCCAGACGCCGGGCTGCACCCGACACGCGAGACCGGATCGCGACGAGCGTGCACGGCCGTCGAGCGCCGTCATTCTGAACTCGCGGCACGCGGCACCGTTGCGCGTGCGGCTCGCGCCCGGCACGAGCTCGTACCGCACGCCGGTCGATTCGTTCATCCAGACGACGGGCCTGCCGGCCTCGCCGATATCGAGCGCGTGCCCGAAGCAGTGACGATCCCGCTCGTCGAGCTCTCGGCCGATCCGCTTGCCGACGACCGCGCCGGCCGCCGCGCCGATGACCGTGCCGACGACCGGATGCTCCGTCGCGATACGCGAGCCGAGATAGCCGCCGACCGCGCCTCCGACGACCGTCGCGATCTCTTCGCGATTGCAGCGTCCCGATACGATGCCGAAGTCCTTCTCGTAGCGGACGCCCGAGTAGCCTACGTAGTACGGGTCGTGCTTCTTCCGCCAGCCGTGCGCGGGTGCGTGCGGCGGCGGATCGGCGAGCGCCGAGACCGCCCCGGCGGCAATCAGCGCGAGTGCGACGATACGAGCGGGCTTGGTTACCGGCATGGCGTTTCGGCCCTCCTCGGCCATTTCTTCGATCCCGACCGCGAAACACGGACGAGCGCCATTTGAGTTCCATTCGGCGCGGAGGACCGTGACGGGCCTCACGCTCGCAACGCATGCCGTGACGCCGTCCGGGATCGCGCGAACCCGACATTCGGGACTTGAGCGCTGGTCGGACAATCCCAACGGTTGCAGCGCGGCTCGAATCCGTTAACATGCCCGCGTTCACCGCGAAACGAACCACGATGCCCACGCGAGCCGAGCCTGTGACGCGCAACCGACGGCGATGCGGTCGGGTGCCGTCTGCCTTGACGGGGGCCGGAGAGCGTCCGTGGTAGCGGCCGATACGACGGCCGTCGAGGCTCCGGACGCGCTCGACGAAAAGAGCAAGCGGCGGATGCGGATCCGCGCCGTGGCCGCATCGGCCAGCGGCACGACGATCGAGTGGTACGACTTCTTCCTCTACGGCGTCGCGGCGGCGCTCGTCTTCCCGCAGAAGTTTTTCCCCGAATCCGATCCGTTCGTCGGCACGCTCGCCGCGTTCGCGACCTACTTCGTCGGCTTCGTCGCCCGCCCGTTCGGCGCGGCGTTCTTCGGTCATTTCGGCGACCGCATCGGCCGCAAGGCGGCGCTGATCTCGACGCTCGTGCTGATGGGCGTCGCGACGATGGGCATCGGTCTAGTGCCCGACTACGAGCAGATCGGCATCTGGGGCGCGGTGCTGCTCACCGTGTTCCGGATCATGCAAGGCATCGGCGTCGGAGGCGAATGGGGCGGCGCGGTGCTGATGGCGGGCGAATGGACGGATCCGAAGCGCCGCGGCTTCACGACGAGCTTCGCGCAGTTCGGCGCGCCGGCGGGCATGGTGCTCGCGAACGGCGCGCTTGCCGTGATGGCGCTGACGACGACCGAGGAGGCCTTCCTCGAGTGGGGATGGCGCGTCCCGTTCCTCGCGAGCGTCGTGCTCGTGTTCCTCGGCCTCTATATCCGGCTCGGCGTGCTCGAGACGCCCGTGTTCGCGAAAGTGCGCGAGCAGCGCCGCGTCGAATCACTGCCGGTCGCGGCCGTGCTGCGTCATCACTGGAAAGAGGTGGTGCTGACGGCGCTCCTCCGCACCGGGCAGCAGACGCCGTTCTACATCTTCACGACGTACGTGCTGACGTACGCGACGCAGCAGCTCGGCTTCGAGCGGGCATTCGTGCTGAACCTCGTGATGCTGCAGGCGATCGTCTCGATGCTCGTGATCCCGCTTTTCGGGCATCTGTCGGACATCATCGGCCGGCCGCGAATCACGGCGATCGGGTGTCTCGTGATGATGATCTTCCCGTTCATCTACTTCGGGATGCTCGACAGCGGCGTCGTCTGGCTCATCGGGCTCGCGATCGTGCTGGGGCTCCCGCTGCACGACCTGCAGTACGGCCCGCAGGCGGCGTACATCGCGGAGCAGTTCCCCGGGCGGCTACGCTACAGCGGCGCGTCGCTCGGCTATCAGCTCGCGTCGATCACGGCGGGCGGCCCTGCGCCGATCGTCGCGTTGACGCTGTTCCAGCTCTTCGGCACGTCGACGGCGGTCGCCGCGTACGTCGCGTTCACGGCGCTCGTGAGCCTGGGCTGCGTCGCGCTGCTGCGCGATCGCGGCCGCACGCTCGACCACGACTAAGAGGCGTCCGCCGACAAGCTTTGCGTCGGGTCGTCGAGCGGACCGGCGCAATCGCCCGTGAATCCATTCATCCACCGGAGCCGATTCCATAGTCTCGCGCGCTCGGCGGGCACGAGGTTGAGCGCCCATCTCCAGGCGGCCGCGTAGTCGTAGTCCGCGAGCCACGAGGATTCGCGCTGGATCTGCGCGGCGGCGAATTCCTCCCCCCAGACGTCGGCCCAGACGCGATCGAGGATCAGGTAGAGCGTCTTGTGCCCGTCGAGGTAATCGAACCGCTCCGCGAGCTGCCATAAGTGGCGATGTCCGAGCTCGTGCACGAGCGTCGACTGCTTGAGCGCGAGCGGATAGCTCGCACGGAGCCGCATCGGATGATTCGGCCCGCCCGAATGGCTCGTCGCATCCTCGACGACGGCCGCGACGTGCTCCTCGGCGAGCGGCATGCACGTGCGGGCCTCGAGCGCGGCGACGATCCGTTCGCCGTGCTCGTTCCAGATCGACTCGTACGTCCGCGCGGCATAGCCGTGCGCGGGCGTGCCCGGAATGAAGTCGATCCTGAGCTTCACGTCCGCGTAGGCGGACATTGCTGCTAGCGAGAGCGAGGCCAGGACGGCGGACACTCTTCTCGTCATTCGGAGCCCTCGAATCGAGCGAGCACGCGTCTCGCGCACGCGCACGTTCACCCGTGCTTCCGGTATTTAAGCCGTGGTGCCGACCCTGTCAAACCGGCGCACGAGAACGACGCACGGGGCGATCCCCGATATTGACGATTCTTGCTCGTGCCGCGTCGCTCGTCCGAGATTAGCCTACGTCGTGATGCCGTTCGACCGACCGAAGTGTATTGGCCTCTCGCTCGACAGCGTTGAGCCGCGTACTGCACGCGTCAACCGACGGCGGTCGCTTCGATCTCCACGAGGAGCTCCGGCCGCGAGAGGCGCGCGACGCCGAGCAGGCATCCGCACGGCTTGACGGCGAGCGGCCCTAGCCGCGCCGCGATGACGTCGCGCGCATTGGCGAACGCCTCCATGTCGGTCACGTAGTAGTTGAGCCGCACGACGTTCGCGAGCGTGAGGCCTGCCTGCGACAACACCGTCTCGAGATTGTCGAACGCGCGCTCGAGCTGTTTCGCCATGTCGCCAGGATGAAGCGGCCTGCCTTCCGCGTCGACGGACGTCTGACCGGCGCAGTAGAGCACGCGCTCTTCGCCGCGCGTCTCGACGCCTTGTGCGAAATGCAGCGGGTCCTGCCAGCGCCACGGATTGATCGCTTTCATGTCCATTCGAGTGCTCCCGTACGATGTCGTCGCGGTTCGAAGCCTATTCGACGGGCTCGAGCTTGAGCAGCGCGCCGTCCTGCTCGTCCGTCAGCACGTACAGCAAGCCGTCGGGCCCCTGCTCGACGTCGCGAATCCGCTGCCGCAGCTCGACGAAAATCGCCTCGCGACGGATCTCCTGCCACTGATCGTTGAACACGACGCGATGCATCTGTCCGGTCCGCGGGATGCGCCCGAGCTGGAGCCCCCCTACGAAGAGATTGTTCCGCCACGCGGGGAACGCGTCGCCCGTATAGAACGTCATGCCGGAGATCGCGATCGACGGATTCCAGAAGAGCACCGGATCCTCGACGCCGACCATCGTCCGCAGCTTCGAGACGGGCGCGCCGCTGTAATCGCGTCCGTAGCTCACGAGCGGCCAGCCGTAGTTCGCGCCCGGCTTCAGGATATTCACTTCGTCCCCGCCGAGCGGACCGTTCTCGTTCTGCCAGATCTCGCCGGTCGTCGGATGGACGGTCATGCCGATCATATTGCGGTGACCGACGGTGTAGATCTCGGGCTTGAAGCCCGGAACGTTCGCGAACGGGTTCTCCGCGGGGCTCCCGTCGTCGCGGAGCCGCAGCACCTTGCCGTAGTACGAATCACCGCGCTGCGCGATCTCGTCGTTCGCCCCGCCGATGCCCATGTAGAGGAAGCCGTCGGGCCCGAAGAGGAGCGGCAAGCCCGGAGGCGGGCCGCCGCCCGGCTCGTCGGCCGCGAAGATCTCGCTGACGTCCTTCAACGTCATCCCGTCGAGGCGGCCGCGCGCAAGACCCACGGCGCGCCGGCCGCGCGCCGCGGCCTTCGTGTAGGTCACGTACACCCAGCCGTTCTCTTCGAAACGCGGATGGACGGCGACCGACATGAGCCCGCCGCCGCCTCCCGTATAGATATCGGGAAGCCCGGTGATCGGCTGTGGATCGAGCACACCGTCGCGCACGATGCGGAGCTGCCCCCGCGATCGCTCCGTCACGAGGATGTCGCCGTTCGGCAGGAACGCGAGATCCCAAGGGAGCTCGAGGCCCTTCATCACGGTGACGCGCACCTGCGGCTGCTCAGCCGTCTCGATGATGAAAGGCTCGTCGGGCAGCGGCCGCGCGGGCACGCCGATCTGAGCGAGAAGCGGCGCAGGAGCGAGAAAGACCGCGGCGACGGCCGCGAGCGAGACACGTATCTTCATTGCAAATCTTTCCGATATGGCTTGACGGACTTCGCAAGCCCTCTCCGGGCTTTTGTTATCGATCTTGTCGACCGCCAATTAGATCGGCGTTACGTCGCATGCGCAACCGCAAGGCGGGGCTCCGGGCGCGCGGCGCATCCCGCTGCCGCCATCGGCTCCTCCTTTCCGGCGCCCGGCGACTGCTGTACGCTCGACCCGGGCCCGTGATGCAGTGCGCTCGTCGAGGGGAAGAACGATGCACATCCTGATAAGGAAAAGACCATTCAGCCGGCGGGAGCTTCTCTCCGTGCTCGCGGCGTCGCCGCTGCTCGCGTCGCAGGCGGCACGCGCGCTCGAGCCTGGTATACGCCAGGGGAAGCTCAAGCAAAGCGTGATGCCGCAGGTCTGGGGCGATCTGCGCCTCGATATTCGCGAGCGCTGCGAGGTGCTCGCGGCGCTCGGGTTCGCGGGGATGGATCTGCCGCAGCCTGACGAGATCCCGGTGCTTCAGGAGTACGGGCTCACGCCCGCCATGATGACCGGCACCGGCACGACGTTCCAGGACGGCCTGATCCGCCGAGAGCTGCACGACCGGATCGAGGAAGCGACGCGAGCCGGTATCGACATGTGCGCCGAGGTCGGCTGCCCGAACCTGATCGCGCTGCCCGGAGAGCGGCGCGGCATGTCACGCGAAGAAGGCGCGGACAACGCCGTCGAGATCCTGTCGCGTGTCGCGCCGTATGCCGAGGAGAAGGGCGTGATCCTCTGCATGGAGATCACGAACTCGAAGGTCGAGTCGGACAACCGAACCGATCAGGTCTTCGACGACATCAACTGGGGCTTCGACGTCTGCCGCCGCGTCGGCTCGCCGAATGTGAAGATCGTCTACGATTTCTATCACGTGCAGATCGCGAACGGCGACGTCGTGCGCACGATGCGCGACAACCTCGACATGATTTGCCATGTCCACGTCGCGGGCGTGCCGTCGCGCGGCGAGATCGACCAGGGCGAGCTCGATTACCGCTTCATTGCACGCGAGATGGTCGCGATGGGCTACGACGGGTTCGTCGCGCAGGAGATCTATCCGAGCCCGGGCCGCAATCCGCTGATCAGCATTGCGGTGGGTTACGACATCCTCACGGTCTACTGAGCGTCCCATGTGTCAGACACCTATTTCGGCTTCGCCGAAAAAGGTGTCTGACACGAATTTCACATCGACACCGACAGGCCGACGAAGTATCGACGCCCGAACGGATCGTAGTTCGTGTTCGTCGAGTTCAGCGCGTTGTTCGTCCGCGTCCTGCCGACGACCGCGGGATCTTCGTCGAGCAGATTGTCGATGCCGAAGCGGAGCCGGTATCGATCGCCGAACGACCAGTTCCCGAACAGGTCGAACCGGTCGTGCGACTCCGTGCCGAACGCGTCGGCCGACGAGCCGGGCTGCGGGTCGATCGACGGCCAATGCGTCCAGCGCAGGCCGAGCGACCACGGCCCCTTGTCGAAGCGCAGCGTCGTGAACGTCCGATAGTCGTACGACGAGTTGAACAGCGTGCCGGCGTAGTCGATCGGCTGAGCACCGCTGAACGCCTGCTCCGAGTACGTGTCGAGGAAGCTCGCGACGACGTTCAGGTTCATCAGACCGACGCCGACGTCGAACCGCCAATCGACCTGCACGTCGAAGCCCTCGGACTTGAGTCCGCCGAGATTCGTGTACTGCGCATCGAACGTTCGCGCCGCGCCGAAGTTCCCCGGCGTGAGCGGCTCACCGCCGACGTATTCGCGGTTGATGTACTGGCAGAACTGATTGCCCGCGGCAAGCTCCGCACCGGTATACGTGCCGGCCGGCGACGCCATCAGCGGGTTGAACCTCGGGTCCATGCACTGCTGGTAGATCGTCGCGAAGGCCGGCGTATCGATCGCGTCCTTGAGGTCGATCTCGTACCAGTCGACGGCAAGCGTGACCGGCTCGAAGTTCAGCACGAAGCCGAGCGTGAACGTGTCGGCCTCTTCGGACTGGAGGTTCGGATTGCCTTCGACGACGCCGATCGAGAACGGGAAGTTGTTGGTCGCGCCGAAGACGTTGTACGCCCACGTGTCCGCGCTCGGCTGGCCGGGCTCGTAGAGCTCGGGCGGTGCGCCGTCCCGCATCATCAGATACTGACAGAGGGCCTGCAGATTGTAGCGGTTCGGGTTCTCCGGCCTGTTGCCCCACGGCTGCGTCGCGGTCGGCCAGTATCCGCACGCGTCCTGCGCGTTGCCTTCGAGCGCGCTGCCGCCGCGCGGCGTGAAGAGCTCCGTCACGTTGGGCGCGCGGTTGGCGAGCTGTCGGCCTCCGCGGAACCGGAGCCGATCGTTCACGCGCCAGTCGAACAGCACCTTCGACGTCTCGACCGAACCCACGGTGTTGTAGTCCGAGTATCGGATGCCGGGGCTGATCTCGAGCAGCTGGACGAACTTCTTGTCGCGCAGCAGCGGAATCGCGAGCTCCGCGTAGATCTCCTTCACGTCGGTGCTGCCCGTGACCTCGACCGGCAGAATGATGTTCTGGATGACGTTCGGATAATCCTGATTCGCGTTGTAGCCCGAATCGGGATGGAACGAGAAATTCTCCTCGCGGTACGCCCCGCCGAACGCGAACAGCAGCTCGCCGGCGGGCAAGTCGGCGAGCGAGCCCGTGACGTTCGCCTCGACGACGTTCTGCGACAGCGAGGTGATCGAGTTCATCCTGAGGACGACGTAGTCCGCGCAGTCCTTCGACACGAACGGCGTGTTATTGACGCTGCCGTCCTCGTTGAAGATCGGCAAGCCGGACGTGCAGTGACCCGTCACCGCCAGAGGCTGGTAGCCCGGCAGCTGCGAGATATCGAAATCGCGTCCGTACAGGTTCGCGTTGAAGAGGTTCTGGAGCCGCGGCAGATATGGGAAGCCTTCGGGCTGCCGCGCGTTCACCGTCGTCTTGCCGTGCGACGCGTACGCTTCCCAGTTCCACTCGCGGCTGCCGACCGTCGCTTCGCCCCTGAGACCGCCGATGACCTGATAGACGTTGCTCGTCGTCTCGGTCCTGAAGTTTTCGAGGTAATCGAGCCCGCCGACGTAAATCCACGGCTCGGTTGGATCGGGCCGCGACGCGAGGAGCGCGCCGAGCTGCGGGGGCACCGGGTGCCACGGCGAGCCGTCCGGCGGCGGGCCGAACGTCGGCGAGTTCGGATCGTCGTACTCCGGATTGAACGGGATCGTCGGCGACCAGACGTTGAACACGCCGGACGTGAAGCCTCGCGCGACCGTGAAGGTCTCCGAGAAGCGCGTCTCGGCGAACACCTCGACGTTGTCCGCGAGCCGGAAGCGGCCCGAGCCGAAGAGCGCGTAGCGATCGAGCGGAATCTGCAGGTAGTTGTGCTCCCGGTCGTCCCATCCAAGCGCGCCGGTCACGTGATTCAGCTTGTACCCCGACTCGCCGCCCAACGGTCCCGTGTACGGATGCTCCGGGTTCAGCGGATCCTGCGCATCGAAGACGTTACCGTTCTGATCGATGAAGTAGTTGCGGCCGGGTGCTATCCAGCCGATCGTCGGGGCGTTGAACGGATTGACCTGATACTGCGACAGGTTCGAGCTGCCGAGACCGCCGGGGTTCGTGCCCGGATCGTCCCACCCGCGCCTGACCCACTCGCGATCCTTGCCGTAAATGATGTCGCGCTGGCTGTAGTCGGCACCGAGCAGCACGTTGCCGCGCCCGTCCGCGAAGTTCGCGCCGAAGAGGCCGCTGATGGAGCGCTCCGCGCCGTCGCCTTCCTCGGTAATGCTGTACTGCGCGTTGATGTCGAAACCTTCGAAGTCTCTCTTCAGGATGAAGTTCACGACGCCCGCGATCGCATCGGCGCCGTAGACCGCGGCCGCGCCGCCGGTGATGATCTCGACCCGCTCGATCGCGGACGAAGGAATCGAGTTCAGGTCGACGACGAGCAGGCCGTTGATCGGCTGCACGCGCCGGCCGTCCAGCAGCACGAGCGTGCGGTTCAACCCGAGACCGCGCAGATTGATCGTCGCGGCGCCGGGCGCGGCGGCCGCTTGCGGGAACGGCGTTCCGGCCGGGCTCGCCTGCGACTGAGTGCCCGCGACCGTGAACTGCGGCAGCTGATTCAGCGTCGCCTCGAGACCGATGTTGGTCCGCTCGGCGAACGCCTGCGCGTCGAGCGTGACGATCGGGGTTTGCGCCTCGTAGTCGCGGCGCACGATTCGGCTGCCGGTGACGACAACCTCCTCGACGGAAGAATCCTGAGCAACGGCGGGCTTCTGAGCCATGCCCGCAATGGCGACCACGACAGCCGAGGCCATCAGCGTTCTACGAATGCCCGGCATGTGAGACCAACTCATTTACGTCTCCCCCCGACGAATGAGGTTATGTCATTTCTTCGAGTATCGCTTTGGCATCGAGAGCGGTCAATACAGCCTCCGCGCGCACGAGCGCCGCGCTACTCCAACCTGGAAGCGGTTATTGCACGGCGTTCGCTGCGAACATGACGATCCGAAGCGCACGGTGACGCGCGCCCGCTATGCGACGTCGTCATGCCCCAGAGACGATGAGCATCTTTCACTGGGGCACAAAGGGGGCATGCCGCTCGCGCGGCTACTTTCGCGGCATCTGCTCCGCGAGATAGAGCCAGGTATCGATCACGGAATCCGGGTTCAACGACATGCTTTCGATGCCCTGCTCGAGCAGCCATGCCGCGAAATCCGCGTGGTCCGACGGCCCCTGCCCGCAGATGCCGATGTACTTGCCGCGCCGCGTGCATGCCTCGATCGCCATCGCGAGCAGCTTCTTCACCGCTTCGTCGCGCTCGTCGAACAATGCCGCAACCTTCGCGGAGTCGCGGTCGAGGCCGAGCGTGAGCTGCGTCATGTCGTTCGAGCCGATCGACATCCCGTCGAAGTGCTCGAGAAACCGATCCGCGAGCAGCGCGTTCGACGGGATCTCGCACATCATGATGACTCGTAACCCGTCGCGTCCCCGCTCGAGCCCGTTCGCGGCGAGAAGCTCGACGACGCGGCGCCCTTCTTCGACCGTGCGCACGAACGGCACCATGACGGCGACGTTCGTGAGCCCCATGTCCTCGCGCACGCGCCTGAGCGCACGGCACTCGAGCTCGAAGCACGGCTTGAACGAGTCGTCGAGATAACGCGACGCACCGCGGAAGCCGAGCATCGGGTTCTCCTCGAGCGGCTCGTAACGTCGTCCGCCGACGAGGTTCGCATACTCGTTCGACTTGAAATCGGAGAGGCGCACGATGACCGGTTCCGGCGCGAACGCAGCCGCGATGCTGCCGATGCCTTCTGCGAGCTTCTCGACGAAGAACGTGACCGGGTCCGGATAACCGGCCATCATCTCGTCGATCTGCGTGCGCACCGCGTCATCCTGAGCGTCGTACTCGATCAGCGCGAGCGGATGCACGCCGATCATACGGTTGATGATGAACTCGAGCCGCGCGAGCCCGACGCCTCGATGCGGCAGCGACGCGAACGCGAACGCACGGTCCGGGTTGCCGACGTTCATCATGATCTTCACCGGTATCTCGGGCATCGCGCCGGTCTCGATCGTCTGCTCCTCGTACTCGAGCGCGCCGTCGAACACGTAACCGACGTCGCCCTCGGCGCAAGAGACCGTGACGACGCGCCCGTGCGGCACGGTCTCGGTCGCGTTCGTGCAGCCCACGACGGCCGGGATACCGAGCTCGCGCGCGATGATCGCGGCATGGCACGTGCGGCCTCCGCGGTTCGTCACGATCGCGGCCGCGCGCTTCATGATCGGCTCCCAGTCCGGGTCGGTCATGTCGGTCACGAGCACGTCGCCGTCCTCGATCAGGTGGATCGAGCTCGCGTCGCGCACGACCTTCGCCGTGCCGACGCCGATTCGCTGACCGATCGAGCGGCCTTCGGCGAGCACGTGTCCCCGTTCCTTGAGCCGGAACTTGACCCTGGCGTGCACGCCGCGGCTCTGCACGGTCTCGGGCCGCGCCTGCAGGATGAAGAGCTCGCCCGTCTCGCCGTCCTTTGCCCACTCGATGTCCATCGGGCGGCCGTAGTGCCCTTCGATCACGAGGCCCTGCTTCGCGAGCTCGGTCGCATCCGCGTCGGTCAGCGAGAACCGCGCACGGTCGCGCGGGTCGACGTCGACGACCTCGACGCGCTTGTCCGGGTCGCTCGAGTAGATCAGCTTCGTCGCCTTGCTGCCGAGGTTCTTGCGGATCAGCGCGACCTTGCCGGATCGGAGCGCGGGCTTGTACAGATAGAACTCGTCCGGATTCACGGCACCCTGCACGACGCTCTCGCCGAGCCCGTAGGACGACGTGATGAAGACGACATCGCGGAACCCGGATTCCGTGTCGAGCGTGAACATCACGCCCGCCGAGCCCTTGTCGCTCCGCACCATTCGCTGCACGCCGGCCGACAGCGCCACGTCCTCGTGCGCGAAGCCGTGATGGATGCGGTACGAGATCGCGCGATCGTTGAAGAGCGACGCGAACACCTCGTGGATCGCGCGGATGATCGCGTCGATGCCGACGACGTTGAGCAGTGTCTCCTGCTGCCCTGCGAACGAGGCTTCGGGCAGGTCCTCGGCCGTCGCCGACGAACGCACCGCGAACGCGGTATCTGGGCTCACCGCGACGCGGCGCCACGCCGCCGTGACCGCCTCCTCGAGCGGCTTCGGCAGCGGCGTCCCCATGATCGCTTCGCGCACCGCACGCCCCCGCTTCGCGAGCTCCGTGACGTCGCTGACGTCGAGCGAGTCGAGCTCGGCGTGGATCCGCCGGTCGAGGCCATCGGTCGCGAGGAACTCCCGGTAAGCGTCGGCGGTCGTCGCGAAACCGTCCGGCACCCGGATGCCGAGCCCGCCGAGCTCCCTGATCATCTCGCCGAGCGACGCATTCTTGCCGCCGACCTTGGCGACGTCCTTCATCCCGCATTCGGAAAACGGCACGACGTATTCGGTCATCGGCGCTCCTTGCGAACCGCGTTTTTCGGTGACACTGTCGCTATCATGGCACGCCGCACCGTTTATTTCGTTTCGGATCTTACGGGTGTCACCGCCGAGCAGCTCGGCCAGAGCCTGCTCGCGCGCTTCGAGGGAATCGACATCAAGGCCGTGACGTTGCCGTTCATCGACACGGCCGAGAAGGCGCGCAAGGTCGCCGAGATCATCGATCGCACCGCCGAGACGGACGGACGTGCACCGATCGTGTTCTCGACGCTCGTGAGCCCCGAGCTGCGCGAGATCGTGCACCGCGCGAACGGCGTGATGCTCGACATGTTCGAAGCGTTCCTCGAGCCGCTCGAGCGCGCGCTCGGCCAGAGGTCGCTGCCGTCGGACAAGCGTCCCCACGACATCCTCGAGTCCCGCTCGTACAACTACCGGATCCGCGCGATGGACTTCGCGCTCGCGACGGACGACGGTCACGGCGATCGGCTCTATCCGCAGGCGGAGCTGATCCTCCTCGGCGTCTCGCGATCGGGGAAGACCCCGACTTGCCTCTATCTCGCGCTGCAGTACGGCGTGTTCGCGGCGAACTACCCGCTCGACGACGACGATTTCGAGTCGGAGGAGCTGCCGCGCGCGATCGCGCCTTACCGCGAGAAGCTCTATGGGCTCACGATCTCTCCGGAGCGCCTGCGGGCCATCAGGTCGGAGCGCCGGCCGACGGGCCGTTATTCGAGCCCGCAGCAGATCGGCTTCGAGCTTCGCTCGGCCGAGGCGATGTACAGACGCTTCGGCATCCCATTCATCGATGCGACGCACTCGTCGATCGAGGAGATCGCGAGCACGATCCTCGCGGAGACGGGCCTCGAGCGGCGCACGCGCAAATACTGATCACGCGCGCCGCACGCGCGGCCCGCGACTGGCGCCGCGGATTACGCCCCGCCCGCGCGTGCTGCCCGCACGGCTCCGCGCGTCGCCGAGCTCCACGGCCCGCGCGACGCGCGCCGCGACCTCGCGCAGCGCATCGACGAGCTCCGCGGGACTTCGGATCTCGAAATCGAACGGGAGCCCCGCAAGGGCCCCGGCGTACCAGTCGACGTCGTCGACGCGGGTGCGGAGCAGCACGCCGTCGTCGCAGAGCTCGAGATACCCGCAGCGGGCGAGCCATTGCGCCTGCGCCGTCTGAAGATCCGTGCGGAGGAGCACCTCGACCGCGTGCGCACGGGGAATCGACGCGAACGACCGCGTGATGAAGTCGAGCACGTCGAAGCCGTCCGGCCGCTCGAATCGATCGTCGAGCGTCGCGATGTCGATCACGCGATCGAGCCGGAAGGTGCGCATATCCGCGCGCAGATGACACATCCCGACCGCGTACCACCGACCGCGCTGATAGCTCAGACCGTAAGGATCGACGTCACGGACCGTCAGACCGCTCGACGGCGACTCGTAACGGAGCCTCACGCGCCGCCTCGCCTGCGCCGCGGCGCAGAGCGTCCCGAGCGGCACGTCGCCCGCGCGAAGGCGAGGATTCGCGATGTTCAAGCGGACCGTCTCGTCGAGGTCACCCAGGCGAAAGCGGACGCTCTCCGGCATCACGCGCTCGAGCTTCGACTGCGCGCTCTCGGCCGCCGGCACGGCCTCCGCGATGCCGAGCTCGCGCACGGCGAGCAGGCCGATCGCGAGCGCGAGCGCCTCATCGTCCGTGAACATCATCGGCGGCAGCTTGAATCCGGCGACGAGGCTGTAAGCGCCGTCGCGGCCCTGCTCGGCCGTGACCGGAATGCCGATGTCCTCGAGCGCGGCGATGTAGCGGCGCACCGTGCGGACGCTGACGTCGAGGCGGCGCGCGAGCTCGGCACCGCTAATGCGCTTGTGCGTTTGCAGGAGCTCGAGGGCGGCCAGGACGCGGGTCGTCGGTCGGCGGTTCATCACGTAACGATCGCTCGGAATTAGGACGCTCGGCGTCCTATTTTGCCTTTACATTGCCTCGCATCCGCACCCCGGAGCGCATCCGCGCTCAGCGAAACGCACCGCAGTCACAGGGAGTCGAGCGATGTATCCGTGCTTCTTCGCTGCACCACCCGAAACGGAGCTGTCGTCTCGTGTCGCCGAGACGGCGAGGACCGCCGCCACGACACGGGCAGGGTCTCAAGCGGCCGGCGCGGCGCCCCGCCTGCCGTCGATTCCGGCGAAGGGCGACGCCCGCGCTTTCGACTTCCTGCACGGCGAATGGCTGGTCGAGAATCGCAGGCTCGCGGACGCGGAAGACGCCGCGTCCGAGTGGATCGCATTCGACTCCGTGCACACGTGCCGCCCGCTCGCGGGCGGGGTCGGGCACCTCGAGGAGATTACGAGTGAGGACGGCGCCGCGAGCGCCGTTCTGCGGCTCTTCGACGCGCGGAGCCACCGGTGGGCGGTCCACCGGATCTCACCGGGCGAGGGCACGCCGCGCCCCGCTCTCCATGGCGGATTCGACGGCAGCGTCGGGCTCTTCGTGGGCGAGGAGATTTGGCACGGCCGGCCCGCTCTCCTTCGAGAGACGTGGACCGGCCCGCTCCACACGCCGCGCTGGGAACAGGCCTACTCGACGGACGGCGGCAGGACGTGGCGGACGCGCTGGATCAAGCGCTTCATCCGCGTAAACTGGCCGCTATGACTCGCGGGCGCAGGCTACACGACGCGACGAAAAATTTGCCGAACGGAAACGTCGACGCTACCGCCGCGCAACGTGCGCGGGACGAGCGAACGAGCACGGCGTAAGGAGGACTGACCGAGGAACGGCCGTCAGGGCGACGCTGCGACGTCGCCGCCTTGCACGGCGCTGTCGAACGCGTTGCCGGGCGCGACTTGCTCGCGCGCGAGCAACCGCTCGACGGTGAAAGTGCCGTTCGTGCGGGCGGACAGCGCGCGCAGCGTCGCGCTCTCCGCAAGCGCACCGGCCTCGATCGACGGCGCGCGAAGCTTCAGGTGCGCGAACACGATGCGTCCGCCGCGCCCGATCGACGTCGCAACGTGCTCGACGCCGTTCGTCCGGAACGTCGCCGGCAGAAACTTGAGGCTTACCCTGCCGCGCACGTTGCCGCCGATCGCGAGCACGCGGCCGTGCTCCGGCTGGACGTCGACGACGATGTCGCAGTGCGAGCGCACGCCGACGCCCAAGTCCCGCCGGCGCTCGGCAATCGACCGGTACGCGCCCCTTCGCGCGCGGCACACGAGGTCGCCGGGCTCGAGCGGCAGCTCGCCGACGTCGTAGGCCGCGTATGCCGCAGCGGAATCGGGATCGTCGCGCGCCTCGATCGCCTGGTCGATGTAGACGTGATGCGCGATGTGGCGGCGGAACCGCTCGTCGCTGCCGAGACCGCTCTCGCACATGACCCAAGAGATGAAGGCCGCCGACCACGGATCGCGCCACCGCGCACCGATGCCTTCCGGGCCGTTCCAGTGGTCGTTCTGACGCGCGAGAATCCAGCCGCCGTCGCGCGTTGCCGCCCAGTAGCCTGCGATCGAAGCCGCGACGCGGGCCGACTCGGCCGGATCGAGCCACGTGAAGCGGCGGGGAAGCCCGCGCCCACGATCCCGGTCGTCGTCGATCAGCGTCTCGTCGACGACGGGGAAGCCGAAGTAGCCCCATTCTTGCACCGCGATATCGAGAATCCGCCGGCGGACGTTCGGCTCGTCGGCGGCCGTGCAGGACGTGATCGCGATCCGCATCGAGCCCGGCGCGCCCATGACGCGCTCCGACGGCGCCATGACCGCGAGCTCCGAGGCGGGCAGCCGCTCGAACGGCAGCGTCTGCGCCGCGAGATTCGAGGCGAGCGCGAGCCCCGCACACATTGCGGAGACGAGCATTCCGAGCACGGCGGATCGCTTGGGCATCGCCCGCCAATCTAGCAAACCCGAGCGGTCTTCCCAACGCGAAGACGTCCCCGCGCCCCGGACCATGGAGCGGCCCGGCGCACGGCCAGCCTCATCCGCACTGGGCGCCAACAATTGAGCCGATCCGACAGAGCTTGGTGCCGGACGCGCATCCGTGCGATGCTGAGCTCAAAACGTCAAGGACTTAGAGCTGGCACGCTTCGTGTACTCGCGCGTGGAAGCGAGTCGTCATTCCATCCAACAAGGGACGCCAACGTGAAATCGACCGGGGTCGCATACCTGCTTTGGCTGCTCTGCTGCTTCGGCTTTTGCGGCATTCACCGCTTCTACGCCGGCAGGGTCATCACGGGCCTGATCTGGCTCTTCACGCTCGGACTCCTCGGCATCGGGCAGCTGATCGACCTGTTCCTGATTCCAGGCATGATCCGCACCGCGAATCTGGAGGCGGCCGTTTTCGGCGGCCGTGGGCGCCACTACGGGCCCGTCTACCGCTGAGATCGGATCGAAGCCGTGTCAGGCGGCCGGCATGGCGGCCTCCGGCCGCGGGAGGCCGGTGAGCCGCCGTCGGAACTGACCCTGCAGCAGCGCAAAGCGGATCGCGGCTTTCGATGCGCCGTCAGGTCCGCTTCAGCACATCGACGGGATTCATCCGGCTCGCGCGCTGCGCCGGCACCAGCGCGGCAAGCCCCGCTCCCGCGAGAAGCAGCACCGCCGCGCCGGCGAACGTCGGCCCGTCGAGCGGCGGGACGCCGAAGAGGACCCCTTCGAGCCCGCGCATCGCGATCGAGGCAAGCGCGAGCCCGACCGCGAGGCCGATGCCCACGGACGCGAGCGACTCGCCGACGACCAGCCGAACGATGCGCGCGCGAGTCGCACCGAGCGCCGCGCGGATGCCGAGCTCCTGCGTGCGCCGCTCGACGGCGAACGCGACGAGCGCATGGATACCGAGCGTCGCGAGCAGCAATGCGATCAGTGAGAATCCGCCGATGAGCGCGGTACCGATTCGCGGCAGCGCCATCGCCTCGCCGAGGTGCTCCTCGAGCGTCACCAGGCGGGTCACCGGCAGCGAAGCGTTCACGTCTCTGAGCGCCGCACGCAAGGCCGGCAGCGAGCTCGCCGGATCGCCGGCCGTCCGCACGACGACCGAGAACGCGGTCCACGAGAAGAGCTCGAGCGGCAGATACATCATCGGCGTCGGCTCCTCGGTCAGGTCCGCGACCTTCGCGTTGCCGACGACGCCGATCACGTCGAGCCACGGGCTGTCCGCGCTTTGCGAGCGCATACGGCCGCCGACCGCGTCGCCGCCCCAGAACGCTCGAGCCGCCGCTTCGTTCACGACTACGACCGGCGCCGCGTTCGCGCGATCCGTCGCGTCGAACGTGCGTCCGGCGAGCAGCGGGATGCCCATCGTCTCGAAGTAGCCGCGGCTGACGAACGCAACGGGGAGCTCGACGGCGCCCGTTCCGCTCGGCGCGGCGAACCCGTCGATGACCCGCGTCGTCGTCGTGCCCGGCTGCACCGGCAGCCGCGTCGTCAGGGCCGCGCGTTCGACGCCGGGCAGTGCCTCGACGCGCTCGAGGATCTCGGCCGAGACGGTCGGGATCGCCTCTTCGGCGATACCGGCCTGCGCGAGATTCGTCGCGATCACCGCGATGCGCTCCGCGTCGACGCCGGGATCGACGCGCTCGGCGTTCGCAAGGCTCCGCGCGAGGAGGCCCGTGCCGACGACGAGCACGACCGAGATCGCGACCTGGACGACGACGAGGCCGTTCCTCAACGTCGAGAGGCCGCGGCCCGCCGAGTGGCCGCGCCCCTCGTCCCGCAGCATCGTCGCAACGTCGGTCTTCGACGCGCGCAGCGCCGGTATCAGACCGCACGCGAGCGCGGTCGCGATCGCGAGCAGCGCGCCGAAGGCCGCGACGCGCCCGTCGAAGCCGATGTCGACCGTGCCGCCCGCGATGCCGCCGAGCGTGGGCACGGGCACGGAGGACAAGAGCGACGCGCACCACGACGCGATCGCAACCCCTGCCGCGGCGCCGAGCACGGACAGGAGCAGCGCCTCGAGCAGCAGCAGTGCCGCAATGCGTTTGCGATCCGCGCCGAGCGACTCGCGCACCGCGAGCTCAGCGCCGCGGGAGAGTCCCCTCGCGAGCAGCAAGTTCGCGAGGTTGCTGCACATCAAGAGCAGAATCGACACGGCGACCGCGACCAGCACGACGCCGACCCCGGCGACGCCGCCGTCGAAGATCGGGTGGAGCCGCACGTCGTCGTGCGCGAAGACGTGAATGCGGCGGCCCGCGTCGATGTCCGGGTAGGCTTCCGCCATTCGCGCCGCGAGCGTCTGCATCTGCGCCCGCGCCTGCTCGAGCCCGACGCCCGGCGCGAGACGCGCGACGACCTGATACCAATGCTCGCCGCGCTGCTCGAGGTTCGTGACACGATAAGGACCGCCGATCGGCGTGCTCGAGATCGACAGCCAGAAATCCGTGACGAGGGCGCTCGCGTCGCCGTTGAAGCCGACGGGGCCGACACCGATCAGCGTGACCGGCCGGTTGTTGAGCCGAATGACGCGGCCGACGACCGCGGGATCGGCATTCATGTGCTTTCGCCACGTCGCGTAGCTGACGACCGCAACCGCCTCCGCGCCGACGCGGTCGTGCTCCGCGTCGAACCACCCGCCGAGATGCGGCGCGAGCCCGAGCACCGAGAGATAGCTCGCGGTCGCGTACTGCACCGCGACGTCGCGCGGCCCGGACTCGAGCTCCCAGCGCACACTGTCGGCGGAGGTCGCTGCGACGTGCGCGAACACGTCGGTCGCCGCAGCGAGGTCGCGATACGCGGGAAACGACGCCGACATCGGCACGCCGTCGTCCGAGTCCTGATAGATGCGCACGACGCGGTCCGGCTCCGCGATCGGCGTCGGACGAAAGAGCGCCGTGTCGACGAGATCGAAAACGATCGTGTTCAGGCCGATGCCGATCGCGAGAACGGCGACGGCCGACGCCGTGAAGAGCGGCGCGCGGCGCAGGCGGCGCGCGGCATAACGCAGATCCGAGAAGAGTGCATCCATGGGCTCGCCGGGTGATCAGGCTCGTCGAGGACCTGGACCGAACCCTCGCAACGACCGTGCCAACGGCGCGCTCGTATCCAATTGGTTGATGCTGCTCGCCCACCGAGAACGCGGCACGGCGTCTTCCCGACGACGCGTGTGCCGCAGGCGGTCGCCACGTCCCGTTATCGGGACGTCACGAGCGCGCCTCTCCCGGCTCGAGCTCGACCCCCGGCGCGACCGGCTCGGCCGGTCCGGGCCGACCCGTCGTCTCGTCCTCGGCGTCACGCAGCGTATCGAGGTGCATCAGCCGCTTGATCAGCGGGGACACGACGAGGATCGCGACGCCGAAACCGACGGCGACCCAGCCGACCGTCGTATAGACGTCGAGCACCGTCTCCTTCGCGACGCCCGCCTCGGCCGCCTCCTCGGCGCCCGTCGCCGCGGCGATCAGGCCCGCCGCGTAGTTGCCGGTCGCCGATGCGAAGAACCATGTGCCCATGATCAGGCTCGCCATATGCGCCGGCGCGAGCCGGTTCATCGCCGAGAGGCCCACCGGCGACAGGCAGAGCTCACCGGTCGTGTGCAGCAGATAGATCAGGAAAATGAAGATGACCGGCGTCAGGTTCTCGACGCCGACCGCATAAGCACCGGCGACGAGCACCAGGAAGCCCGCGCCGAGCTGCACCATCGCGAGGCCGAACTTCGCGGGCGCGGGCGGCTCGAGGCCGCGTCGGCCGAGCCACGTCCACAGCCACGCGAAGAGCGGCGCGAACAGGATGATGTAGATCGGGTTGATGGACTGGAACACCGCGGCCGGCACTCCCGCCCGGTCGACGTAGCGATCGGTGAAGAGATTGAGCGACGATCCCGCCTGCTCGAACAGCGCCCAGAACAGAATCGAGCCGACGATCAGGAACATCGCCGCGAAGATGCGGTCGCGGTCGTCGCGCTCGAGCTTCATGACCGCATAGAAGATCACGTAGAGCACGAGCGCAACGCCGAATACGAAGAGAAGCCACCCGACGACGTCCTGGAACTGGATCAGCGCCCAGCTGACGCCGACGGCGACGAAGCCGATCACGTAGAGCAGCCATTCGAGCTTGAGGCCCGCGACACGCGATTGGAGCCGCGCGGCATCGGGCGCCTCGCCCTTCCCCATCAGCAGCGGTTTTCCCCAGATGAAGACGATGAGGCCCAAGAGCATCCCGACGCCCGCGGCGCCGAAGCCGTACCGCCAGCCGTACGTCTGCCCGAGATAGCCGGCGACGATCGTGCCGAGCGCCGCGCCGAGATTGATGCCCATGTAGAAGATCGTGTACGCGCCGTCGCGCCGCACGTCCGTGCGCGGATACAGCTGCCCGACGATCACCGAGATGTTCGCTTTCAGGAAGCCCGACCCGACGATGATGAACGACAGCGCGAGCCAGAAGACGTTGATCGTGGGATCCGCCTGGCCGCCCGAGCCCTCGAACGCCATCAGGAAGTGGCCGAACGTGAGAAGCACCGCGCCGAAGAGCACCGCCTTGCGCTGGCCGAGATAGCGGTCCGCGATATAGCCGCCGAGGACGGGCGTGATGTAGACGAGCGCCGTATACGCGCCGTAGATCACGGAGGAACGCTCGTCCGAGAAGAGCCAGTGCTGCGTCAGGTAGAAGATCAGGAGCGCGCGCATTCCGTAGTACGAGAAGCGCTCCCACATCTCCGCGAAGAACAGAACGAAGAGCCCGCGGGGATGGCCGAGAATGGTCTTCTCCGATTCGGCGGGATTGTTCGTTGCCATCAGCTCCACACTTTGCGCTGGGATCGGGGCCGGCCGCGACCGGGACGTCGAATGTAGCAAGCTAGCGCGGGCCGGGCGCGGTGTGAAGTGTCGATCGAGTCGTTCCCCGGAGCGCCCGGGCGCAATTTCCGCTGTTTTCCAACGCGTTGAAGACGTCTAGACTCTCGGCATGCACCGTCTCGCCGTCGCCTTGCTCGCGGCCCTGTGCGTTGCGCCTGCCGGCGCGCAGCAGCCGTTCCGAGAGTATCTGCCCTTCGAGGGTTACGATGCGATCACGCCGCTACCGCCCGACTGGGACGTGCCGGGCGAGCTCGTCGTCGGCCGTCTGATGTACCCGGGCGGCGGCTGGGGCTGGGAGCGCGGCGGCACGACCTGGACGGTCGACTATCCGAAGGGCGATCGGACGCTCGCGCAGTTGCTCAGACGCTTCACGCGGATCGACGTGCGCTCCGTCGAGCAGCCCGTGAATCTCAACGACGGCGACGACGTCTACTACTGGCCGTTCCTGATCGTCGGGCTCGCGGGCAACTGGCAGCTGACGGACGCCCAGGTCGCGAAGCTGCGCGAGTACCTGCTGCGCGGCGGCTTCCTGTTCGCCGACAGCTTCTTCGGCTCATGGGATTGGGTCGGCTTCGAGGACGGGCTGAAGCGCGTCTTTCCCGATCGCCCGATCATCGACCTCCCGCCAGACCATCCCGTGCTCAACATCGTCTACGACGTCTCGGAGCTCACCCACACGCAGATCCCGCATATGGGCTCGCTGCTGCGCGGAGGCGGCGGGTGGCTCAGCGACGGCCGCGTGCCGCACTGGCGCGGCATCGAGGACGACGACGGCCGGCTGATGGTGCTGATCGCACACAACAACGACGTGTCCGACTCGTGGCAGTGGGCGGACGACCCGCGTTATCCGGGCGACAAGGCGAATCTCGGGCTCAGGATCGGCGTGAACATCGCCGTGTACATGATGACGCACTGAGCCTCGCTAGCCCGCGAACGTACCGCTCCGCTGCCGGTACTGCTTCGGCGTCATTCCCATCGCCCGCTTGAAGAACCGCGTGAAGTAGGACGGCTCCGAGAAGCCCAGATTCGCCGCGACGTCGGCGATCGACTTGTCGGTGTACGCGAGCTCGCGCCGCGCGGCGAGGAGCACGCGCTCGTGGATGAGGTGAAGCGCATTCGAGCCGGACCGCTCGCGGCAGATCGCGTTCAGGTGCGCGGGCGTGATACCGAGCGCCTTCGCGTAGTCCGCGACGGTCCAGCCCGAGCGGTGATGACGCTCGAGGAGCGCCGTGAAGCGCTCGTAGTGAAAGGCGCTCCGGCTCATGCTCTCCGTGCGCCGCGCATGAGCGCCCTGCCGCGCGACCCAGATCGCGAGCGCCCGCACGAGACTCTCGAGCAACGCTTCCTTCAGCGGCCGCGCGTGCACGTACTCGTCCTGGATCCGTGCGAAGAGCGCATCGAGATACGCGCGATCGTCGCCGGCCGGAAGCACGTCGGGCTCGGCGAAGGTCCCTGCCGGCGCGCCGATCTGCCGGCGAAGATCGTGGACGAGCGCCGACGCGATCGACAGCGCGTACCCGTTCGAATCCTCGCCCCACTCGAACTCGTGCACGCAGAGCTCCGGCACGACCACGACGCACGGTGCCGTCAGCACGTAGCGCTCGCCGTCGAAGCGCGCCTCGCCCGAGCCCTCGGCGAGCCAGAAGAGCTGCGCGAGGCTGCTGTGGCGATGAGGACGTATCCGCCACGCGTGCAGTCGGCTCCGCTCGATCAGCGGCTCGCTATGCAGAAGCGCCGACGTCGACCACTCGGTGGCGTCGCCGTAGAAGTCGACGGTCGGAACGGCGGTTGCGGCACGGCGTTTCATCGGATGCTTCGGAAAACCGAGATTCTGCGAAATGTACTAATTTTTCCCAATTTTCTCCATAGATTTAGCCGCAAGATCAGCGAAAAGTGAAGCCGCACGAAATCACTGGACAGAGCGAGAGCAATGGCCTGGCGAAAGCACGACTACGACAAGATTCCCGGAACGTACGTGTTCGACGGGAAGACCGCGCACTCGGCCTACGGTCTGAACAAGCTTCTGTTCTCGTTCAACAGCGAGGCGAACCGCGCGGAGTTCGCGCGCGACAAGGCCGCTTACGCGGACAAGTTCGGCCTCACACCGGAGCAGAAGAAAGCCCTGCTCGAGGACGACTTCCTGACGCTGCTCAGGCTCGGCGCAAACATCTACTACCTCGCGAAGCTCGCCGTGCCGCGCGGCTTCACCGTGCAGGACGCCGGAGCGGCGTTCCAGGGCATCACGACCGAGGAATTCAAGGCGGCGCTGATGGAGAAGGGCCGAGGGCTCGTCGAGAAGCTCGAGCGCCGTGGAGGGTACTGGAATGGCTAGAATCGTCGGCGGCGTGACCACGTCGCATATCCCCGCGATCGGCAATGCGATGACCGAGAAGCTGGAGAACACGCCGTATTGGAAGCGGTTTTTCGACGGCTACGAGCCGGTCAAGCAGTGGCTCGCGGACGTCGCTCCGGACGTCGCGATCGTCGTCTACAACGACCACGGGCTCAACTTCTTCCTGAACAACATCCCGACGTTCGCGCTCGGGTGCGCGGACCGCTACGACAACGCGGACGAGGGCTGGGGACTCAAGACGCTCGCGAGCTTCGAGGGCGACGCGCAGTTCTCGTGGCACATCGCGGAATCCCTGATCGAGCAGCACTTCGACATCGCGACGTGTCAGGAGATGCTCGTCGACCACGGCTTCGTCGTGCCGATGGCGTTGATGTGGCGGCACCTGCCGAAATGGCCCGTGAAGGTGATTCCGCTCGCGGTGAACACCGTGCAGCATCCGATTCCGACGGCCCGGCGCTGCTACGCGCTCGGCAAGGCGCTGCGCAAGGCGATCGACTCGTATCCCGAGGACCTCAAGGTCGTGATCTTCGGCACGGGCGGGATGTCGCATCAGCTGCAGGGCGAGCGGGCGGGCATGATCAACGTCGACTACGACCTGCAGACGATGGAGAGCGTGATCGACGACCCGGAATGGCTCGCGTCGCAGACGACGGCGGAGATCATCGAGAACGCGGGCACGGAGGGCGTCGAGATCATCATGTGGCTCGTCATGCGCGGTGCGCTCGATGACCGCGTGAGAGTCGTGCACAAGCACTACCACACGCCGATCTCGAATACCGGCGCGGGCGTGCTCGTGCTGGAGAATGCCGAGTCGGCAGCGGAACGAGACGGCGCTCGCAAGCTCGTCAAGGCGGCCTGAGCGGCGCTCGAGCGCCGCACGGGCCGCGACGCGGCGTCTGCCGGCCCCAGTTGCCTAGCCTTATGCGTCAGCCGGGCGGCCAGCCGAGGCTCCGTCCACCGAGCAGGTGCAGATGCAGGTGAAACACCGACTGCCCGGCGGCGCGATTGCAGTTGAAGACGGTGCGGTACCCGGACTCGGCGATACCGCGTTCTCGGGCGATCGCGGCAGCCACAGTGAGCAAGTGGCCGACCATGGGCTCGTCCTCGGCGACGAGGTCGTTCAGCGTCGCGACGTGCTTGCGCGGAATGATCTGCACGTGGGTCGGCGCCTGCGGATTGATGTCCTCGAACGCGTAGCAGAGGGCGTCTTCGTAGACCTTCTTCGAAGGCACCTTCCCTTCGATGATCTGGCAAAACAAACACTCGGTCATCGTCTTCGCCTCGGACTAGCCAGGATGCGTTAGCCGTCGAGTTAGGGTAACACGTGCGCTCGGTCGACCGGGCGAGGCGACGCAACCCATGGCGCAGCCCGGCGAGGCGCGTGTCCTGTAACGCTTCGTCGCCTTCAATCACTTCAGGAGATGTGGCGCCTCGAAGCGGTCCTCAATCCGAGGTCGCCGACACCCGATCGGGCGCGGCCGGGAACGAGACCCTGAACTCCGCCCCCGGCGCGCAGTTGCGCACCTCGACGCGGCCGTGCATCGCGGACACGAGCTGACGCACGAGCGCGAGGCCGATCCCGGTCCCGACCGTCTCGCGGGTCAGCTCGTTCGGCGGACGGTAGAAGAGCTCGAAGATCTTCTTCATCTGCCCCTTCGGGATACCGGGCCCGTAATCCCGCACCGTGAACAGCACGCCGCCGTCGCGCTCGCGGCGGCACGCGATTTCGACGACCTTGCGCTCGGCCGACGCAGAGAACTTCACCGCGTTGTCGACGAGGTTGATGATGACCTGCGTGAACGCGTCCGCGTTCACGAGCAGCTCGGCATCGGGCACGTCGCTCTGGAGCTCGAGCACGAACCCCGAACGCTCGACCTGCGTGTCGACCTTCGAGCGGACGACGGCGAGGAGCTCGCCCGCCTTCACGCGCTCGAGCTCGACGGCCTCTGCGTTGCGCGTGAGACGCGCGAGCTGCAGCACGTTCTCGATGAGGCGCGACAGCCGCTCCGCCTCGCCGTGAATGTAGTCGTAGTAGACCTGCTTCTTCGCGTCGTCCGCCCAGCCGGCCTTCAGCATCTCGCCGTACATGCGTATCGATGTCAGCGGCGTCTTGAGCTCGTGGCTGACCGCGGAGACGAAGTCCTGCTGCTGGCGCGTCAGGCGGATCTGCCCGACGCCGAAGCGATACATCAAAAGCACGCCGCCCGACAGCACGGCCGCGAGAATCACCGTGACCCAGCCGAGCAGCGCGCTCCCCGGCGCCTGCGGCAGGCGCGCCACCGTGAAGACGAGCTCGAGCTCGCCGAACGGCGGCGCCATTCGCGCGCGATGGAGCAGCGTGCCTTCGAGCGCCGTCGCGCCCGTATCCGGAAGCACGCTCGTGCCGGACGCGCGCGCGGCAGCGCCGGCGATGCCGAGCACATTGCCGGCGTACGCGACGATCAGCTCGCCGACGCCATCGAGGCTGCTGCCTGCAAGTGCGGACGCGATCGCCTCGTCGATGAATCGCTCGCGATCGATGACGAGCCCCTGTATGTAGCGCTGGCCGTCGCGCCGCGCGTCGCGGAACATCACGATGTGCCCGGTGTCGAGCACGCCGACCTCGAACGGGTCGAGCTCGCTCTCGAACATGCGCACACGATATTCGCGCTCCGCGGAGCGGGCCGTATCCTGCCCTTCCCTTTCATCCCTTTCGGCCGGCCCGCCCGGCTCCGCTGCAAGCCCCTGCTCGATGCGCCGCTGCCGAGCGCCGGTCGCGGTATCCGTCGCCGGGCTCGCGGCCGTCGCGGAGAGCTCGCCCGCCGCCGTCGCGAACGGCAGCTCGAGCGCGAGATTCTCCACGCGCTGCGACTGACTATTCATGACCGGGGGCGGCGCTCCGCCGAGCACGGTCGGCTCGACGTTTGCCTTCAGCCGATCGAACGCGGCCTGCGCGGCGGCGCCGGGGGCGGACGGAGGCGGAAGCGCGTTGCGCGCATCGTCTCGTGAGGCGGCGGACCTCGGAGCGTCCGCGGAGCGGATTGGATACTCGTCAGGCGAGGAGCGCTGCCCGCGCGAGAAGAGCTCGTCGAGCGGCATGACGCCGAAACCGTCCCGCGCGTCCGCGCGCTGCAGCAACCGATTCTCGACGAGCACGTCGCGGATCGTCGCCTCGAGCGCGAGCCGCGCGCGCCGCTCGTCGGCGGAAATGCCGTAGCGCTCGGCATCGGCTTCGCTCGCGGGCAGCAACGGCGTCGTGAGCTCGCCGTTCGCATCGACCTGGAAGTAGCCGATCGCCCCCGCGATCGCGCTCTCGACCGGAAACGCCGACAACGGCGAGCGCTGCACGAAGTTCGCGGCGGCATCGCCTTCGACGACGAGGAACTGATAGTCGCCGAATGAGCGTGCTTCCTCCGCGGCGACGGCCGTGCGCAGATCCGCATCGATCCTCGCCGCGAGGTCCTCGGCCAGAAGCTGCGTCTGCCGGAACGCCTCCCAACGAAGCTGCCGGTAGGCCTGCGTGACGAGCGCGACGGACGGGATCGCGAGCGCGACGAAGAACGCGGCGAGCACGAGCTTGAGCCGCCGCTCGTCGACCAGAAAGCCGCGGCCGCCCGGTCTAGTAGCCATCGTCCGTGCCCGCTGCAGTCGCGCCGGGCTGCCTCTCGCCGTCGCGCGCCGGCGCGCCTCCGCGCGTTCCGGCCGCCCCGTCCGCGCCGCCCGTGATCAGTCTGTAGCCTGCGCCGCGCACGGTGACGAGATTGCGCGGGGATTTCGGA
Organism: uncultured Gammaproteobacteria bacterium; assembly: GCA_964553875.1. Lineage (GTDB taxonomy): Bacteria > Pseudomonadota > Gammaproteobacteria > Steroidobacterales > Rariloculaceae > ZC4RG20. Next base: position 45,750 of record CAZKNH010000001.1, on the reverse strand, counting down.
TCGGCCTCGATCTTGCGCCGCAGCTTCGCGACGTGAATATCGACGGTGCGGGTCTCGATGCCGACGCCCCGATCGTAGCCCCAGACACGCGTCAGGAGCTCTTCCCGAGACACGGCCCTTGCCGCGTTCGCGTGCAGATACTTGAGGATCTCGATCTCGCGTCGCGTGAACGCGAGACGCTCGGCGCCGCGTCGCCCGCAGAGGTTGCGCGTATCGATCTCGACGTCGCCATCGAGCCTGAAGTGCGTCTCGGCGTCGAGCGCCGGGCGCGCGCGGCGCAGCACCGCCTTGATTCGCAGCACGAGCTGCGCGATCGAGAACGGCTTCGCGACATAGTCGTCCGCGCCGAGCGCGAGGCCGTTCACGATGTCGGCGTCGCTCGTCTTGGCCGTCAACATGATGATCGGCTGGTCGCGATCGGACTTGCGAACCTCGTTGCAGATCGAGAAGCCGTCGCGGCCGGGCAGCATCACGTCGAGCAGGATCAGGTCGTAGCGGCCGGTCAGCGCCTTCGCGAGCCCTTCGCGGCCGTCCGCGACGGCATCGACGTCGAAGCCGTGGAAGACCAGCACGTCCGTGAGGCCCTCGCGAATCGCGGCCTCGTCCTCGACGACGAGTATGCGGGCTCTCTTCTCCATCGGACGCCGAAGATCCTAGCACCGTGACCCGAGGCCGCGTGTAAATCCTTTGTAAATCGCGGCCCGTAACTTTTGCATTTTCGTGTCTTATCCGCCGTGCGCGCCGTCGGAAAAATCGCGTCGGACAGCGATCCCCGAGTCGTTCGAATCGGAAACGGTCCTTTCCCGGAAGCGCAGTAAGGAGGTCGAACATGGCGCTGATTCATCGAATGGCGCGGCTCCTGACGGCGGACCTGCACGCCGTCCTCGACCGCATCGAAGAGCCCGAGGCGCTGCTGCGTCAGGCGATCCGCGAGATGGAGGATGCAATCGCGGAGGGCGATCGACGACTGCAAGCGCTCGAGGCCGAGCGCGAAGCCGTGACGACGCGCCGCGCGAAGATCGAGGCGTCGCTTCGCGACCTCGACGGCGAGCTCGATGTCTGCTTCGCCGCAGGCAACGAAGCGCTCGCGCGCAGGCTCGTCCGCCGCAAGCTCGAAGCCGAGCGCGTGATGCAGCATCTCGCCGAGCGGCTCGAAGCGCTCGACAGGTCGATCGTCGGGGAGCGGACGACGATCGCGGAGCAGCGCGAGCAGCTCGATGTGATGCGTCAGAAGGCCGAGCTCCTGACGGAACGCACGCGGCCGAGCGCGAGCGGCCTCGGCGACGATCCGGGCGCGGCGCGATTCACGGTCGGCGACGACGAGGTCGAGGTCGCGTTCCTGCGCGAGCGGCAGCGGAGGCAGCAGCGATGAGCCGCACGACCCGCAAACCTACGCTGCTCCGCGGCATCGGCGTCGCGCTGGGGTTGAGCCTCGGCGGTGCCGCGCTCCTCGCCGCGCTGCCAGCGCTGGTCGGTGCTTCCGCGGCGCTTCGTATCGTCATCGCCGTGCTCGGCCTCGCGTACGTGCTCTACGTCCTCGCGGACAGCGCGGAGCGCACGGGCAGGATGACGACGGCGGCCGCCTCGGCGGGCGTCGCGATTGCGGCCTGGATCACGCATCCGCCGCTCGGCGTGTACGTGCTGCTTTACGTCGCGCTGATCTCCATCGTCCGCGCGCTCTACCGCTACTCGAGCATGCTGTCCGCGCTCGCCGACCTCGCATTGACCGCGCTCGCTACGGCGTTCGCCGTCTGGGCCGCGGCGCGCACCGGCAGCGCGTGGCTCGCGTTCTGGTGTTTCTTCCTCGTGCAGGCGTTCCACGTGTGGCTACCGGAGACGCTCGGCAGACGCGTCCCCCGTAACGCGCGCGGCGGCGACGACTTCGAGCGCGCACGGCGCGCGGCGGAAGCGGCGCTGCGCCGGCTCGCAGAGACGCGATGACGCGTTCATTCATCAACGACTCACGACTCAAGCGGAGCACATTATGAAAGCGCAAATTCTCGGCATCGGACTCTTGGCCGCTACCGTCGGCACGATCCTTTTCTCCCCCGCCTTTCGCGGTAACGCCGCGGTGCCGCCGACCGCACAGCCGCCGTACGTTCAGCCGCTGGTCCAGACGCTCGGCAAGGCCAAGGTCGAGGTCGTCTTCGTGCTCGACACGACGGGCAGCATGGCAGGGCTCATCAACGCCGCGAAGGAGAAGATCTGGTCGATCGCGGCATCTATGGCGCAGGCAACGCCGGCGCCCGAGATCAGCATGGGCCTCGTCGCGTATCGCGATCGCGGCGACGCCTATGTCACGCGTGTCGTCGACCTCAGCACGGATCTCGATTCGATGTACGCGACATTGATGGAGTTCGCAGCGGAAGGCGGCGGCGACACGCCCGAGAGCGTCAACCAGGCGCTTTACGACGCCGTGCATGCGATGTCGTGGAGTGACGATCCCGGAAGCTACAAGGTCATATTTCTCGTCGGCGACGCGCCGCCGCACATGGACTACCAGGATGATCAGAAGTACCCCGAGATCGTCGCCGCAGCTGTTGCAAAAGGCATCGTCATCAACACGATCCAGTGCGGCAACCTCACCGAGACGGCGCCGCATTGGCAGCGGATCGCGGCGCTCGGCAAAGGCCGCTACTTCCAGGTCGAGCAGGCGGGCAGCGCGCTCGTGATCGAGACGCCGTACGATCAGCGCATCGCCGAGCTCGCGGCCGAGCTCGATGCGACGCGGCTCTACTACGGCACCGCCGCGGAGCGTTCGGCGATGGAGCAGAAGCTCGCGGCGACGGCGAAGCTCCACGAGCTCGCTTCGAGCGCGGCGCAGGCGCGGCGCGGCGTATTCAACGCATCGACGAGCGGCGCGGCGAACTTCATCGGCGGCCAGGACCTCGTGCATGACGTCGTGAGCGGGAGCGTCGAGCTCGAGACGCTGTCTCCGGCGGAGCTTCCGCCGGCGCTCGCGGAGCTGCCGCCTGCCGAGCGGCGACGGCTCGTCGACGAGACGGCGGCAAGGCGCGAAGCGCTGCAGCGTCAGATCCGGGAGCTTGCGGCGCAGCGCGATGCGTTCATCGCCGAGCGGCTCGAGGAGATGGACGGCGCGGACGACTCCCTGGACAGGCTGATCTACGACGCGGTGCGCACGCAGGCGGCGTCGAAGGGGCTGACGTACGACGAGTCCGGGCCGAAGTACTGAGTGCCGCGGGCGCGGGCGGGTCGAAGGTCGGAGCGCTGGGACGCGGGCGGGTCGTCGGCCCGCTCGCGGCCCGGCGGCCGGCTCGGCCCGCCCGCGTAATTGCGGCGACTCGACGCTCGAGGGCATCATACGAGCGATGAACGACGACGATCGCCGCGAGCCTTTGCACACCGCGAGCTGTCACTGCGGCAGGGTCCGCATCGACGTGTTCGCGCCGCTGCCCGACAAGGTCTACGACTGCAACTGCTCGATCTGCACGAGGAAGGGGTATCTCCACTGGTTCGTGCCGCGAGACCTTGCGCGGATCACGGTCGCGGACGACGCGCTCGCGACGTATACGTTCAACACAGGCCGCGCCCGGCATCATTTCTGCTCGGTCTGCGGCGCGGCGCCGTTCTACGTCGCGCGGTCGCATCCCGATGGCTTCGACGTCAACGTGCGTTGCGTCGAGGGCGCGGATCTGGCGAAGCTGACGATCGTGCCGTTCGACGGCCGCAACTGGGAGACGGCGATCGAGCAGCTGCGCGCGGAGGGTTGAGCAGCACGCGGAGCGACGCGGCACGTTGGTGACCGTCCGTCTCCTTCTCTTAAGCTTTTTTCTGGCGCTTTCGCGCAGTTTTTCAGTTCGTTCAGCCGGCTCGTGACTGGGTAAAATTCCAGTCAGCCACCGTCGCGTTGGGTGCCCCATGACCACCGCGTCCGCCGCAGCTACGGCCTATAGCCCTGATGCGTCGATCGACGAGCTCGATCGAGCGATCGTCACGCTCGCTGCCCGCATCAACGCCGCCACCTACGATCTGCTCGTCCTCATCCGCCGCTTCGACGAACGTGCAGGCTGGCTCGGATGGGGATTCGATAGCTGCGCCGAGTGGCTGCACTATCGCTGCGACATCTCGCTGAGCGCAGCGCGCGAGAAGGTGCGGGTCGCACATGCGCTGAAGACGCTGCCGTCGATCGGCCGCGCATTCGCAGAAGGCCGTCGACAAGGCCCTCGATCGGGCGCTCGAAGCGGCGATCCCTTCGAAGGCCGGTCCCGAGGAGGCCGATGAGAGCTGGTCCGCGCGGCGGGCGGATGCGTTGGTCACGCTGGCGAAGGAGTACCTCGGCGGTCAGCAGGGGGACGCGCCACGTGTTTCGAATCACTACCAGGTCATGGTGCACGTCGACGAATCGGCCCTCCGCGGAGGCAGTGGCAGAGGCGCTAAGCGACGCTTCCGCGGAAGCGTTCGGCGACGTTTCCGCGGAAGCGCAGCCGAGTGACACTTCCGCAACGTCGTCGACGGACGTCGAGGTAGCGCGCGACGTTTCGGCGGAGGTGTCGAGTGGCGCTTCCGCGGAGGTGTTGAGGGACGCTTCTGCGGAGGCGTTCAGTGACGCTTCCGCTGAGGCGTCGAGCGA
>CAZKNH010000001.1:35747-41059 GCA_964553875.1 uncultured Gammaproteobacteria bacterium | reverse complement strand
ACGCTTCTGCGGAGGCGTTCAGTGACGCTTCCGCTGAGGCGTCGAGCGACGCTTCCGCGGAAGCATCATACGACGCTTCCATACGACCTTTTCGCGACGCTTCCTCGCAGACGTCGGGAGGTTTGCGCTCAATCGTGACGGCGCCCATCCAGGGCTGATCTCCACACCGCGCTGAACATTATTCGGCGAGAGGGCGACGCGTTTCGGCGCAAATGGTCGATCGCCGACGCAATCGGCGTAGCAGGAGATGCCCGACGCTCGGCGTCCACATACACTAGCCTGCGTTCGCCGGGCACCAAAGGGGGATTCATGCCGGAGCCGATGACGTCGCTGCAGTCGCGCCGTGCACTGCTGCGCTTTCTGGCCGCGAGCCCGCTCGCGTACGGTGTCGCGCTCGGCTTGCGCGTCAGCGACTCGCTTGCGCAAGCCGAGGGCTTGATCGAGGACGCCGCACACGCCGTCAATGTGTTCGACTTCGAGGCGTACGTGAAGCGCCACATGCCGATCGGCCACTACACGTACTTGGCCTACGGCGCGGACGATTCCGCGATGCTCGACGTGAACCGCGAGGGCTTTCGGAAGATGGGGCTCCGCCCGCGCCGGCTGACCGGCGTCTCGACGATCGACACGTCGATCGAGCTCTTCGGCGAGCGCTACGCCGTGCCGATCTTCTTTGCGCCTTGCGGTGCGCAACAGACGTTCCATCCCGAAGGCGAAGTCGCCGTGGCGCGAGCGGCCCGCGCGAAGAACACGCTGCAGATCCTGTCGACGGTGACGAACCGCTCGGTCGAGGACGTCACCAGTGCGCGGGGCGCGCCGATCTGGTTTCAGCTCTATCCCACTTCGGACTGGAACGTCACCCGAGCGATGATCCGGCGCGCCGAGGATGCGGGCTGCACCGCGCTCACGCTGACGGTCGACATTCCGGCCCGCAACATGGAGGAAAGCGCACGGCTCCGCCGCGACTCGAACCCCGAATGCGTGAGCTGCCATACCGGCGATGCATGGAGCACGAAGGCTATGTTCGCCGGCGTGGACATGTCGAAACTGCGAATGAGCGTTGCCGGCCTCACTTGGGACTATGTCGATCGGCTGAAGGACGCGACGTCGATGAAGGTGCTCGTCAAGGGCATCGTGACGGCCGACGATGCGCTGATCGCGCTCGAGCGCGGCGTCGACGGAATCATCGTCTCGAATCACGGCGGACGTGCCGAGGCAAGCGGCGTCTCGAGCATCGAGTCGCTGCAGGAAGTCGTGCCGGCCGTTCAGGGCCGCGTGCCGGTTCTGGTCGACAGCGGCTTTCGACGCGGCACGGACATCTTCAAGGCGTTAGCGATCGGCGCGGACGCGATCTGCATCGGCCGGCCGTACTTGTGGGGGCTCGGCGCGTTCGGTCAAGCGGGTGTCGAGCGCGTGATCGAGATCCTGAGCCGAGAGCTCGAGATCGTGATGACGCAGATGGGCACGGCGAGCCTCGCGGAGATCACGCCCAGCTCGATCGTCGTCTCGGGCTGAGCCGCACGTCGCCGCCCATGGGCTTCACTGATCGCACGTGAAGTCCCGCGGATCGCAGAACGAGTCCCAGACGACACCGCCAGAAGACGTCGCCGCCGACGGCGCAGCACTCGGCGTTCTGAGCCTCGGCGCCGGGCGCGTCCCGCTTGCATTCGCACCGACGCCGGGAAGGAAACGGCCGAAGCTCGTGAATGGCGGATTCGTGCCGAGATCGAGCGGACCAAGAAGACTCGAAGGCGCGGTAAGGGTCGAGGTCGAGCCGGTGCTCGGCCCTGCCACCATCGACCCGCTGCGAATGACGATCGTCGTCTCGCCGAAGCCGAGTATCGGAACGTCGAGCACGAGGCCGGACGTCGTGAGGACGCTGCCGAACTCCGTGCCGCCGACGCCGACGCCGATGGCGATACCAGCGCCCCGCGCACTTGCCGTCGCCGATTCTCGATCGACAGGGTCCGGCGCGACGCCGCCGATCGTCTGCGTCCCACCCATAGTCGGCAGCAGCACCGCCGCCCCGAGGGACGCGGCCGTCATCACAACACGCGACTTCATGTGACCTCCTCGACGCCGTCGGCGTCCGTCGCGTCACGAAAGCAGGGCTTTCAACGCTCGACTTCGGCGTTTCGACGGAGTTCCGGGCCGACGGGTCGGGGCGGCTACCCCCAGCCCGGCCGGCAGTGCTCCCGCCGTTCCGGTCCGGACCTTCGGAATCCCGTATTGTTAATGCGAATCGTTCTCGTTTACCATCTGCGTCGCATCACTCCGATGCACGGATGCAATCGAACAGCAATGCGAGGAACGCTGCTTCTGACGGCCGCCGCCGTCATCCCGGCCGCGGTCATCCCGGCCGTGATCCGTGCCGAGACCCACCCGAGCCTTGACGACCCCAAGCCCGCTTCATCTTCCCAGCCGATCGAGGAGCTCGTCGTGACCGCCGCGCGCCTCGAGCAGAAGCTCGCCGACGCGCCGGCGAGCATCAGCGTCGTCTCCCGCGACGAGCTCGCGCGTCGCCCGTACACGAGCCTCGTCGACGCGCTGCGGGACGTCGAAGGTCTCGACGTCGGCCTCGAATCGACCGACAAGAACGGCATGGCGACGATCAGCATGCGCGGCATGCCGAGCGAATACACGCTCGTGCTGATCGACGGCAGGAGACAAAGCAACGTCGGCGCGATCTATCCGAACAACTTCGGCGGAGGTCAGTTCGCGTACCTGCCGCCGCTCGACTCGATCGAGCGCATCGAGATCGTACGAGGACCGATGTCGACGCTGTACGGCTCGGACGCGATGGGCGGCGTCGTCAACATCATCACGCGCAAGGTCGCCGATCACTGGCACGGCGGCGTGACGCACGGATTCACCGTTCAGCAGGAGAGCGATCAGTTCGGCAACGACCGCACGACCGACCTCTACGTCGCGGGTCCGTTGATCGCCGATCGGCTCGGCATTGCGGTCCGCGGCAGCTACTACGACCAGGACGAGTCGATACCGGAATGGGACCCGCTGCCTTTGCCCTCCCCGCCGAACGAGCCCGGCAGCGTCTGGGAGCGTACGCTCGGCTTCGGCGGCGGCGGCAAGCAGGTCGCGAGCACGCGCTGGAACGGAGGCTTGAGGTTGAGCTACGCGCCGAACGAGCGGCACGACCTGCGGCTCGAGTACGACGTCTCGCGGCAGGAATACGACAACTCCAAAGGTCAAACCGGCACGCTCGACGGCATCGAGAGCCTCTGGCGGTCCGGCAACGTCGTCGTGCCGAACCCCGACTACGATCCGAGCGTGCCCGGTAGCCCGCCGACGATCACGCGCCGCGTCGTGCAGCCGCGCGTCGGCTACCGAGAGACTCAGCGCTACGATCGCGACCAGCTCGCACTGACCCACCGCGGCAATCTCGGCTTCGGCACGATCGAGACGAGCCTCACGCGCAGCATGAGCAATAACCGCGGCCGCTCCCTGCCGCTGACCGTCGAGGAGCGCGCGGAGCTCCAGACGCTCTGGAACGACGTCTGCGCGCGCCGCGGCCTCGACCCTTACTGCAACAACAGCGGCGGCGGCTTCACGCTCGACGATCTGACGGCCGACGAGCGCGCACGCCTCGAGGCCTTCCTACCGCGGAAGCTTCGCACGCTCGAGCTCGACGGGTTCGTCCTCGATACGAAGCTCGATCTCGCGGCCGGCTCGAGACACTTCCTGTCGATCGGCGGTCAGCTCAACGACACCGACATGGAGGACGGCGTATTCGGCATGCACGGCGGCGGCTTCCGCGAAGGCACGCGCCAGACGCATCGTCAGTGGGCGCTCTTCGTCGAGGACAACTTCGACGTGACGCCGAGCCTCACGCTGACGCTCGGCCTGCGGCACGACCATCACAATGTCTTCGGGAGCCAGGCGAGCCCGCGCGCGTACGCGGTCTACACCGCGAACGACCGCTGGACGCTCAAGGGCGGCATCAGCACCGGCTACAAGGCGCCGCGCCCGGACGAGCTCTTCCCGGGCATCACGGGCTTCGGCGGCCAGGGCGTGAGCCCGTTCGTCGGCACGCCGACGTTGAAGCCCGAGACGAGCCGCAACTACGAAATCGCCGCGTACTTCGACAACGGCGCGTTCGGCTGGAACGTCACGGCGTTCCTGAACCGCTTCGAGGACAAGATCGCGCGCGGCGGCGAGTTCTTCAACTGCGAGGTGGCGCCCGCGGGCGTCGACTACTGCGTCGACATCGGTCCGGGCTGGGCCGCGCTCGGCTACACGACGTTCACGCAGAGCATCAACATCGATCGCGCCGAGACGCGCGGCGTCGAGCTCGCCGGACGCGCGAGGCTGCCGTTCAACCTGCGCCTCCGCGGAAACTACACGTTAACGCACTCCGAGCAGAAGAGCGGCGAGAACGCGGGACGCCCGATCGCCGGCAATCCCGCTAAGCACATGGTGAACCTGACGCTCGACTGGGACGCGACCGACGCGCTCAGCCTGCAGCTGACGGCCGAGGGACGCTACGACCGCTACCGTGCCTACGACACGTTGACGGGCGAGGATCGGTACTACCGGGACTACGCGATCCTCCACCTCGGCGCGTCATGGCATGCGACGCCGAAGCTCACCGTCAACGCGCGGGTCAACAATCTGCTCGACAAGAACTTCATCTCGCAGACCTGCGAGCTGACGGCCACGCTCGACGCTTACAGCTGCATCGACGACTACAACGTCAAGGACAAGCGCCGAAGCCTCTGGATGTCCGTCAACATGGCGTTCTGACGCGGCACGCGATGCGTAGTCGTAGTATCCGCACGTCGGGGCTTCTCCCCGCCGCCGCTCTGACGCGCTAGAGTGGCGGCTCCCGGACGATCGAGGACGACATGCCGATACCCGAACGACGCAGCGAGCTCGTCGCGGACGCGATGGCCCGGACCGGCATCGACGGTCCGATGATCGAGCGACTCGTGCACGCCTTCTATGCGAAGGTCCGGCGCGACGAGCTCCTCGGGCCGATCTTCGACGCCCGGATCGACGACTGGGACAGGCACCTCGCGAGGATGTGCCTGTTCTGGGCGTCCGTCGCCTTGGGCGCCGGCACGTACGAGGGCAGCCCGATGCAGGCGCACGCGCCGCTTCCGGTCGACGCGCGGCACTTCGACCGATGGCTTGCGCTCTTCGAGGAGACCGCGAACGAGGTCTGCCCGCCGAGAGCGGCCGAGCACTTCGTCGTCCGCGCGAGGCGGATCGCGCAGAGCCTCGAGCTCGGCGTCGCGATTCGCAACGGTCGGATCCTGCGGAGAGGCGAGCGCTACTACAACGCTTGAGCGTCC
>CAZKNH010000001.1:6052-35647 GCA_964553875.1 uncultured Gammaproteobacteria bacterium | reverse complement strand
ACACATCGATGAGCCAAAACACATCGATGAGCGGGGAACGTGCTTCCGCGGGGATCGAGGCCGCCCGGACGCTCGACGCGGCCGGCCGCTACGCGGAGGCGATGGAGGTGCTGCGGCGTTCGAGCCTCGAAGGGGACCTCGCCGCGATGAGCGAGCTCGCGCATCGCCTGCTCGTCGGCGACCGTGCCCCGAAGAGCCCGAAGCACGCGCTCTACCTGCTGAAGCAGGCGGCGAAAGGCGGCGAAGGCCGCGCGCTCGCGCGGCTCGCCGCGCTGACGGCGGCGGGCGCATACGTGCCGCAGAATTGGCCGCAGGCCCTCAAGCTCCTCGGCGCCGCCGCGGCGGCCGGCGACGAATCGGCCCGCGGTCAGCTCGAGTGTCTGCAGCCGCCCGGCTTGCCAGCGGCCGGCTGGCACGAGATGGCGGCGCGCATTCCGCTCGCCTATTGGCTGTCGCCGGCGCCCCAGGAGCCATTGCACGACCACGTGCGCCGTGTGCCCGCGCTCGCCCCCGCGTCCGTCTGCAAATGGCTGATCGGCCGCGCCGACGGCCGCCTCCAGCGGGCGCTCGTCTACGACTCGATCAGCCGCGAGAACCTCGCCCACGAGATGCGCACGAACACGATGGCGCTGTTCGACTACTCGACGTTCGACGTCGTCCAATTCCTCGTGCAGGCGCGGATGTCATTGACCTGCGGTTACCCGATGCAGCACTTCGAAGCGCCGATGGTGCTGCATTACGCGGTCGGAGAAGAGATCAAGCCGCATTTCGACTTCATCGACGCGAAGGCGATCGACTACGTGCAGCAGATTCGCGAGCAGGGTCAGCGCATGATCACGTTCCTGCTCTATCTGAACGACGACTACGAAGGCGGCGAGACGACGTTCCCGAAGCTCGGCATCGTGCATCGCGGCACGACCGGCAGCGGGCTCTATTTCATCAACGCCTTCCCCGATCTCAAGCCCGACCGCCGCATGCTGCACACGGGCTCCCCTCCGCTACGCGGCGAGAAGTGGATCGTGACGCAGTTCATCGTGCACAAACGGCTGCGGCCGTGACGTCGCTCGCACTCGCCGCTAGAACACGAAGTCCATCGACAACCAGAGCTTGGTCGTATCCGTGAAGAGCGCCGCCGCGCGGTAGTCGGCGTACTTCAGCGTGAACGTCATCTTCGCGACGCGGGCGACGAGCGAGAGGTCGAGCTCGTCGCCGTACTTCGCGGAGCCCGCGTCCGACTCGAGCTCGTGGAACGCGGCGACGATCGAGAGCCGGTCGACCGGCCCTTTCGCTCCCGTCGTGTAGCCAAATTCGACATACGTGTCGTCGATGCCGCCCGGCGGCGTCGTCAGGAACTTGTCCGCCCAGCCCTGGAAGAGATGCAGCGTCGCGAGCGGCGTCGAGAATGCGCTCAGGCCGTCGCCGCCCAGTGTCTCGCGGCCGACGTCGATCGTCGCGCGCTTGAAGCCGACGCCGAGCTCGACGAGCGAGTAGCTCTCGTCGTAGTCGACCGGGTTCGAGTCGCGCGACGCCTGCCGTGCAAACGAGAGCGCGAACCGGGCCGAGAGCCCATCCGTGAGCGGCCGGCTGCCGACGAGCTCGACGCCGTACGTGTCGCTCGACATCGCCGGCGCATCGTCGAGCTCGAGCAGGTAGCCGAACGCCGCGACCTCGCCCCACTCGAAGGCGTGCGACGCGCGGAGCAGCACGAGATCGCCCTCCCACTTACCGACGGGTGAATCGGGACCGAAGACGCGGTTCACCTGGTTCGCATAAGTGACGTCGAGCTTCGACTTGCCGAATCCCACCTCGGCCCGCGCGCCGTCGAACGTCTGCTCGTGCTGCCGCCAGCCGACGTTGCCGACGAAGCGTGCATTGCCGTGGATAATCCGCTGGCGCCCGAACGTCAGCACCATGCTCTCGAGCGAACGATTGACGATCGCGAAGCGGTTGATCGCGACGAGATCGGGATCGGCGACGACCGGATACTCGGAAGCGCCGTTCGTCGTGCTGTCGTAGTCGTCCAGCATGTCCTCGAGCCAGACGCCCTCGGCGAGCAGCGACGTGCCCGCCATCGTCCCCGTCTGGACACCGAGCCGCAGGCGGCTCGTGAACGCATCGGCGTTCGTCGCGAAATCGGCCTGATCGACGCCCTCGTAGCGGATCCGCCAGTCGATCAGCGGCTTCGACTCGGCGAGCGCGTCGCGGAACGTCTCGGCGGAGAACGCTTGCCCCGTGACCATGGCGGCAGCGACGGCCGCGGTAAGGGTTCGGCGCTTCATGCCGACTCCTTGAGCCCGATCGGCATCGCGCCGTCCCTGGCGCCGTGATACTTGTAAGGCAGGAACTTGCCGGACATCGTGATCCGGATGCGGTCGCCCTTCGGGTCAAGCTCGCGCTCGCACGCGAGATCGAAGTCGATCGCCGACATGATCCCGTCGCCGAATTCCTCGTGGATCATCTCCTTGAGGGCGGGACCGAACACCATCATCGCCTCGTAGAAGCGATAGAGCGTCGGATCCTGCGGAACCGGGTCGACGCCGCCGCGCATCGGCACCTCGTTCAGCAGCTTCTCCTCGGACGGCGTGAGCCCGAAGAGCTTCGCGGCGCGCGCCGCCTGCGGCTTCGGCAGCTTCATCTGCCCGAGCAGCGCGGACATGATGAAGAGCTGGCTGTAGCCGCCGATCTCTTCGGCGATCGTTTTCCATGTGAGGTCCTTGTCTCGTTTGACGTCGAGAATCTTCTCGGTCAGCTCTGCGCGCGTCATCGTCGTCTCTCCTTGAGCGAAGTTCTCGGGGATTCGTCAGCCGGCCGTGCGCTGCCGCGCGACCGCCCGAAGACCCGTATCGGGGACTTCTTCCTCGGCCGGCTCGCCGGGCGCGACGACCGGCACGTTTCTCGGATCCCAGCCGCCCGGCCGCGCGTCGCGCAGCGCGGTCGAGCGGCTGATCAGGAAGTCCATCAGGTGATTGCGGATCGGGTAGTACTCGCGCATCCGGTGCATCGAGTTGCGGTCCCGGTCGCGCGGCAGCGTGTTCTTCACGATCTCCGCGATCCGCGCGTTCGGGCCGTTCGTCATCAGCACGATGCGATCGGCGAGATAGATCGCCTCGTCGACGTCGTGCGTGATCATCAGCGTCGTCTGCTCGGTCGTGAGACAGATGCGGCGCACCTCGTCCTGCAACGTGCCGCGCGTCAGCGCATCGAGCGCCGAGAACGGCTCGTCCATGAGCAGGATCTTCGGCTCGATCGCGAGCGCGCGCGCGATACCGACGCGCTGCTTCATGCCGCCCGAGAGCTCCGCGGGGCGCTTCCCTTCCGCACCGGCGAGCCCGACCAGCTCGACGAAACGGCGCGCGTGCTCGCGCACCTTCGTCTTCGGCCAGTCGCGGTGCTTCGCGGCGACCGCGTACGCGACGTTGCCGAGCACGGTGAGCCACGGCAGAAGCGCATGGCTCTGGAAGATCACGGCCCGGTCGAGCGCGGGCCCCGTGACCTCCTTGCCGTCGACGATCACGACGCCCTCGTCCGGCCGGTCGAGCCCGGCGAGGATGTTGAGCACGGTCGTCTTGCCGCACCCGGAATGCCCGACGATGCAGACGAACTCGCCGCGGTCGATCCTGAGCCACAGGTCCTCGAAGATCGTCACCGCGCCGCCGCCCTTCTGCGGATAGCGCTTCGCGATCGCCTCTACGGAGATCAGGTTCGAGCTCATACGGCGTCCGTCATTCCGGGAACGTGACCGCACGCGCCGCCGCGGCGAGCATCTGATCGAGCAGCATGCCGACGACGCCGATGAAGAGGATCGCGATGATCACATTCACGATCGAAAGGTTGTTCCATTCGTTCCACACGAAGTAGCCGATGCCGGTGCCGCCGACGAGCATCTCGGCGGCGACGATCACGAGCCACGCGATGCCGATCGAGATGCGCATGCCGGTCACGATCGTCGGCGCGGCCGCCGGCAGGATCACGGTGAGCGCGCGCTTCCACGCGGGCACCTCGAGCGTGCGTGCGACGTTCAACCACTCCTTGCGGACCGACGACACGCCGAACGCCGTGTTGATCAGCATCGGCCACACCGAGCAGATGAAGATCACGAACACCGCGGACGCGTTCGAGTCCTTGATCGTGTAGAGCGCGAGCGGCATCCACGCGAGCGGCGACACGGGCTTCAGGATCTGGATGTAGGGGTCGAGCGCGCGGGACAAGACCTGCGACATGCCGATCAGGAAACCGAGCGGAATCGCGACGACGACGGCCATCGCGTAACCCGAGAGCACCCGCCCGATCGAGTACGCGAGCTGGATGCCGATACCCTTGTCGTTGGGTCCTGCGTCGTAGAACGGATCCCTGATATGCGACCAGAGTTTCGCCGCGACCTCCCCGGGGCCCGGCATCGCCGACGCGCCCTGCGTGACCTGTGCGCCCATCAGCGCCGCGTACTCGGGATCGAGATCCGCGGCGCCGCCGGTCGCGCGCGTGCTCGCGGCCCACACGATCACGAACGCGGCGAAGACCGCGAGCGACAGCGCGAGCGCGCGTAGCCTTTCCGGCCCGGGCATCGATCACGTCCTCCTGATCGCGAACGATGCGATGTAGCCCTCGGGGTCCGCGGGGTCGAAGGGCTTCCCCATCACGGAGAACGTTTTCGACGTCTCGGTCGGCGGCTCGAGGCCGACCTCCTTCATGAGCCGCGCGGCGTCCGTCGCGAGGTAGACGCGCCGCGCGATCGCCGCGTAGTCCACGTCGCCCGAGATCTGCCCCCAGCGCTTCATCTGCGTCATGATCCAGATCGCGAACGACTCCCAGGGGAACGGCGCGAAGTCGATGCGCTCGGGATCGCGCTTCACCTGACCCAGCCCGTCGGCGTAGGTGCCGGTCAGCACCTGCTCGACGACCGTGACCGGCTGGTTCAGATAATTCGCGGGCGCGATCGCGGCCGCGATCTCCTTGCGGTTCTCGGGCTTCGTCGCGTACGCGGTCGCGTCGATGATCGCCTTCAAGAGCGCCGAGTACGTGTTCGGCATCTCCTTCACGAACTTCTCGGACGCCGCGAACGCGCAGCACGGATGACCGTCCCAGATCTCCTTCGAGAGGAGATGAATGAAGCCGACGCCGTCGTAGACCGCGCGCTGGTTCACCGGATCGGGAGCGAGGAAGCCGTCGAGATTGTCGGCGCGAAGGTTCGCGACCATCTCGGGCGGCGGCACGACCCGGATCTGCACGTCGCGATCCGGATCGACGCCGTGCTCCGCGAGGTAGTAGCGGAGCAGATAGTTGTGCATCGAATACTCGAACGGCACGGCGAACTTGAAGCCCTTCCACTGGGCCGGATCGCGGCGGTCCTTGTGCTTCAGCGCGAGCGTGATCGCCTGACCGTTGATGTTCTCGACGGCTGGCATCGTGTACGGGATCGGATTCGAGCCCGCGCCGATCGTGATCGCGATCGGCATCGGCGACAGCATGTGCGCGGCGTCGTACTCGCCGTTCAGCGTCTTGTCGCGGATCACGGCCCACCCCGCCGTCTTCACGACATCGACGTCGAGGCCGTGCTTCTCGTAGAAGCCCATCGGCTTCGCCATGATGATCGGCGTCGCGCACGTGATCGGGATGAAGCCGACCGAGAGCTTCGTCTTCTCGAGCGGCAGGGCTTCCGCGAACGCCTCGGCGATCAGCCCGACCGGCAGGATCTGCGACAGCGCCGCCGCCGCGGTCGAGCCGCCGACCGCGCGCAGGAACGCGCGTCGCGTCGGCGCGTGCGGGAAGAGCGCGCGCATCAGCGCGTGCTCGACGACACGGGTCAGCGTGCGCTCGGACCCGGCGTCGGGCGCCTGGCCGCGCTCTGCTCCGGAAGAGTGCGTTCGATGATCGGTCTTGGCGCAGCACGCACCGGCATGGAGATCGGGATCGAACGGGTCATCGAACAGGCTCATCGGTCGCCTCCGCGTCGTATTCGGGATCGACCGGTCATTAGCCAGGAACGTGCCAACCGCTTTTTCTTCGCGGCTTCCGCCAGTTACGGCACATCACCGGTTACGAAATCTCGTCATCTACGAAAATTCGTTGTTTGCCATGACGAAATATCGTAAGTTCCGGGCATGGCCACGGCCGAAGCCATCTCCGCGCCGCCCCTGCTCGCCCGGCTGCTCGACGACACATCGACACCGATGCTGCTGATCGACCCGGTCGGCGACGACGTCGTCTGGGCGAACGCCGCCGCGGCTCGCTTCCTCGGGCTCGCGCCGGACGCGCTGATCGGCCATCGCTTCAGCCGCCTGCACCCCGGGCAGGTGCCGATCCTGATCGTCTTCTCGGAAGCCGTGCTCTCCCTCGGTCACTACTGGACCCGAGACCTCGCGCCGCGTCACGCCGCCGAGAAGAAACTCCGCGTCGAGTACCGCGGCGATCGCATCGACAGCCCGGACGGCCGTCGGCTGATCCTGCTGACGCTGATCGACCTCGAGGAGCAGCACCGGCACGGCATCGACGCGGAGGCGAACCGCTACTGGACGAGCGGGCTCGCGGAATGGCAGCGCGCGGAGCGGCTCTTCCGCGACATCGAGCGCGAGAACCAGCTGATCCTGAAGGCCGCGGGCGAAGGCATCTACGGCGTCAACGCGGAAGGCGCGACGACGTTCGTGAACCCGGCCGCCGAGGCGCTGCTCGGCTGGAGCGCGGCCGAGCTCGTCGGCCGCGACATGCACGAGCTCGTGCATCACCACCACGCCGACGGCCGGCCGTATCCGAGCAAGGACTGCCCGATCTATGCCGCGTTCCGCGACGGCGCCGTGCACACGGTCAGCGACGAGGTGTTCTGGCACAAGAGCGGACGCCCGATCCCGGTCGAGTACACGTCGACGCCGATCCGCGACCGGGGCGTCGTGATCGGTGCGGTCGTCGTGTTCCGCGACGTCACGCAGCGCAAGGAGGCCGAGGAGAAGCTGCGCCGCGCGCTCGAGGAGGTCGATCGTCTGCGCAAACGCTTGGAGCTCGAGAACGAGTATCTGCAGGAGGAGATCCGGCTCGGCGTCAACGACCGCGGCATCATCGGCCGCAGCGAAGCGATCGAAACGCTGCGCCGGCAGATCGAGCTCGTCGCCGACACCGACGCCACCGTGCTGATCACGGGCGAGTCGGGCACCGGCAAGGAGCTGATCGCGCGCGCGATCCACGACGCGAGCTCGCGCCGCGAGCGGCCGCTGATCCGCGTGAACTGCGCCGCGATCCCGCGCGATCTCTTCGAGAGCGAGTTCTTCGGCCACGTGAAGGGCGCGTTCACCGGCGCGCTGCGCGACCGCATCGGCCGCTTCGAGCTTGCGGACGGAGGCACCCTCTTCCTCGACGAGGTCGGCGAGATCCCGCTCGAGCTTCAGGGCAAGCTCCTGCGCGTGATCCAGGAAGGCACGTTCGAGCGCGTCGGCGAGGAGAAGACGCGCAAGGTCGACGTGCGCATCATCGCCGCGACGAACCGCGACCTGCGCCGCGAGATCGAGCAGGGCCGCTTCCGCGAGGATCTCTACTTCAGGCTCAGCGTGTTCCCGATCCAGTCCGTGCCGCTGCGCGAGCGGCCGGAGGACATTCCGCTGCTCGTGCAGCATTTCCTGTCCGGCCCGAGCCGCAAAGGCCGTCCGGCCGTACGCGTCACGCAGGCGGACATCGCGCGGCTTCAGGCGTACGACTGGCCGGGAAACGTCCGCGAGCTTCAGAACGTGCTCGAGCGCGCCGCGATCCTCGCGCGCGGCGGCCGGCTCGTGCTCGATCTTCCGGTCGGCCCTGCGCGCGGCCGGTCCGCGCGCGGACCGGAAACGCCGCACCTCGTGCAGACCGAGGCCGAGCGCCGACGCGCGGAGCGTGAGAACGTGATCGCGGCGCTCAAGCTAGCGAACGGAAAGATCTCGGGGCCCGACGGCGCCGCGGCGCTCCTCGGCCTCAAACCGACGACGCTTGCGTCGCGGCTCCGGAAGCTCGGAATCGATGCGCGCGTGTATCGACAGCGCACGGACCCTCACTGACGAACCCGGGGAAGAGCCCGCGTGACAAGAGCGCTGGGTCCGGACGCGATGAGGGAGGTCGAGGTCTCGTCCTTCGAGGGCCGGGACGTCGAGCTCTTCTAGAACCGGAGCCTCGGATGACAGAGATCGTGCGTTTTTCCGATTCGCCGATGGCGACGAGAGCTCAGGATGAATCGCAGCACCGCACTTGGGCTCGGGTGGGCCGGAAGCCGCCGCTACGCTCCCGCCGTCTTTGCAATTCTTGCCATAAAAGTATGATGTCGACACGGGTTCCGTCGCGGAAAATGGCGCAAAGAACGATTTCAAGGAATGGGAGGCCATGCGAAGGCGCAGCGCACGATTCGTTCACGCCTTCGAGCTCGCCGCTGCCGGGCTCGCCTTCGCGCTCCTCGGCGGTTGCGGCGGAGGCATCGACGGTGCATCGATCGAGAAGCATGCGGCGCTGATCGAGACCTACTGCACCGATTGTCATAACCCGCTCGACCTCGCCGGCGACTTCGCGTTCTCGTCGCTCGACCTCGAGAACGTCGGCCAGCACCAGGAGATCTGGGAGGCGGCGATCGGCAAGCTTCGCGGCCGGCTGATGCCGCCTGCGGGCGCCCGTCAGCCCGCGCAGGAGGAGATCGACGAGCTCGTCGCGTATCTCGAGGCCGCGGTCGACGCGAGCGCGGACAAAAGCCGCGTCGGGCATGTGCCGGTTCAGCGGCTGAACCGCAGGGAGTTCGCGGCCTCGGTCAAGAGTCTTCTCGGCGTCGACATCGATCCCGAAGAGATCCTGCCGAGAGAGATCGAGGTCGACGGCTTCGACAACATCGCGAACGCGCTCGTCGCGTCGCCTTCGTTCTTCGAGCAGTACCTGTCCGCGGCGCGCCTCGTCGCGACACGAGCGGTCGGTGCGCCGGTGCCGAAGTTCACGAAGACCTTCTATCCGTTCGACGGCGGGAATCAGACCGGCCATATCGAGGGCTTCCCGCTCGGCACGCGCGGCGGCATGCGCTTCACGCACACGTTCCTCGCGGACGGCGAGTACCGCTTCAGCATCCTCGACGTCGACGCCGGCCTCTATCCGCGCGGCATGGAGACCGAGGCGACGCTCGTGCTTCTCGTCGACGGCGTCGAGGCCGCGCGCGTCGACATCGGCGGTCCCGACGATCTCGAGCTCGCGGACCGCGACGGCCCCGAGGGCCGCGCGGCGATCCTCGCGAAGGTCGCGGGCATCCCCGCGTACATCAAGGCCGGCACGCACGAGATCATCGCGACGTTTATCGAGCGCTCGTGGGCGTTGAGCAACGACATCAACGGCGGCGGCAAGCTCACGCGGATGCCGCGCATCGGCCTCGGGATGGAGGTCGAGGGCCCGTTCGCGCCGACGGGAATCTCGGCGAACGAGAGTCGCAACAAGATCTTCATCTGCCAGCCCGAGACCGAGGCGGACGAGCGTCCGTGCGCGGAGCGCATCGCGGCGAATCTCGCGACGAAGGCGTTCCGCCGCCCCGTCACGGACGAGGATCTCGCGTGGCTCATGCCGTTCTACGAGATCGGCCGCGCCGAGGAAGGCGGCTTCGACTCGGGTGTCCTCGAGCTCGTGACCGCGGTCCTGTCGAGCCCCGATTTCCTGTACCGCGCGTTCGAGTCGGCGCCGGACGAGCCGCGGCCTCTGACCGATCTCGAGCTCGCGACGCGCCTCGCGTTCTTCCTGTGGAGCCAGGGCCCGGACGAGGAGCTGATCAAGGTCGCGGCCGAAGGCAGGCTTTCCGATCCGAGGGTGCTCGAGGCGCAGGTCCGGCGGATGCTCGCCGACGACCGCGCGATGTCGCTGATCGAGCACTTCGCGCTCGCGTGGTTGAACCTCGACGAGCTCGAGCAGGTCGTGCCGCAGGATCCCGGCTTCAACGCCGCGATGCGCAGGAACTTCGAGACCGAGATCAGGCTGTTCCTCGCGAGCATCCTGCTCGAGGACCGAAGCGTCCTCGACTTGCTCACGGCCGATCACACGTTCGTCAACGAGGCGCTCGCGCGGCACTACGGCATCGACGGCGTGCTCGGCTCGCAGTTCCGCCGCGTCACGCTCGACGACGAGCGTCGGTTCGGGCTCCTCGGCAAAGGCGCCGTGCTGCTCCGCACGTCGTACGGCGACCGCACGTCGCCGGTGCTCCGCGGCGCGTGGATCCTCGATCGCCTGATGGGCACGCCGCCCGCGCCGCCGCCGCCCGACGTCGTCACCGATCTTTCGATCAAGGAGGGCGAGGTGCCGACGACGGTCCGCGCCCGCCTCGAGAAGCACCGCACGAACCCGAACTGCATGGGCTGCCACGGCATCGTCGATCCGCCGGGGCTCGCGCTCGAGAACTTCGACGTGACCGGACGCTGGCGCGACGTCGACCAGCAGGCCCGCGCGCCGATCGATGCGCGCACGGAGCTCTCGAGCGGCATCGTGATCGACGGCCCGATCGAGCTCCGCGATTACCTTCTGAGCCGCCGCGACCAGCTGCCGCAGACGATCACGAAGCGGCTCATGATGTACGCGCTGAACCGCGAGATCGAATACTTCGACATGCCGCACGTCCGGCAGATCGTGCGCGACGCGGCGAAAGAGAACTACACGTTCGCGTCGATCGTGCTCGGCATCGTGAAGAGCGATGCGTTCAGGCGGCAGGGGCCTGAATCACTCGCGCACGAGGAGACGGCGGTCGCGGCCGCCGACGAACGGTAAGGGAGAGCGACGATGGCGACGTTCCTCACGAAGAAGCATCTGTCCCGGCGCACGCTGCTTCGCGGCGGCGTCGCGGCCGTGGGCCTGCCGTTTCTCGACGCGATGGTGCCGGCCGGCACCGCGCTCGCGCAGGTCGCCGCGATGCCGAAGACGCGCGCCGGATTCTTCTATCTGCCGCACGGCGCGATCATGAACAACACGCCGTTCGGCAAGGAAGTCGACTCGTGGACGTCGAGCGGCTCCGGTGAGAATTTCGAGCTCGGCCATATCTTGAAACCCCTCGAGCCGTTCAAGTCCTACGTCACGACGTTCGAGAACCTCGAGAACAAGGCCGCGGCGGGCTCCGTGCACACGCTGAATCCGGCGACGTGGCTCTCGTGCGTGCGTCCCGACACGAGCTTGAGGACCCCGAACCTCGCGACGACGCTCGATCAGGTCATCGCGCAGAAGCTCGGCCAGGAGACGGCGCTGCCGTCGCTCGAGGTCGCGGCCGAGACGACGATCCAGGTCGCGGCCGGCAACGGCGGCTTCTACTCGGTGACGACGAGCTACGCGGCGCCGAACAAGCCGCTGCCGATGGAGTTCAATCCGCGCAAGGTGTTCGTCCAGCTGATGGGCGAAGGCGACACGGCGGCCGAGCGCGAGGCGCTGCTCTACAAGAACCAGAGCATCCTCGACATGATCGCGGACCGCACGCAGTCGCTGCGATCACGTCTCGGGCCGGCGGACCAGGCGCGCCTCTCCGACTATCTCGATTCCGTTCGCGAGATCGAGCGGCGCCTGCAGATGGCGAGCCAGCGCGACCTCACCGGCGTCGAGGTCCCCGATGCGCCGGTCGGCGTGCTCGAGGACTTCGACCAGCAGGTCAAGATGATGTTCGATCTGATCGCGATCGCGTTCCAGGCGGATCTGACGCGCGTCGCGTCGTACGTGATGGCCGCCGAGGGCACGGACCGCACGTACAACCACGTCGGCGTGTCCGACAGCTTCCATCCGGTCAGCCACCACAGCAACCTGCGCGACCGCATCGAGAAGCTGATCGTGATCCAGCGCTATCACACGGAGCGCTTCGCCGAGTTCGTGAAGAAGCTCGCGGAGACGCCGGAGGGCGACGGCAGCATCCTCGACCACTCGCTGTTCCTCTACGGCTCGAACATGAGCAACAGCAACGCGCACGACAACTATCCGCTGCCCGAGATCCTGATCGGCGGCGCGAACGGCGCGCACCGCGGCGGCAAGAACGTTGTGCTGCCCGAGCGCACGCCGCTCGCGAACCTGCATCTCACGATCCTCGACAAGCTGGGCATCCCGCAGGAGAGCTTCGGCGACAGCACCGGCATGCTGTCCGACGTCTGACGCGAGGGCTGCGAATGGACCACTCGCGGAACGCAGGGCGTCGGCGCTTCCTCCGCGCGGGGCTCGAGAGCCTGGCGAGCCTTCCGCTGCTCGGACTTGCTGCGCGGTTCGCACACGCGCAGGCGGCCACGTCGACCGCGCGGAGGCTGACCGAACGAATTACGCTCGTGAGCGGCGTGCCGGGCAATGTGCTCGCGCTCGCCGCCGACGGCGGCTTCCTGCTCGTCGACACCGGATCGGCCGAATACACGCAAGCGCTCGTCGAAGCGCTCGGCGACGCGGCCGTCCACACCGTCATCAACACGCACTACCACGCCGACCAGACCGGCGGAAACATGCACTTCGGCGAAGCCGGCGCGACGATCCACGCGCACGAGATCACGCGGCAGTGGCTGTCCTCGGATTACTACGTGCCGGCCGAGGATCGCTGGGTCCCCGCGCTGCCGCCGGCCGGGCGGCCGACGAAGACGTTCCGCCGCAAGATCGAGATGACCGCGGGCGACGAGCGCATCGAGTGCGGCTACCTCCTCGAGGCGCACACGCGCGGCGACATCTACGTGTTCTTCCGCGACTCGAACGTGCTCGCCGTCGGCGATGTCGCATCGCCGCTCCTCGATCCGTCGCACGACTGGTACGCGGGCGGCTGGCTCGGCGGGCGCGTCGACGCGCTCGACGATCTGCTCGAGATCGCGAACGGCGACACGCTGATCGTGCCCGCGTACGGCCCGGTCATGTCGCGCGCGGAGCTAGTGGCCGAGCGTGACATGATGTGGCACCTCTACAGACGCACGTCGACGCTCGTGAACGCCGGCCGCGACGCCGAGGACATGCTCGAAGCCGGCGTGCTCGACGAGGTCGACCGCAAGTTCGACGACCCCTACCGCTTCCTGTACGACGTCGCGAAGGGGTTGTGGGCGCATTACACGAATTTCGGCGGAAACGTCGTCTGAGATCGGGCCGCCGTTCCGTCGGCCCCGTTGGGAGAGCCGCATGAGATCCTGGAAGCTCGCCGCGATCGCAGCGCTTTCGGCCGCGACGGCCGCGCTGCCTTGCATCGCGTCCGCGCAGCAAACGCTCGCGAAGTACGTGCGCGACGGCAAGCGCGAGATCGTGCTCGCCGCGATCACATCGCCCGACGTCGACGTGGATCAAACGGAGCCCGACGGGTCGACCGCGCTCCACTGGGCCGTCTACAAGGTCGATCACGAGCTCGTCCGCGCGCTGCTCGACGCGGGTGCGACCGTGAACGTGACGAGCCGTTACGGCTCGACGCCGCTCACCGAGGCCGTGAAGCTCGGCGACGTCGAGCTCGTGCGCATGCTGCTCGACGCGGGCGCCGATCCCGACTCGCCGAACCTGGATAATCAGACGGCGCTGATGCTCGCCGCGAGCATCGGCTCGCTCGAGATCGCTAAGCTCCTCATCGAGCGCGGCGCCGACGTCAACGCGATCGAGACGTTCAGGCAACAGAACGCATTGATGTGGGCGGCCGGCGAAGGCCACGCGGACATCGTCGATCTGCTCCTCGCGAACGGCGCGACCGATCTCGACCGGCGCGCGGCGCACGACGATTGGCCGCGGCAGATGACCTCCGAGCCGCGCGCGCAGTTTCGCCAGACCGGCGGGCTCTCGGCGCTCCTCTATGCGACGCGCTCGGGCTGTTATCGCTGCGTCGTGTCATTGATCGAGGCCGGCGCGGACATCGATCGGCCGAACCCGGACGGCATCACGCCGCTGATCAACGCGATCGACAACCGGCACTTCGATATCGCGATGTACCTGATCGACCAGGGCGCGAAGGTCGATGTCTGGGACATGTACGGGCGCACGCCGCTCTACATGGCGATCGACATGAACTCGTTCCGGGGCGGCGGCGGCTTTGGCGGCGGCGGTTTCGGCGGCGCCGCGCCGCGGCGGAGCGAGTCGAACGTCACCGCATTGGACATCGCGCGCCGCCTGATCGCGATGGGCGTCGACGTCAATCACGAGCTGACCAGGATGCGCCCGAACGGCCCCGGCCGCGGCCGCTTTGCCGATTACATGATGCGCGGCGGAACGGGCCCGCTGATGGTTGCGACGCTCGCCCACGACCACGAAGCGATCGAGCTCCTGCTCGCGAACGGCGCCGAGGTCGACCTGCCGAACGTCTTTCAGATCACGCCGCTGATGGCCGCGGCCGGCATGTCCGGCACGGTCCGGGCCGGCGGCGGCCGCACCGGGCGGGGACCGCAGTTCGAGGCAATCGTCATCAAGACGATCGACCTGCTGCTCGATGCCGGCGCCGACATCAACGCGCAGGTCGTCGACAGTCACACGAACACGGCGTTCCAGGATTCGTACATCCCGGGCGCGGACAACGAAGGCAAGACCGCGCTGCACGCGGCGGCCGAGAGCCGCTGGCCTCGCGTCGTGAAGCACCTGCTCGACCGCGGCGCCGACCCGATGATCAAGGACGCGCAGGGTAACACCGCCCTCGATCTCGCGATCCGCGCAGAACGCGCGGCGGCCGCACGCCCGGCCCCGGGCGGCGAGAGCGAGGCGCCGGTCGGGCCTACCGTCGTCGACGTGCTGCGCGAGGCGATGCAGAGCGCGCGCGCCGACTAAGGCATCGAGCGCACGCGCGCCGACGGACGTGTCGAGCGCGCTCGCTGCCGCTCGCCTCGCGCGGAGCCGCTTACTCCCGAGGCGGCTCGAAGATCGGCTGCGTGCCGTCGGCGAGGCGGCCGGTCTTGTGCCATTGCAGCTGCACGGGCGTGCCCGGCGGCGCCGCGTACGCGCCGACCTGTCCCTGGTCCGGAATGAACGGCTTGCCCGTCACCGGATTCGGGTAATGGAACGGCACGATGTAATAGGCCGGGTACGTCAGATAGACCGTCGTCGGCGGCAGATCGGGCGGCGGGTCGAACTTGTCGGGCCACGTGTTGTTCAGCGCGTCCTTACCCCAGCCCTGCCAGTTCGAGTACATCGTGAACGGCCCGGTGAGGCGGCTGATCTTCCAGACGCCGTCCTCCTTGCGATACTCGTTCTCGTAGAGCGGCAGTCCCCACCCGCCCATGCTCATCACGTACGCGCGGGAGCGGATCCACCCCGTCGTGCCGTCCGGCGAGATGTCCGGGATCGGCTGGAACTGCATGTGATTCGCGAGCACGCCCTCTTTCGCGCCATCGGGGCCAAACGCCGTCTGCATGTACTCGAGCACGCGATGCTTGCCGAGGAAGAGGCCCTTGCCGCCGATCTCGAGCGTCGCATCTTCGGTGAAAAGCTCGGACAACAGCGTCCACTGGCCCTTGTCGACGAAGTAGCCGTACGTGCGCTGCAGTCGCTCGATCGCGTTCATGTCCTCGAGGCGCGTGATCCGCGCTTCGAGCCTGTCGAGCTTCTCGTCGATCGACTCGGCGACGGCAGGCGCCGCCGCGACGAGGGCCGCGGCGAGGACGGCGCGACGCGCCGTTCGATACGAAGCTTTCGTCATCGTCGTCATCTCCCCAATACGCTGTCCACGTCCTGCGGCAAATCCGTGAGCGGCTGCCCCGTGACCGGATGGTCGTAGCTGAACGGCGGAATGTAGTTGCCCGGCATCGCGCGATAAACGACCGTCGGCGGCTCGTCCGGCGGGAACAGCGCGCTCGGCCCCTTCATCGGCAGCAGCGACCGCGCCCAGCCGCGGTCGTAGTCCGTGTACGCCGTCGGGTAGAAATGGAAGCTCTTGATCTTCCACACGCCGTTCTCTTTGACGTACGTGTTCTCGTAGATGCCGACACCCCAGATGCCGTTCGCGCCGGGCTCGCCGAGCTGCACCGGTCCCTGCCAGCGTCCCGTCGCGGTCATCCCGTCCTCCGCGACCGTGATCACGGGCTGCAGCATCATGTGGTTGTTGAGATAACCCTGGCCGAGCCCCTCAGGACCGAGCAGCAGCATTGCGCGGCGAATGCGTTCCTTGCCGATGTAGACGCCGCTCAAGCCGTACTCGAACGTGCCGTCTTCGGCGAAACAGTCGGCCGCGTCCTCCCACAGGCCCTTGTCGAAGAAGTAGCCGAACATCGCCTGCAGGTTCTCGATCGCGTCGTGATCCTCGAGCCGCGCGACGCGCTCGCGGTACTCGGCGACACGCTCGTCCGGCGATTTCCGCGCGTTCTGCGCGTACGCCGGCATCGACGCGAGGACCGCGCCGCAGAGCGCGGCGAGAGCGGTGTACCGGAACGAATTGGAGCTTCTTCGCGCGTTCATCAGCGGACTCCTTTCACCGGCTGACCGGTGACCGGATGCATCACCTG
This sequence comes from uncultured Gammaproteobacteria bacterium, assembly GCA_964553875.1. Lineage (GTDB taxonomy): Bacteria > Pseudomonadota > Gammaproteobacteria > Steroidobacterales > Rariloculaceae > ZC4RG20. The sequence continues at coordinate 19,292 of CAZKNH010000001.1, read as the reverse complement.
GAACGGCGGCACGTAGACGTCCGGGAACGGCGGGTAAGTCACCGTCGGACCGCGGTCCGGCGGATAGCTCTTCGAAGTTTCGCTGCGGACGAGCCCCTCGCCCGGCTTCAGGCGCGCCCAGCCCCTCTCGTACGGCGCGACGAAATTGACATATAGGTGCAGCGACTTGATCTTCCAGACGCCGTCCTCCTTCACGTACGTGTTCTCGTAGATGCCGTCGCGCCACTCGGCGTGCTGCTTGTACTGCCCGAGCATGCCGTGGTCGCGCCAGCGCGCCGTCGCGCTCTTGCCGTCCTCGGAGACGAAGACCGCGGGCTGCAGCGTGATCCATTCGTTGAGCTGGCCGTAGATCAGGCCCTCCTGCCCGCCATGGAGCCGCTTCAGATACTCGCGAATGCGCTCCTTGCCGACGTACACCCCGTCGAGCCCGAGCTCGATCGTGCCGTCGTCGGTGAAAAGATCCGCGGCTTCGCCCCAGAGGCCGCGATCGATGTAGAAACCGAATGCGCGCTGCAGCTTCTTGATGGCGCGCGTGGCCTCGAGCTTCTCGACGCGCGCGGTGAGCTCAGCGATCTCCGCTTCGATGCCGGTGCCGTCGCTCTGCGCATGCACGGGCGCATGGAAGAGCGCACAGGCAAGACCAATCACGATGCTTTTTCTCATGGTCCCTCTTCGAGTCTTCTCGTGACGTTCCCCCGAGACGCGAATCAGCTCGTTTCTCAGCCGGGACAGAATAGCAACGCTGCCGATCCCTGGGAAATCTCGCGACCACCTGACGCGCGGAGTAGCATGCTCGGCGCACATCAGAAATCTTAGGGGGACACGTCGATGCGCAAAGCGATGCAAGCGTTCGCTGGCGCCGGGGCCTTGGGCCTCCTCCTCTTCGCCGTGTCGGCGCATGCGCAGACCGGCGCCACGCTGACCGCGGAAGATCAGCTCGAGATCCGCCAGCTCATGGACCGCTACACGCACACGCTCGATCACTGCACGAACGGCGGATACGACTACGCCGATCTCTTCACGCCCGACGGCGAGTTCGGCGTATCGTCGCAGTGGGGCGGCGGCGAGAAGATATGGTTCCGCGGTCGGGAAGAGCTCGCCCGCGCCGGCGGCGGGGGACCGAACGGTTGCCGCCCGCGGCCCGGCAAGCCGACGTATCACATCAACATCAACCCGGTCATCACGGCGACGCCCGAAGGCGCACGTGCGATCTCGACGCTGCTCGTCGTGACGAACGACACGACGGACCGCGGCGACATCGTGCACTGGGAAGGCGGCTACGAGGACACGTTCGAGAAGACGCCCGACGGCTGGCGCTTCAAAAGGCGTATCCACGTGTGGCCCGAGATCGAGTGGACCGATCGGCCGGAGGACATGCCGCCGCGGAACATGGCGCAGGAGTGACGGCCGTCGCGTGGGCTGCCGAATTGTCAAGTTTTCTGAGCCGCCGAACGTATCGGTCCGGCGCCAAATTGTGACCGGGCAGTCGGCGGTGGTAATGTCGCGGGAAGGCGAATTTGTTCGGTCGGCGCACGGATCGGGAGCACGGCTCGCGTCCGCGCGGGGGAGCGGCCGGCATTCGACCGCAGGCCCTGAGCGTCGCTGCTCGAGCGGGGAACGCGCATCGCAATCGGGCTGGAGCGGCGAGGGCCTGCGAAGAGAACAACACAGGGGGAAACGATCATGACCATGGCCAGCGTGATCAGCAGAACGTCGATCGCCGCGTCCGTGGCGCTCGCTCTCGGCCTCTCCATAACCGCCGTCGCGCAGTTCGGCGGTCCCCCGCCGACGCTCTACACGCCGGAACCGGACGCGAGGGACCTGAAGTCCGTGCTGTTCAACTGGCCATGGCACATGGGCATGCTGCGCGGCATCGAGGAGCACGAGCTGGTCGTCACGCTCGAATACCGCGGTGAAGGCATGGTTCTCGTCGACGGTCAGCCCTGCACGCTCACGCCGTTCCGGGACGGCGACCGCGAGGGCGAGCTCGGCAGGTCCGGATACCGCATCAGCTCGGCCTACCAGTTCTCCGCGAGCCGCACGCAGATCGAATGCACGCTCCCGAACGGCCAGACGTACTCGAACATCGAGGTCGTCAGCGGCGAGTACGCGTGGGACGAGGACATCCCGGGCGCCGGGCTCGTGCCCGGCCGAGGCACCGCGACGCCGAAGCCCGAGACGCGCGAGGAACGGCTGATTCGCCTCTGGGCGAGCCCGCAGGGCGCACCGAAGGCGGCGCTCGCCGGCGCCGGAATCGACCCGATGAAGGTGTTCCGCAATCCCGGCGGGCTGCTCGAGGCCGGCACGTCGAAGATCGGCGAGACGTCGGTCACGTGGGACGGCGACACGCCGGTCGTCACGTTCCCGATACCGGGCGTCGGCGGCGCAACCGCCGTGGCCCGGCTCGACGACCGCTTCATGGCCTCCTCCGTCGTCGTCACGCACGGCGACGACACGTACGAGTTCACGTACAGCGACTACGACGACTACAACAATCCGCTGAACAAGATCGAGGCCTACATGGCCGGGCGGATCGTCGAGAAGAAGAACGGCGTCGTCACGCGCGACATCCGGACGGTCCAGACGGAAACGGGCAGCGTCTACGTCGTCGTGCCGGTGCCGCCGAGCGTGGGCCCGACCGAGCCGCTGCCGTGGTTCGGCAGCGATCAGGAGCCGCCGGTGCTCGATTCGGACGCGCCGACGCCGCGGCTCGCGAACGGCAAGCCCGATCTGACTGGCGTGTGGAGGATCCCGAACAAGTTCTTCATCTGGCGCTACGGCAACCGCCGCTGCGCGCCGACGCAGCTCGACGGCTGCAGCCCGGCGTGGAATCAGACGATCGACTTCGAGTTCGAAGCGGCCTCGCGCTTCGGGCCCGATCGCCCGATCTACCGGCCGGAGCACTGGGACGAGGTCGTCTACCTCGACATGTGGACGAACCGCTATGACCCGATCATGACGTGCCAGCCGATGGGCATTCCGCGTCAGGGTCCTCCGGGCCGTATCTTCCACACCGAGGAAGACATCACGCTGATCTACGGCCGCGGCGGCGACGGCGGCGGCGGTTATCCGGATTTCCGCATCATCCCGACGGACGGCCGCGAGCTCGACCCGCGGCAGGTCCTGCAGACGAAGTACACCGGCCATTCGGTCGGCCACTGGGAAGGCGACACGCTCGTGATCGAGTCGGTCGGCTTCGAGCCGACGACCTGGCTCGCGCGCGGCGGCTTCTTCCACTCCGGGAACATGAGGGTCATCGAGCGCTTCACGCGCAAGGGCGACCAGATGCTCTACGAGGTGATCGTCGAGGATCCCGAGGTGCTGCTGCAGCCGTGGCGGCAGAAGCCGTTGATGATGACGTTCATCAGCAAGAGCGGCGGCCTGCTCGGCGTCGAGCGCGGCCACTGCGAGAACTACGAAGAGGGCGACATCGTCACCCAGCTTCGTCACTAAGCTTGGGTAAGCCGTGACGAGCGCCGGGCGTCGGTGAGACGTCCGGCGCTCGTGCTTTTGGGCTACCGAGAAGTCAGGCCCTGCGGACGAGCGCGTCCGGTCCCTGCGGATCGTGCGGATACGTCGTCGTGATCGGCGCGACCGCGATCGCCTCGGCGTACGTGCGGCCCGGACGATAGTCCGCGCGCGCGAGCGTGTCGTACTCGAGGCGTCCGATCTTCCAGCGGCCGTCGGCATCCTTGCGGTAGCTCACGCGGTAGACGCCGCCTTCCCACCATGTCCGCACGCCTTCGCCGTGAAGGCGCGCCATGCCGGCGAGCGACGTCTCGGTCTCGATCGGCGCGCCGACCTGCATCGAGTAACGGAACACCGCCTCGGCCGACGAGCGATCGGCGGAAACCTCTACGCGTTCCTGTTGTCGCTCGAGTTCCGCTCCGAACCCCGGCGCCGGCTCGATCCGCTTGCCGGTCTTCCCTTCACGAAACCGCCCGCGATAGAGCCGCCCGATGCCGCTCCGGCTCGCGAACACGCCATTGTTGAAGACGACCTGTGCGTCGTCGGCGAAAAGCTCGACGACCTCGTCGTAGGCACCCGCGTCGAGCGCGCGCTCGAACGTCTCGTGGAGCTTGCGAAGCGCCCTCTCCTCCTCGAGCAGCGCGAGCTTCTCGGCCGGATCGTCCGCGCCGCGCGGCGCGGCCATCACCGCGGTCGACGCGAGCGCCGTCGCGCCCGCGCCGAGCTTCACGAAGAAGGAGCGGCGGCCGTTGTCGACCGAGCGTTCGTTCGGCGACGCGTGTGGATCGAACGTCTTCGTCATGCCTGCGTCCCCCTCTTCGGCCCGAAGAACTCCCGGGTATCGAACTGGCCGATGTGCCGGCCGATGCCGCCCGTCGTCGTCAGCGTCACGCCGTCCGCGCCCCCTCGGAAGCTGAAGCCGCAGTCGTGCGAGATCTTCGTGTTGATCAGCGCGATCATCTCGACGCCGTTGCAGGCTTCCTCGTTCTGGGCGAACAGATAGACGCCGTCGCGCAGCTTCACGTAGATGCAAGGCGAGCACCACTGCGAACCGAGGGTCTGGTTCGCGGTGAAGATCGTCCACGACATCGAATGCGGCGTCGTGTAGAGGTGCATCGACGTCAGCTGATCGGAATAGGACCATGACCACGCATGCCCGACGAGCTCGTCCGTGTGGTGATGCCGCGTGTAAAGCGGCGGCTCGATGCCTTCCATCTCGATCACGCCGAAGAGCGCCCGGTACGTCGTCTCGTTGCCGTAGTACGGCGTGCCCATGTGCGACTCGATGCTCGTCGCGAGCCCATTCGTGAAGTCGACCGCGACCTGCACGCTCGCGCGCGGCTTGCTGCCCGGCAGGATGTGGCTGAAGAACGCGAGGTTGTCGTCGCCTTCGTACGCGCGGTAGTCGGCCTCGCGCCAGACGTTCTCGCTGTGATCGCGGTACTCGAGCTTGAACTTGTCCTTGACGCGGTAATCCCGGACCGGGCCGTTGTCGAGACGCACCGTGAACTCCTTGCCGACCAGGATGTCCGAGAACGGCATGTTGTGGCCCGACGGCACGACCTGCGGAACACCGCTCGGCCCGCTCTGGAAGGCCGCGGTCCGACGCTCGGCGGCCTCGTGCACCTCTTCGTCCGACATCCACCTGAACGTGCGCGCCGGGCGATACGTGAGACGAGCGCCCTTCGGCGGATTCGGGTTCTGCTGCGCGAAGATCGGCACCTTGCCGTGCTCATCGAACGGCTCGAGATAAGCGAGCTGCCCGACGACCTTACCGGCGCCTCGGAACATGTAGTACTCGAGCTCGTCCTTCTCGTTGAAGCCGAGACGCACGCCGACCTGCTCGCACTTGAAGAGATCCGCGACGAAGCAGGTATGGATGCCGGAGAACTCGACCTCCGTGCGATCGTAGATGAACGTGCGATCGTCGACGAGCACGTAGTCCGACGGCGAGACCCAGCTCAGGTTGTCGACGTGCCGAGTCAGCTCGACGAAATTCGTGTTCGCGACGGATGCATAGAACTCGAGCGTCTCGATGCCGTTGTCCTGCTTCCAGTAGAGCCCCTTGCCGCAGATCCGGTTCGTGTAGTGGTGGAGCTCCTCCGGCGGCTCCTGGCCGACGTCGACGTAGCCGAAATAGATCTGCCGCTGCACCTCTCTGTCGTCGAGCGTGAACTCGTTCGGCGTGCCGGCGTTCTGCACGATGCCGCTCGAGAACCACACCTCGAAGACGGTCGCGAGATTCGTGTCGCGGTCGATGACGACGTTGTAGCCCTTCTGCTGCCCCGGGATCATGTGGGAGAAGAAGACCATCTTGCCGAGCGTCAGCTCGCCGTAGCCCGCGAACACGCCCGGGCCGCCGTTCTCGGAGAGCGACAACCGCCTGTTCGTACCGAAGGTGTACTCGAGGACGGGACCGTCCTTCGTGACGATCTTGATCGTCCTGCCGCCCAGCGCGTTCGTGAACGGGGATGCGCTCGTCGGACCGTTCTCGGTCGCCCTGAGCGCACGCCCGATCTGCTCCGGCGTGAGCTTCGTGTACTTGAAGCGGTGCATGGGTATGCGCATTACCATTTGGTCTTCCCCGTATTGATTGTTCGACGAGGTGTCCCGGTTCCCCGAGCAGGACGCCCCGGTGAGCTGCGTGTCGTTCTAGTTGCTTTCATTATAGGTTTCGCCCCCCGAAAAATGCAGACTTCCGCCGAGCGATCGTCCGCGCTAGAAGAGGCGTTCGAGAGCGGGACCACGGTGGCCACCGCGCCGGAGCACGACGATGAACCGAGACGAATCGCGACCCGTGGCCACGCCTTCGGCACCGATCTCGAGAACGGCAGTCTATGTCGCGGCCGCCCGCGCGATTGGCGCACGCGAGCCCGATCCCGTCACGCGTAACCCGGACGGCATCGTCGAGCGGCTCCTCGGCGATCCGTCGCGGCTCGATGTCGACCACCCCGTCGTGCGTGCGTTGCAGCTCGAGTACGACGAAGCGATGGAGGACATCGAGGTCGTGAGCGCCGTGCGCATGATGATCGTGCGCACGCGTTTCATCGACGAAGCGCTCGAACGCGCCGTCGCGGAAGGGACGCGTCAGATCGTGATTCTCGGCGCGGGGCTCGACACGCATGCTTATCGATGCGGCGAGCTTCTTGCGGGCACGCGCGTGTTCGAGGTCGATCGGCCGGCGACGCAGGCGCTGAAGAAGCGGCGCGTCGAAGAGGTGCTCGGCGGAGCGCCCGGCAACACGATGTACGTCGCCGTCGACTTCGAAACCGAGAATCTTGCCGACGCGTTAGCGCGATACGGCTATGACGCGTCCCGGCCGACGTTCTTCATCCTCGAAGGCGTGACGATGTATCTGCCAGAGGAAGCCGTGCGCGCCACGTTTCGCTTCGTGGCCGCGCACCCTAAGGGCAGCGGAATCGTTTTCGACTTCTTGACCGGCGAGCTGATCCGGGTGACGAAACAGCTCGATATCGCGACCGTGGCACCCGCCGTGCGGCCGATCATCGAGCGTTGGCGGGCCCTGGCTCGTGACGAGCCGTTTCGATTCGGAATTCCTCATGGCACCGAGCGGGAATATCTGGGGGAGCTCGGGCTCGAGATCCGCGACACGCTCGTCGTCGGCGGGGAAGAGTCCATGAAGCGTTATCTGACGAAAGCGGACGGGACCCAAGTCGGCGGAGCGACGCTCCTGCGAGCAATGGCGAACTTCATGGTCAGCGCACCGTCCGCATCGCGCGAGCAGATGCGGGAGCACCAGCGGATGATGACGCATACGCTCGCGACCGCGTTCGTTCCGAAGGCCGCGACGATCGCATGACGGCGGATACTCCGTAGACGGCCGGCCTTCCCGCATGTAAAGATAGCTCGGGCGCTTCCGGAGGCGACGATGCGGACGAGCTGGCGTGTCCTGGTCCTCACGTGCAGTGCTGCGGTGCTGGCACCGGCGGCGGCACATCATTCCCCCGTGATGCTCTACGACCTGTCGCGCGAGATCACGATCGAAGGCGTCGTCACGCAATATCAGCTCGGCAATCCGCACATGCGGATCTACTTCGAGGTCGAGGTCGACGGCAAGAAGGAGCAATGGCTCGCGGAGGGCGGGTCGCGCACGCAGCTCCTGCGTGCCGGCTGGACCGGCGACGAGCTCTCGCCCGGCGACAAGGTCATCATTCGCGGCCACCCGTCCCGCGACGGCTCGAAGCTGGTCCACATGGAATATGTAACATTCCCCGACGGCACGGAGCGATTCGCGGAGGACGTCGACTTCAACCGGTTCACCGACCGGCGGCGGCGTCCGCAATGACGGCGCCGGTAACGACGACGGAATCCCGCGCCATGCAGAGACCTCACCTTCGCCGCTGGCTGATTACGTTCGCCGCCGCGCTGCCGTATGCGGCGTCCGCGCAAACGAGCGACCCGCTCGAACCGTTCCTCGGCACGTGGAGCGGCGTCTTCACGACGCAGGAGCACGAGTACTGGACGTTCGCCGATATCCAGTGCTTCGTCGGCTGTCCGCTCGACTACTACAACCACCTGAGCGCGCTGCTCGCCGATCCCGCGAACGACAATCGCTCCGTGATGGAGCTCGCGACCGAGGCCGGCGCCGCGTCGGCGGCGAAGTTCGAGAGCATACTGACCCCGCGCGGACGGCAGGTTCGAGACGCGAACACTCCGGAGAGCGACCCGAAGCTGATCAACTGCCAGCCGTACGGCTTCGTCCGCGAGGTCACGAACCCGCTGCCGATGGTGATTCGCCGCGACGGCGAGCACCTCTTGATCCACTACGAGGAGTGGTCGCTGCTCCGTCCGATCTGGATGGACGGCCGGCCGCATCCGACGCACCAAACGCCGAGCCTGCTGGGCCACTCGGTAGGACGCATCGAAAACGGCGAGCTCGTCGTCGAGACCGCAAACGTGACGCCGGACCGGATCTCGGACGCGACCAACGCCGGCCACAGCGGCGACCTCACCGCAGTCGAGCGCTACGTCGTCCGCGACAACCCGCGCCGCCTCGAGCTCACGATGACGCTCGATGATCCCGCGATGTTCACGGAGCCGCTCGTCATCACGAAGACGTGGCTCTACACGCCCGACGTCGAGCTCGTGCAGGACTCGTGCGGCCAGCAGCCGGGCAAGCCGTGACGTTCAGCGGATCAGCGTGACGCGCGTCAACCCTGCGCCTCGTTGAGCTTTCGCACGAGCGCCTCCACGCGGAGAATCGACTTCAAGTCGCCTCTTCGTGACGCGTGCTCCATCGCCGCGAAGAGATGCGTCTGCTCGAGCTCCCTGCGCTCCGGATGGCGCTCGAGCAACGTGACGTAATGCGAGAACACGCGATCCGGATCGGCCTTCGTGCGGCGCGCGACCGCGAAGCGCACGACCGCGTGCACCGTGTAGCGCCCGTCCACCGGCTGTTGCACGAGATGCCAGCGCTCGAGCTCCGCGAGCACGGGCTCGATCCGTTCGGCATCGGCGAGCTCCGCCAGTGAAGCTCCATCGACGTGGTCGCCCTCGATGTGCGCGAGCACGCCCAGCGCGCGGCGCGCGCCGTCGCTCAGGCGCCGCCACGCCCAGTCGAGGAGCAGCGCGACCTCGGGCAGGTCGTCCTCGTGCGCAAGCGCGCGGACGCGCGAGACGCCGGCCTCCTCGAGGAACGATGTGAGGTCATCGACGGTCGCGTCGCCCGATGCGACGATGCTGTCCGCGATGTCGAGCGCGAGCGGATTCCAGCGCAAGAGGCGCGTGAGGCTCGCGACGCGCGGGAACGCGCTCTCGCCGGCGGTGACGAGCGGTGCGGTCACCGGAAAGATCAATACGCCCGAAAGCAAACACCGGCGCGCCGTAATCACGAACGTGGCCCGCGCATCGGCGAACGTTTCGAAGAGCTGTGCGACGGCGGCATCGCTCTCGTGGTTGTCGAGCACGATCAGGCGCTCGGGCCCGTCGGCGAGAAAGCGCTTCAGCCGCTCGACGCGGCCTTCGCCGCGGCCGGTGCCGAACCGCAGCGCGAGCATCTCGGTCAGCGTGTGGAACCCCCATGCGGCGGAGCGGAACCAGTCGATGCGGCCCTCGAACGCGTCGTGCAAACGGTGCCCGAGCTCGGCCGCGAGCATCGACTTGCCGCTCCCGCCCGCACCGACGAGCGCGAGGCGCGTCGGGCGCGTCGCGAGGATCGTGCGCGCGAGCGTCTCGACCTCGGCGCTCCGGCCCTTCAGGTCGAGCGGCCGCGGCGGAAAGATCGAGCGGTACTCGAAACCAGCGGTTTCGTTGGAAGCAGTCATCCTTCCCTCGCCTTCGGGGCCCGATTCCCGTTCGTGCCGTTCTCATTCAATATAAGGCGTCGCCTAGAATCTCATCGTTCCTTCGCGAGAGCCAGAAGCCAAATGAGTAACGCACCGACGGTCCTGACCGAGCTCAAGCTGACGCCCGAGATGCAGGAGGCCGTGAACACCGCGTTCGCGATGCGCCGGCCGATCGTCCTCGCCTACGTCGATCCTGACGGCATCCCGCGCCAGTCCTACCGCGGCAGCACGCAGGCCTTCAGCGAGACGCAGCTCGCGATCTGGGTGCGGAATCCGGAAGGTCGGCTCCTGGCCTCGATCGCGAAGAATCCGCACGTGTCGCTCGTGTTCGGTTACTTCACGCCCGAGGACCGCGCATTCATGATCTTCAACGGCCGCGCGCGCGTCGACGACAGCGAGGCCGTGCGCGAGAAGGTCTACAACAGTTCCCACGAGTTCGAACGAGGCAGAGATCCGGAGCGGCGCGGCAAGGCGCTCGTGATCGATCTCGACAGCGTCGACGGTTTCTTCGGCGGCGCGGCGCTGCAGATGCGGCGCTGAGCCGCTCGTCGGTGCCGCGTCGCGAGCGTCTCCGGACCGGCGCTTCTTCGGCCTTCGCCCCGCCGCCGCGAATTTCCCGGGCAGATCATATCGCTCATGGGATAAAGGAAGCTGTTGATGGGGTCACGAGCCGCTCGTATATTCGGCTGACGACAAGAAGAAGGCCACGCGGCTCGGCGGGGGAGTTATGAGAATCTCGGCGCGTTCTGTCCTATTGCTCGCGAGCGTGGCTTTGCTCGCGGCGTTCAAGCCCGAGCAGGGGTGGACCCAGCTCGAGACCGGCTCCCGGCCCAACATCCTGCTTATCGTCGCGGACGATCTCGGTTATCAGGATTTGAGCGTGTTCGGCGGCGAGATCCGGACGCCGAACATCGACGCGCTCGCCGCGTCCGGCGTCGTGTTCACGAACTTCTATGTGCTCGTTGCATGCCAGCCGACGCGCGCGATGCTGATGTCCGGCACCGATCACCACATCGCAGGCGTCGGCTCGCAAGGCCGCGTCATCGAAGGCAACCCCGCCTATCAGAACCGGTTGACCGAGCGCGTCGCGTCGATCGCTGAGCGGATGCGGGAGCTCGGCTATCACACGTACATGGCCGGCAAATGGCATCTCGGCGAGCAGCCCGGCCAGACGCCGGCCGATCGGGGCTTCGAACGCTCCTTCGTTCTGCTGCAGCCGGGCGCCTTCCACTTCGACAAGATCGCTTACGGCGCCAATGTGTCGGTGACGTATCAGGACGACGGCGTCGAGGTCGAGACTCTGCCGGAGAACTTCTACTCGACGATCACGTACACCGATCGCATGATCGAGTACATCGACGAGGCGGCAGAAAGCGATCGGCCGTTCTTCGGCTATCTCGCGTACACGGCGCCGCACTGGCCGATCCAGGCGCTCGACGAAGACATGGCGCGCGTCCGCGGGCGCTATGACGAAGGCTACGACGCGATTCGCGAGCGGCGCTTCGAGCGCCTGAAGGCGCTCGGTTACATCCCGGCCGATGCGCCGCCGCCGAAGCTCCCCGCGAACTACAAGCCGTGGAACGAGCTCACGCCGGAGCGGCAAGCGCTCGAGATCGCCGTCATGGAGGCGTACGCCGCGATGGTCGAGCGCCTCGACATGGAGATCGGCCGCCTGCTTCGCCATCTCGAAGAGATCGGCGAGCTCGACAACACGCTCGTGCTCTTCATGTCCGACAACGGCGCCGAAGGCACGGCCGACGACGGCCCCTTCATGGCCGACTACCGTTCGCAGTTCGACAACAGCGTCGAGAACACCGGGCGGCGGAACAGCTACCGGCTGATCGGGCTCGGCTGGGGCACGGCCGGCGCGGCCGGCGACTTCCTCACGAAAGGTTCACTCGCGCAGGGCGGCATCCATGCGCCGCTGATCGTCAGTGCGCCGGCTCTTGGCGTGAAGCCCGGACGCAGTCATGCGCTTACCGCTGCGCTCGATCTCGGGCCGACGTTCGTCGATCTCGCCGGAGGCGAGAATGCCACCGTAGTCGGCGGCCGCGAGGTGATGCCGATGACCGGGCGCTCGCTCGCGCCGATCTTGCGCGGGGAGGTCGACGCGACGCGTGGTCCGGACGACGTGTTCGCGCTCGAGCACGGCGGGCAGCGTGCGGTGTTCCGTGACACATGGAAGGCTTTGTGGATTTCGCCGCCGAACGGCACCGGCAGCTGGCAACTGTTCGACCTTGCGAAGGATCCCGGCGAAACGACCGACGTTGCCGCCGATCACCCTGACGTGCTGGCCGAGCTCGCCGCGGCGTACGAGCGCTACGCCGAGGAAGTCGGCGTTGTGCCGCCGGCGCGGCGGCCGGGCGCGGGACCGGGGCAAGGCGCGGCGCCGGCCTCCGCGAACTGACTTCACTCGGAGAGCACATGAGCGATAAGAAGGGAGCGCGCAGCGACGCGCCCGGCCGGCTCGACCGGCGTGGATTCTTCCGCGGCGCCGCCGCGTTGGCTGTCGGCGGCTTGAGCATCTCGACCACGTCCGCGCAGTCGCAGGTCGCAGGACCTTCGGCGCCGCCCGTCCCGGCTGGAGCGGCCGAGCGGCTCGACACATTGACGCGCGACGCGCAGCGCTGGCTCGGTCCCGAGCCCGCGAACTGGGTCCGCGCACGCGACGGCGTCGATTACAACGTCGTGATCGTCGGCGGCGGTCAGAGCGGCCTTTCGATCGCGTATCAGCTGAAGCGCAAAGGCGTGGGCGGCGTCGAGGTGATCGACCAGGCCGATCCCGGCCGAACCGGCATCTGGCGCACGATCGCGCGGATGCATCAGCTCCGCACGCCGAAAACGCTGGCCGGACCCGAGCTCGGCAATCCGGCGCTCTCGTTCCGCGCGTGGTACGAGACGCTCCACGGCCCCGAGGCCTTCGACGCGCTCGACCGCATTCCGCGCCTCGCGTGGGCCGACTATCTCGACTGGTTCCAGCAGGTCACCGGCACGGCGGTGCGCTATCGCACGCGGCTCGTCGAGATCGAGCCGCAGGGCGATCTGCTGCGGCTGCATCTCGTCAGCGACGGCATGCCGAGCGTCGTGACGACGCGGAAGCTCGTGCTCGCGAACGGCTACGCGGGCGCCGGCGGGCCGAACGTGCCCGAGATGCTGCGCGCGTTGCCGAGAGAGGTTTGGACGCACACTGCGTACTCGATTCCCGTCGAGTCGGTCGACGGCAAGGTCGTCGGCATCATTGGCGCGGGATCGAGCGCATTCGATGCAGCGGCCGTTGCGCTCGAGAACGGCGCGCGCGAGGTGCATCTCTTCAGCCGAAGGTCGTACATCGAGTACCAGGGCGGACCGCCGCGGCCGCAGTCCGGGCCGCCGCTCGACCGCGGATACGGCAACCTGCTCGAGCTCGCATACGAGCTGCCCGACGTCGTCCGCTGGCGGAACTTCCTGCTCGGCGAGCGGCGCGTCGC
>CAZKNH010000001.1:0-5952 GCA_964553875.1 uncultured Gammaproteobacteria bacterium | reverse complement strand
AGCTGCCCGACGTCGTCCGCTGGCGGAACTTCCTGCTCGGCGAGCGGCGCGTCGCGTCCGTGCCGTTCGACTCGCTCGAGCGCGTCGTCAAGTTCGACAACTTCCATATCCATCTCGACAGCTCGCTTTCCGACCTTGCGGTCGACAGCAACGGGCAAGTGACCGGCCGCACCTCGAGCCGAAGCTTCCGCTTCGACTACCTGATCGCGGGAACCGGCTACCGGATCGATCTCTCGGCGCAGCCCGAGCTCGCGAAGATTCACGAGCACATTGCGCTCTGGCGGGACCGCTATCGGCCGCGCCCCGGAGAGGAGGATGCGGGGGGCGCCTTGTACCCTTACCTCGGCCCGGCGTTCGAGTTCCTGCCGCGGACCGACAACGGCGCAGATTTTCTTCGGAACATCCACTGCTTCAATCTCGCGGGCCAATTGAGCTTCGGCATTCCGGTCGGCGACGTGCCGAGCGTCGTCTACCAGCCGCGGCTCGTCGCCGCGATCGCGCGCGATCTCTTCGTCGAGGACGTCGACGTCGACGCGCACGAGCGCTACATCAACGCGCCGCTGACCGCGCCGAGCATGGCGCCGTACGAGAAGTCGATTGCGACACGCGGACGCGACGCGGCGTAAGCCGCGGCGTTCCTGATTACTACGACGGGAGGACCGCAATGAACATCGATCGCCGCAGCGTGCTCTTGAGCCTCGCGGCGCTTGCCGCACCGCTGCCTCGTTTCGCATGGGGACAGAATGAGCTGCTCCCGGTGCGAACGCCCGGAATCGATCACCTCGACGTGATGGTGCCCGACGTCGAGGCGACGACGAAGTTCTACATGGGCTTGTTCAACACGAGGCTGCACGCGCAGCCGTTCCGCGGAGGGTTCCGCTATTTCGTGCTGCTCGGCCCGCTGCCCGAGAGCCGCGAGGTCGGCTACCTCGCCGTCGGCGACTCGAGCGGCCGCGGTAGCTACATCGGCCACTTCTGCACGTCCATCTACGACTGGCGGCGCGACGGCGAAGCGATTCTGCGGGAGCTGGGCGAACGGTTCGCGGCAGCGGGCTTCGGCGAATTCCCGGGATCGAGAGGATTCGGCGCGCTTTTCCACGATCCGGACGGCATCGAGATCCAGTTCCTGCCGGCGCCCGATACGCTCGTGACCGCGGCGGAGCCTTCGGATCTCGTGCCGTGGTATCAAGGTCTCGTCACACCGCACGGCGTGCACCACGTGCACTTGCGCGTGCGCGACCTCGAGCGCGCGCTTGCGTGGTACAGCGTGCTCTACGGCACGCCGTCGTGGACGTCCGACAAGAGCCTCGCGTATTTCGATTTCCCGATGTCGCAGACGCGGCTCTATATCGAGCAATCGCGGTACGAATACGGTCACGCGCCCGGCATCGCGCACTTCGGCATCAAGGTCGATCCGTTCGACAAAGCGATCGTCAGCGAGGGCATCGCGGCGCTCGGCGGGACGCTTCTGCCGATGGAAGGCGATGACGACGCGCTCCGGATCCGCGATCCGGACGGCAACATCGTGCAGATCCATCCCATATAAAAGGCCGCCGCCGCGGTCTGCCTGACGACAAGGACACGACATGGGCATTTCCGTAGAGAGCCCGCGAGGGCGGGCCGCGCTCGCGATCGCGCACTGCGCCGGGATGGTCGATCTCGTTGCGCTCTCGATGTGGGTGCGAGTGCTGATCACCCACTACGGCTTCGACGAGCAGCAGGCCGGCGGGCTGCCGACGTTGTTCCTCGCGGGCGTCGTCCTCGCGAGCGTCGTGCTCGCGCCGCATTTCGAGCGCCTGCCCCGCCGCCACGTCGCAAGCGCGGGCTTCGCGCTCTCTGCGCTCTGCTTCTGGTTCGCCGCCGGCACGGCGGACTATGCGGTGCTCGCCGCGCTCCACGCAGTCGCCGGCATCGCGGCAGGGGCCGCGCTCAGCGTCACGCACGGCACGATCGCGCGGAGCGCGAATCCGCACCGCCTGTTCGCGATCGTCGGCATCGCGTTGGGCGTGTTCGCCGTCCTGTTCCTCGGCGGCACGCCGCAACTGATCGCCGCGCTCGACGGCACGGTGCTCTTTCGCACGTTCGCAGGCGTCATGGCCGTCGGCGCCATTGCGTCCGCGCTCGCGTTCCCGTCGCCGCTGCCGTTGGCGGACGACGCCGCGCAAAGCAGAACCGCGCTTCCGCCGTTGCCGCGCGTCGTCTGGTTCGGCATCGCCGGCATCGCGGCGATGACCGTCGTGCAGGCGATGACTTTCAGCTTTCTCGAAGGCGTCGGTATCTATCGCGGCTTCACGCAGGAGGCGATCAACGGCGTGCTGATCGCGCTCGGGCTCGTGAACCTGCTGCCGGCCGCGCTCGCGGCGCTCCTCGAGAAGCGCCTCGCGGCGCGCAGGGTCGTGCTGATCGGGCCCGTCGTGCAGCTCGCATTCGCGGCGACGATCATGCTGTCCCCTGCGTTCGGTCCTTACGCGTTCGCCGGATCCCTGCTCGCGGCCGTCATGGTCTTCACGCACACGTTCGCGTTCGGCCTGCTCGCGCGTCTCGACACGAGCGGCCGCGCGCTCGCCGGAACACCGGCGATGCTGATGATCGGATCGGCGATCGGACCGTTTCTCGGCGGCACGCTGATCACGCTCTCGGGATACGAGGCACTGGCGCTGGCTGCCGGTGTCCTCGCGGTGACGGCGGTGCTTTGCTTCTCTCGCCTTCCTTCCGTGCCTCGTGCAGCGCCGGCGGTCGGTGAGCTCCGGCTGGGCTGAGGGCCGCCGCGAGCACGAACGGAACGACCACAGCAACGATTAGAGGAAAAACCGATGCGCGCGAACGCGACAAGAACGATGACCTCGATGCTCGCAGCCGTGCTTGTCTCCGCCGGCGTTGCGACGACGACCCTCGCCGCGGGCGCGGAGGACGCGCTGGAGCGATTCCGGATCCAGGAGCTCCAGTCGCGCTATGCGCTCGCACACGACCTGACGGACCCGGATATGTACGCGTCGGTCTTCACCGAGGACGCCGAGCTCTACGGCGCGGGCGGCCGACTGCTCGCGAAGGGCCGCGAAGCGTTGCGTGCGGCCGGCGTCAACGACCGCAGGCGCTTCAACGCCGGCGCGGCCGACGACGAGCGCTCGTTCGGCGCGTTGCGGCATATCGTCACCAATTCCGTGATCGAGCTGACGAGCCCGACGACGGCCACGGGCTTCTGCTACGTGATGACGATCGTCGTCCGCCCCGGAGGCGGCCCCGAGATTCTGAGCCTCGGGCGCTACGAGGACGAATATCGCAAAGTCGACGGCGAATGGCTGATCGCGAAGCGCGAGATCGTCATGGACATGGGCAATTCTGAGCTCGCGGAAGCGACCGGGCTGTTCGGCGGACGCTGACGGACGCGCGATACGAGGTATCTCCAATCGCGATGCCGGCCGTTCAGGCCGGCTCCGGTGAGGCTCCTCTCGTCGCGGGCGCCGGCGGATCGGGTGTAGGATTAGGTATCATTCGAAAGGTTCGAGGATGCGAAAATTGAAAGCCGAATTCGCCCTTTGCGCCGGGTTGCTCCTTGCGACAGCGACTGTCTTTGCTCAGCCCGGCGGCGGTAGCAGTCCTTTCGGCAATTTCCCGCTGCAGATCGAGGAGGTCCGCGACGGCATCTACCGGATCAGCAGCTCGGCATCGGGCAACATCATCGCGTTCACGTCGGACGACGCGGTGCTGCTCGTCGACAGTAAGTTCGAGAACGAGTACGACCGCTACATGGAGCTGCTGCGCACGGTCACGGACAAGCCCGTGAGGTACGTGATCAATACGCACGCGCATCCGGACCACACCGGCGGTAACGCCAGGCTCGCGGGCCTCGGCGCCGACATCGTCGCGACCGAGAACGCGCGCCGGCGGCTCGCAGCCATTCAGCAGATGGGGCTGCCGACGATCACGTTCGACGACCACCTGCGCCTTTATTTCGGCGAGCACGTCATGGACCTCTATTGGTTCGGGCGCGGCCATACGGACGGCGATCTGGTGATTCATCTGCCCGAGGAGAGGATGATCCTCATGGGCGATCTCTTCGCCGGCGGTGATCCGTTCGTGCGCGCAATCGACCCTGCAGGCGGCGGCACCTTGAAGGAATGGGGACCGACGGTCGAGAAGGTGCTCGAGCTCGACTTCGACGCGGTCATCCCGGGGCATAGCGAACCGACCGATCGCGCGAGGCTGGAGGCCTTCCACGACGAAACGCTCCGCATTCAGGAGCTCATCACGGAGATGCTCGAGGCCGGGCGCTCGGTCGAGGACGTGCAAACGGCCATCCGAGGCGAGTTCGGTCAGATGGCCTTTTTCGTGTTCGGGAACGCCGCGGACGTGATCGCGGAGTTTCAGTAGCCCGTCACGCGTCTCGCGGCTTGCCGGAGGCGCCGGTCGCCTCCGCAGAGGCACTGTTCACCTCCGCGGAGAGATTTGTTGAACGATTCTCAATGGAGCACAGCGATGCGAACGCTGCGCTATTCGTCGTCGGCCGTCCTCGCGCTCACGCTGTCGTCGTTGCTGCTCACTTCGAATGCGGCGGGGCAAGAGGCGCCGCTGCCGATGGGCCGGCCGATCGGCGACGCGTGCACGCTTAGCGTGACGCTTCCAGCACCCGCGCCGGGAGCAATGGGAGGGCCCGGTCCAGCCGGCGCGGGTCTCGCCAGCGGACCTCGTCCGCCGGCCGGATTTCCCGCTCCACCTGCGACGCCCGCCGCCGAAGCGCCGACCCAGCTCGTCAAAGTCACCGACGACGTCTACGCGATCATCAACGTCAACCACGCCGTCATGCCCGACATTCCGCTCTACGGCGGCAACGTCGCCGTGTATCTGACGGACGACGGCGTCGTGCTCGTCGATGCGAAGACCGACGGCATGCACGACGATCTCGTCGCGAAGGTGGCGTCGCTCACGGAGAAGCCCATCAAGTACGTCGTGCTGACCCACAACCACGCGGACCACAGCGGCGGCGCCGCGAAGCTGCAGGCGCTCGGCGCGATCGTGGTCGCCTCCGCCGCGAATCGCGAGCACATGGCCGCAGCGGGTCAGCCCGGCCTGCCGGAAGTGAGCTACGAGGGCCATGCGCGGATCGTGCTCGGGGGGAAGCGAGTCGAGCTCCTCGAGTTCTGCGGCCACACGAGCGGTGACACCGTGGTCTATCTGCCGGACGCGCGCGTCCTCGTGAGCGGCGATCTCGTCACGACGCCCGCGTCGATCCCGCAGATCGTGAACTACGCCGACGGCGGAAACTGGACCGACATGGTTCGAGCGCTCGACACGCTCGCGGAGTTCGACTTCGACTTCATGATCGCCGGCCACGGACCGGTGCTGACGAAGCAGCAGTTCCTCGAGCACCGCGACAGGATGGCGGCGCTCCGGGCCCGCGCGCAGGAGCTCGTCCGCGAAGGCAAGTCCCAGGCCGAGATCGCGGAAGCGCTGACGGCGGAATTCGACTGGGGCAGCGGCTTCGCCGGGCAAAACATTCCCGGCATGATGATCGAGCTTCGGTAAGCGATGCGGAGAGTGCGGCGCCTTACGGCGCCGCGGGCTGCCGCGTCGCGGCCTCGGCGTCCACGTCCTCGTGCCACGCTCGAAGCAGCCCGTAGAGACGCTTCGCGTCGGCCTGACTCGTGTTCGTGAGGTCGTTGCGCTCCGCAGGGTCCTCACGCACGTTGAACACGAAGAAGAGCTGCTGCCCCTGCTGGATCAGCTTGAGATCGCCGCTCCGCACGGCGCTCGCGTTACCGGCGCGCCAGAACAGCGTCCGCTCGACGGGAGGCGCGGCGCCCGTGACGATCGGCAGCAGGTCGATGCCTTCCGGCGTGTAGCCTTCGGGGAGCGTCGCGCCCGCCACCGCGAGCATCGTCGCCGTGAAATCCATCGTGATGCCGACCTGCTCGCTCACCTGCCCGGCCGGGATCACGCCGGGCCAGCGCATGA